>DAOPYA010000043.1:0-36519 GCA_035352635.1 Candidatus Rifleibacterium sp.
AGAAATCTCAGGCGGCGATAAAAGCCGGCCCTCGTTGCGCTTTCAGGCGATTTAGGCATGGGTTTGTCAGTCGCTGTCGAGAAGCTTCAGGTCTTCTTCTGCAAGACCCTGATAAACCTTGACCTGTTCGTCAAATTCGGCGCAGCTGACGTGACCGCTGGTGGTGACGGCTTTTTCGAGGCGGGCCGGCAGGTAGAGGTCAGAGAACTTGAAGCCGAAATTCATTTTTTGTCGGATTTTCTGGGCATGAATGAGTCGGGAAGCGTGGCTGACCGCAGCTTCATCAAATTGTTCGAAGCCGAGCAGGCGAAGGCCTTCGCTGACAACCGCGGGTGTGTAAATATTACGGGCGAACAGGCAGATGACCAGTGAGTTCAAAGCCATACGCCAGACTGATTCCTTATAAAGGTCGTGGGTCCAGTCGGTGCTGGTTTTGCTGCTGTTTATCTTTTTCTGGTCGATCGAGTATCCGGCGCTGTCGAGATGTGAGTGACGAACACCGGTTCCGTAGCCTAAAAATGCGTGCAGGCCGGTCATGTAGCCGGGCGCTTCATTTTTGCCGAAGGCGATGGCAAAGTCTTTGCCGCCATACTTTTCGCCGCAGAAAACCGAGCCGCGTTCGAGGTCGGTGTAGAATTCGTTGTGGCGTTGGCTGATGCGTTCGAGCATTTTTTTGTAAGTTGCCGCGTCGCCAAAATTCAACACCAGCCCATCAGTATGGGTGGTGCTGATCAGACCGTGCTGAAAGGCTTCGATGGCCCAGGCGATGATGACGCCCATGCTGATGGCATCCCAGCCTTGCTTTTCAACGTAATAAAGCAGTCTGAGCACGTCTTCGCTGTCAGAGATCGAGAGATTCGAACCCCAGGCGAAGATCAGTTCATGGTCATAAGAAACCTTGAAAGTTTTATACATGTGTTCGGCTTCATTGAAGCTTTCACGCAGGGTGGCCATGTGAATGCAGCCGCACTGGCAATGAGCGCAGGCGGTTTGCTGCGACAGATGCTTTTCGGCAAAGGTTTCTCCGCTGATGCCGGCCGCGCCCTCAAAATAGCCCTGCGAAAAATTGCGTGTTGGCAGGCCATTGATCTTGCTGAGCGGCACAACATTGATCGGGGTGCCGAGATCGTGATACTTCTTCATCTGATCAGAAGCCACAACTGCCTGGTAGAGCTTTGTGTAATATACGTTGAACGGCCCGACATCGTCGATTTTCCAGTAATGGCCACCGCTGATGATGATGGCTTTAAGATTTTTGCTGCCGAGCACCCCGCCCAGACCCAGGCGGCCAAAGTGCCGCGAAGAATCTACCGTCGCTGCGGCGATCGGCGAAAGTCGTTCGCCGGCCGGGCCTATTCTGACGATTGAGCGCTTGTAGTCAGATTTGTAGTGATCGCGCAATACCCGTTCGACCGCAAGGGCAGACATGCCGCGCAAAGAACTGGCAGAGTTTACGCGAACATTGTCGCCTTCAATTTCAAGAGTGCATGGAAACTCAGCCCGGCCTCGGATGCGAATGACGTGAAAACCGGCACCGAACATTGCCAGAGCAAGACGCCCGCCGGCATGAGATTCGCCCATATTGCCGGTCAACGGAGACTTGAACATCGCCACGGTTTTAGTGGCGACCGGAAAAATCGAACTGAAAGGCCCGATAGCAAAAATTACCGGAGCCGAAGGATCGTAGGCATCAGTGGCCGGGTTGAACTCATCGAGCAGGGCGGTTGCAACGCCAGTGCCGCCGATAAAACGGTTAAAAAGGGTGGTAACATCTTTTTTTTCGCTTTTGCCGCTGGTCAGGTCAATATCGAGCATATAAAAGCTTATCATGGTTCCACCTTTCGGCTGCGGTCAATCTCGAGCATGTCAATGACGCCATTCGGGCAAAATTTGACGCAGACGCCGCATTGATGACAGGGAAGCGGCATGCGGGTTTCGTTGTCCCATTGAAGGGCGTTGGCGATGCATGCCTGCACGCATTTGCGGCAATTGATACATTTGCCGGTATCGAGCTTGACGCCTCCGCCCTGGCGCGGCGTCAAGGCAGCCGTGGGGCAAACTCTGGCGCAGTCAGGGTCGAGGCAGCCATAGCATGGTCTGATCGAAAAGGCGCCCTCGGCGCCGGCGTAATTTTTAACGCGCAGGGCGGCTTTTTCAACGGTAAGAGATTTAAACCAGGTGCGACTGCATGCAAACATGCAGCTGTAGCAGCCAATACATTGTTCCCGGGCGATTACCCGCAGAAGTTTGCTCATCAGTTGTCTCCGTTGTCTTCGTAAAGATCGTCGCGAAGCTCGGGAACAGCTTTCTGTTCGTGCCAGAGGCGGGTCAGCGGCGTCGACATCGGCACAAGAATTTCGCGGTAGATCTGCATGGCCCGTTCGGGCGTGAAAATATGACGAAAAAACCAGAATTCAAAAGGAAAAAAATGGATTTTGCCGGTCGCAGGAAACGGCTCGAAACTTTCGGAGTTCTCGAGAACCCGGCTTTGAAGATCGGTTAGATAGCTTTCGCTGACTGGGCGGGCCGGCAGGCGCAGGTCGCTCACCTGGTCGCATGTGCGGGTGCCGTCTTCCTGGAGGAGGCCGTAGATACGGCAGGCAAAGGGTCTGACCGGGTGAATCAGGCAGACTCTGGTTTCGTCATCGCGGAAAATACAGCGCAGCCGCTTTTCGCCGCCGGCATCAGCCTGGCGAAGATCAAAACGCAGCGCCGACTTAATCAGGCGGCGCAGACGTTCTGGTTGCCACGTGGCCATCACTTCTCTTATGATGCGATGGTATTCGAGCGAAAAAATAGAAACTGAATTACAGCAACGCCCACAATTACCACAGCTGGTGCGTGGAAGTTGCTCATGGAGGCGGTCGAGCATTTCCATGGCAAACGGCCCATGTTCAACCGAGGCACTCAGGGCCTTCTGCAGATAAGCGTCAAAATTTCTGGCTGCTGCAACTTTGATTTTTTGCAGCAGTTCAGTATTGAGCTGCATTTTACCGTTCCTTTAAGTTAATGCCGTAGCTCTGCGAGGCCCAGATTCAGTTGTCGTGGCAGTATCAGGCCTGGTTTTTAGCGAGGCTGACCGTCAGATTGCGGCCTTCGATCGGCTGATCGTTCATGCCGGTGACCGCCGCCTGGGCGCTGCCTTCTTCGGCAAATTCCACGAAACCGTAGCCGCGGGAACGACCGGAGTTCTTGTCAAGGATAACCTTGGCACTGATGACTTTGCCGAATTTGGCAAATTCTTCTTCGAGTTTCAGATTGTCGACGCTGAAAGGCAGATTACCAACAAAGATTTTTGCAGACATTTAACAAGTTCCTCCAAAAACATCTCGAGCCTTTTCACATCTTTAAGTGAAGTTCAGGCCACAAATATTTTCTATCATATTAATGTAAATTGCAAGCCCCATCCTGATTTTTTTTATGTACCTCTTCTGGTACCCTTGTCGGGTTGCAATTGCGGTCATTACAGAACAGGGGAATGCTTGACAGTCTGGTAAGGCTGTGCTAACATCATACGGTACGACTGAGCCGGGGTTATATTTTTGAGGTGCAAGCCGCGAAAATAAGGCTCAAGCTCATTCATGTAAGGTTTTGCCGGCAATGAAAGCAAAAATAATCGGCTCAAGCGCTGCGATAAAAGATGTTCTTGATCTGGTGTCGAAGGTAGCTGGAAACGATGTTACTGTCTTGATCACCGGCGAAAGCGGCACCGGCAAGGAAATGGTTGCTGAGACCATTCAGCAGCTCAGTCTTCGCAAGGCCAAGCCGTTTTTGAAGATGAACTGTGCGGCAATTCCTTCAGAGCTCCTTGAAAGTCAGATGTTCGGGCATGAGCGTGGTGCCTTCACCGGCGCGGTAAGTCGTCAGGAAGGCTGCTTTGAACGCGCCGACGGCGGGTCGTTGTTTCTTGACGAAATCGGCGACATGTCGATGGTTACCCAGACCAAGCTCTTGCGGGTTCTCCAGGAACAAGAATTCGAAAGAATCGGCGGCAACAACACCATCAAGGTGGATGTTCGCATTCTTGCAGCAACCAACAAGACTCTGCTTGATGAAATCAAGCGCGGTCGCTTTCGTGAAGACCTGTTCTATCGCTTAAACGTAGTTGAGATTCACATTCCGCCGCTGCGCGAGCGCATGGAAGACGTGACCGAGATTGTCGAAGGGTTTATTCAGGATTTCAGCATCAAGTATAACAAACCTGATCTGAAAATCAGCCGTCAGGCGCTGCAGACCCTGCAAAACTTTGGCTGGCCCGGAAACGTTCGCGAACTGCGCAATGTTATTGAGCGTGCCGTCGTCTTGTCAAGGAGTTCGCAGATTGAGTCCGAAGATTTTCCTGAAAAAGTCAGACAACCTTCAGCGATCAGCGGCGACAACCCTCAAGACGACCGAATCTACACCATGGCTGAAATGGAACGCATGTATGTTAAAAAGGTTCTTGAGTATTCTGGTGGTAACAAGCTGAAAGCGGCGCGACTGCTCGATATTGACCCGAAAACCCTGAGGACTAAACTTGGTTGAGAATAACATGGATGAAATTGTACTTTTAAACAAAATGGAAGGCGTAGTCAGGCATATTACTACCCAGATGCTCGGCAAAAAAGGCGAAACCGCCTGCAAATGCCCACGTTGCACCCTGGATATCCTTGCCCTTGCCCTGAATTCGCTGCCTCCGAAATATGTGGTAACCAATATTGGTAACGCTGTTACCAACGTTGATCTTGAGTCTTCTCAATGGCAGGCAAACGTCACCATGGCAGTTTGCAAGGCCATCGAAATAGTTCGCAGCCGCCCAAGGCACAGTTAATTGTGCCCAATTCCCCCGTGGAGGATGAAATGACCGACCAGAAAGAAAAAGATAAACTGAGCTTCGAAAGAAAAGAAGCGACCAAAGGCTACGTCGTACTGTCGCTGATCGGCGACCTCGACATGTGGACCTTACCGGTTGCCAAAGAACAGATTCAGAAGCTGGTTGACGAAAATAAGGTGCGAGTGGTTCTTGATCTCGAAAGAACCAATTACATAGATTCATCAGGCCTTGGCTTTTTTATCGGCACGCTGAAAAAGCTGCGCGATGCCGGCGGAGAGCTTGTTCTGATAAGTCTGAACGCGTATATTTATGGTATTTTCCAGCTTATTCAGCTGCAACATATTATCAAAACCTATGACAGCCTCGAAGAAGCTTCAAAAGAATTTTAACAGGAGACCCCCGAAATGAAACAGAATATCCACCCGAAAACCAATCTCGTCAATGTTACCTGCGCCTGCGGCAACGCTTTTGCCACTCTGTCAACCGCGACTGAGCTCAAGGTTGAAGTCTGCTCAGCCTGCCACCCATTCTTCACCGGCACTCAGCGTTTCGTAGACACCACTGGCCGCGTCGAAAGATTCAAAGCCAAACTCGAAACCCATAAAAAGGTCGCTGAAGCCGAAGCCGCCAAGAAAAGCAAAAAAGCCACCAAAGCTGCTCCAGCCGAAGTCAAGGCTGAATAAGCCGGCGTTTTGTTCGCTGTGAGAATCTGCTGCCCGTATTGATCATACCGGGCAGCAGATTTTTACGCATTTAATTATGACGTTGCGAGGAAAAGGCTTTTGACCCTGTTGCTGCTGCGAAATACCCCTGATCCGGATCGTCTGGTAGCCCTGGCTGCCCGACGTTGCTATTCTTCGCGTGCCGCCGATGACATTGAAGAGCACCTCTCAGAAGAAGAGATCGAACGACTGCTTGGTTTTTTGCGGCAGCGCAATCATCTCTCGCCATTTGAACACGCCGATTTTACCTTCAGCGCTGATGGTATTTCGCGGGCATTGTCGCATCAGCTCGTCAGGCACCGCATTGCCTCTTATTCCCAGGAAAGCCAGCGCTACGTAAACTACATGAAGACTGAATCTCTTCCATATATTGTGCCGCCCTCGCTTGCGAATCACCCTGAGGCCCGACAGATATTTGATGACGCCGTTCAAAAGACGCTCGAAGCCTATCGCCTCATGGTTAACGCCGGCGTGGCGCCCGAAGATGCCCGTTATATTTTTCCGAATGCTATTGAAACAAAGCTTGTTTTTACGATGAATGCCCGCAGCCTGTTCAATTTTTTTGAGCAGCGTTGCTGTCTGAAGGCACAATGGGAAATCAGGCAACTGGCTTTTGACATGCTCAAGGCGGTTCGTGCCGTCGCCCCGCAGATTTTCAGAAGTGCCGGTGCGCCCTGCCAGTTCGCCATCATGCCTTATTGCCGTGAAAACGATGCCAGTTGCCCGCAATATAAATCCATGCAAAAGAGGACCGGTAAACATGACCAGCAACCCCCTGGAGGAATTGAGAAAGAGTCTTGACAAGGTAGATCGTAACCTCATTGACCTGATCAGGTCGAGAGTTGATCTGGCCCGCGAAATAGGTGGCGTTAAACGCGCCTCTGGTTTTGAAGCCTGTTTTGCCCCAATCCGCGAAGCCGATGTCTTTAAAAATCTGGCTCACTACAATCTTGAGGGCCTGAACCGCAGTAGTATCGAGAATATTTTTGTTGAAGTCGTTTCGGCCTGTCGGGCTGCCCAGGGGCAGGGTCGAATCAGTGTTCTTGGTGAAAAATGCGGCTGGTTTTATGATGCAGCCCTGGCCAGATTCGGTCACAGCGCTGATATTAATACCATTGATAACTTTGAAGATTTTTGTGCCGAACTCAGCAGAAATCAGGCTAACTTTGGTTTTGCAACTTTTACTCCCGAACATTCCCAAGATCGCCTCGCCCTCGTTGAAACACTCATGTCAGGCAAACTCGGCATTGTTGAAGAGTTTAATTTCGCGCCCGAATTCTGTGTGGTTACCAACAGTGCCCGAGATCTTTCTGAAGCTCACGAAATCTGCGTGACCAGCGAAATGTTACGTCTGATGCGCCAGTTTTTTATCACCCTTTCGTTTGACCTCAAGGTCAAAATCTGCCGCAGCATGTCAGAAGTGTGCGAAAACCTCGAAAGCGTTAACCCGGTGGCGGCTATTCTTCCTGCCAAGCTCGTCGAAACTTACAAGAACCTGATTGTGATCAAGGCTGGCATCAAATCAGAGCAGATGCCCCGCGTAAAGTTTCTGACCCTTTCTGCGTCTGTACCAATGCAATACCGGGCCGGGCTTAAGACAACGTTAATGTGCCCACTCAACCAGCGCAGCGAGCATATTTACGATATTGTTGGCCTGATGCGTGACCGACAACTCGAAGTTACCGATATCCATAACCTTAATTTTGTTGAAAAACCATGGGATACCGTTGTAATAATCGAGTTAATTCTGCCCGAGAACCCTGAAATATTCGCACAGCTGACCGCTGAACTTGAAAAAAAGGGTCTGCTTGCACATTGCTGCGGCTTCTACCCGGTGTTCAAATAATCAGGTGACCCCGGCGCCTCGAAATTTGTAGTCAAAGTTTTAATAAAGATAAAGGAGCAACTTGCAAAATCAGCTGTCATAAAGATTGCATGGTTCAACTCTGCCGCCCTGCCTTGCCTGGCAGCTAGCCTGATCTGGCAGGTGCAGCAATCTCAGCTCAGCGTAATATTGCATGTATCTCAGTCGACATCATGAAAATAGTTATCTCGGGTGGCAGTGAAATTGGTATGCTGTTTGCCAGAACCCTGGCAGGCAAAAACGACGTGCATGTTATAGAATCAGCCCCACACGCGGTTGAGCAGCTTGAGCAGCTTGATCTGCAGCTGGTTAACGGCAATCCTACCAGTCTGGCAGTGCTTCAAGAAACCAACGTGGCTGATGCCGATGCTTTTATCGGCTGCGCACATTCAGACGAGGTGAACGTTATCTCATGTCTGGCGGTCAAGCATCTTGGCAAAGCGCAAACCTTCTGTTTTGTCAATAAGGCCCATTATTTTGAAACCTTCGCCGGCGAGCTGGGCGAGCACCTGGCGATTGACCGGCTGATCTGGCCTGAAATGCTGCTTGGCGAATATATCGCCCAGATTCTTACTGTTCCGGGCGCCATAGATGTCAAGGTGTTTGAGCACGAAGACCTCAAGCTTCTTGAGTTCAGGCTCAAAACAGGAAATTCCGCGGTTGGCAAGAAGGTCAAAGATCTCGGCATTCCGCGTGGCGCTCTGGCTGTGGCGATTTTTCGTGACGATCAGGTAATTATTCCAAATGGCTTGACCACGCTTTATCGTAACGACAAAATCATCTTCATCGGTCATGAAGCCAGCATGCGCAAGATTGAAAGTCGCTTTAACCCCAACCCGGGCCGAACCATGAATGTGGTTATTGTCGGTGGGGGCAACGTCGGTTTTATTCTCGCCAAAGCTCTCGAGCCATTCAGTCACTTTAAAGTGCGTATCATCGAGAAATCCCTGCCTCAGTGCCAGCTCCTCACCGAGCGTCTTTCAGAAAGCATTCTGGTCATGCATGCCGATGGCACCGATGTCACATTTCTGCGCTCCCAACAGGTCGAAAACTGCGATTGTCTGGTGGCGGTAACCGGCAATGATGAACGCAACCTGTTTGTTTCAATGCATGCCAAGGCCCTCAATGTTAAAAAGGTTATCACCCGTGCCCATTCAAGCGATAATATTGAGTTTTTTGAAAAGCTCGGCATTGATGTCGCCCTGAGTTCCCAGCTGAACGCGGTTCAGAGCGTCTGCCGCCAGATTTCTGATGACAGCATTGATGTTCTGACAATCTTTGAGAAAGGCAAGGCCGAGATTCGTGAGGTTGTCGTACCCGCTGATTTCCCACCCAGCCGTCTCATGGATCTTAAATTGCCCGAAGGCGTAATTATAGCAGCAATCAGAAGGGGCGGTCATACGCTGGTGCCCGGCGGTGAAGACAAATTAAAAGAAAAAGATCATCTGCGGGTCTTCTGCTCTAAAGACCAGGGAAAAACTCTGGCTGAATTCCTGGCCGAAACGGTTCGAACTGCCGTTGCCGCCCAGGAAAGCGAAGACGGCAGGTAAATGGCATGATACGTTTTCGCATTGTTTTTTCGCTGATTGGCATTATTGTTCAGGGGTTTTCGGCGGTAATGGTGATTCCGTTGCTCGCTGCCATGCTTTCGCAACAGCTCGATTCAGCCGGAGCATTTGTGTTATGCATGCTGACCGGCCTGTTATTCGGGCGCATCGCCTGGCAGGCAAGTCACGTCAAGAATCTCGATGATCTGAATCGCATGGAAGGCATGGCGGCGGTCACTCTCAGCTGGATTTCCGTTGCTCTGGTCGGCGCGATTCCGTATATGTGTTTCGGCATCAGCTTTACCGACAGTCTTTTTGAGTCTATGAGCGGCTTTACAACTACCGGTGCCACTATTCTTGCAGATTTTTCGATTCTTAACAGCTCGATGTTCTTCTATCGCGGTTACACCCAATGGCTGGGCGGCATGGGAATTCTCGTGCTGTTTGTCGCTATTCTGCCGCATTTTGCCATTTCCGGACGTCAGTTGTTTTTTGCCGAAACTTCTTCAGCCACTAAAGAGAAGCTCACCCCGCGAATAAGCGATACTGCCCGGCATCTCTGGGGCTGGTATTTTTTTCTCACCGCTCTGCTGTCGTTTCTTCTTTATCTGTCAGGAATACCGCTCAATGACTCGATTGCTAATTCGTTCGGCACCATGGCTGCAGGCGGGTTCTCGCCGCATGCGTCGAGCATTATGGGCTATAACAACCATATTGCCGAGTGGATCATCATAGTTTTTATGTTTCTTGCAGGCGCCAACTTCACTCTGCAGGTCAAATTCATGCGTGGCAATTACGCGTCGTTTCTGCGCAACCCTGAATTGCGGCTTTACGCACTGATCATTCTGGTGGCAACCGCTATTCTCACCGGGGTTCTTTCACAAAACGGTTCGGGCGGTGCGAGCATCATCGATACCATCAGAATTGCCCTGTTTCAGAACATCAGCGTCATGACTACCACCGGGTCGGCGACCGTTGACTTTGAGTTGTGGTCAGACAGCGCTAAGGTGGTGCTGCTGGTGCTGATGTTTATCGGCGGTTGTTCTGGTTCGGCGGGTGGTGGCATCAAGGTCGTCAGATTTCTTCTGCTGTTCAGATACCTTGGCAAGGTTCTGCTCAAGACGATCTACCCGCAGGCAGTGGTTACGGTTAAGCTTGAAAAGCGGATTTTCAAAGAAAACGAAATTCAGCCGGTGTTTTCTTTCGTCGCCATGTATCTGATTTTCTTTGCGGTGGGCGGCACCCTGGCCAGTCTGATAGAAAGCAATATTATGACAGGTTTTACAGGTGCCATTGCCACTCTTGGCAATATCGGGCCCGGGTTTGGCAAGCTCGGCCCGATGGGCAGTTTTTATGATCTGCACTGGGTAACCAAGAGCATTTATACTTTTCTGATGTGGGCCGGCCGTCTTGAAATCATGGCTCTGGCTGTTTTCGTCAGGCCTGAAATCTGGCGGGAATCAAAGTGGTAGGCTGATCAGCTTTTTTCGATCCAGCCGCCGCCCAGCAGTTGCCCATTCTTGAAAATGGCGAGCCGTTGCCCTGGAGTGACTGATGCCAGAGGTTTCACCAGTTCAACGACTGCCAGTTCGCCTTGCCGCTTAACGATGGCGGTTTGCAGCGGTTGGCGGTAGCGGGTTTGTACTTCACATTCGAGGCTGTCATGGTCAAAATCAAGCCAGTTCATGCCGGATGCGGTGAATTTTGCAGTGAGTAACCGGTCGGATTCAGTGCTGACCGTGACGCGATTGCTGACCGGGTCGATGTCGGTTACGTAGGCAGGTCGGCCAAGCGCTACCCCCAGGCCCTTGCGTTGCCCGATGGTAAAAAACTGTATGCCGGCATGTTTGCCAATGACCTGACCATCGGTATCGACGAGATCACCAGGCCGGGGCTTGTCGTTGAAGTAACGAGACAGGGTCATGGCAAAAGTTTCATCCTTGTAACCAAAGCAGGCATCCTGACTCTCTTTTTTGGCGGCATTCGGCAGGCCAATCCGGGCAGCCATAGCTCTGACATCGGTTTTAGCAAGATCGCCGAGCGGCATATATGAGTGGTTAAGCTGTTCCTGGGTCAGGGCCGACAGAAAATATGTCTGGTCTTTTTCGCTGTTTGCACCTTTGAAAAGTCTTGCCCGGCCGGGTATGCTGCGGTCAATAATCGCGTAATGCCCGGTGATGATGCCATCGGCATTGAGTTCTGCGGCAAAGCGGCTCAAAACGGCCCCGAACTTCAGGTAATGATTGCAGAGAATACATGGATTAGGGGTGCGACCCGCTTTGTATTCGTTCCAGGCATAGCGGAGAATCTGCTCGGAAAATTCTTCACGGACCGCGATGAAACGGTGTGGAATACCAAGTTTTTCAGCCACAAGCCTGACCTGAATGTTGTCGTCAAGGCCGCAGCATGACTTGGTTTTCTCGCGGCTGTCGTCGCAGGTTTTCATTTTGAGGGTGACGCCAATGACCTTATAGCCCTTTTCGAGAAAAAGAGCCGTCGCGACTGAAGAATCGACACCACCGCTCATCGCGGCAATCAGGGTTTTGTGGTTTTCTGACATGTTGTTGGCGGGCAGAAGGTGCGCGGAGCGGTTTTTAGAAGCGAAACTCTGGTTACGGCAGACTGGTGCCGGTCAGCAGCAATATCGACAGCAGCAAACCGATGGTAATCGCAAATTTCTGCATGGCTTTCTCCGGTATTCATTCATTAACAAAGTTGATGATACCACCGACCGCCTGCTTCGGCAATCCTGCATAACCGCGGCCTGGGGTAGGGCATAAAAATTTGCAGCAGGCGAGGCGGGTCTAAATGCATGAAAACCCTTTTTGTGCATTTATTCTGAGGTTGCATCGACGGGCAGAAGTGCTTTTGAGAAAATTTAGGCGATGTTTGCCTTGAGCCTTCAGGTCATTTACTATTGAGCTGTCTCGGCATAAAATAGCAATAATTTATAAATCCTGGAGCGGGCTATTGAAAAAGTTCATTTTACTTATTTCTTTTTGCAGCCTTGCCATGGCCGCTTCGGCTGCTGACTGGCGCTTTGCTGTTGATAACCTGCTTGAGCGCGGTTACGAAAATTTTGCCCGCGTCGATGTGACCCGTCAGCAATACAGCCGTGCTGAGGTCGAAACTGTTGCCGCCGGGGTAACTGACTGGCAGGCCCTTTATGATTACCTGAAGAGCCGTTCGTTGCGGCGTAAGAACTTTTTTCAGCCAGGTTCTCGATTGATTAACCACTTGACCGGGCGACCGTTGGGCGGGGCCGGCGAAGAGATGCTGCTGTTGAACCAGGTTGTCGGCAGCGATGGTGTTGAACGGCCCTGGGTCGTTTATTTGCCGGGTTCAGCTGCTTTGGCCCGGCCACGGGCACTGCTGGTAGCCCTGCATGGCGGGGTGTCGCGGCAAAGTATTTATGAAAACCCGGTCGAAGTTGTCAGAGAATCGCCAAGGCTGGCCCTGGCCCGTTCGCAGGGCTGGGTGCTGCTGTTTCCGTTCGGCCAGGAAGGCGCGACATGGTGGGATGACGTTGGCATGACCAACGTGCGGCAACTGATCAGAAACGTAAAGCATCATGTCTGCATTGACGACGACCGCGTTTATCTTGCCGGCTTTTCTGACGGTGCTTCGGCCGGTTTTCTTAATGCCATGCTGCAACCCGACGATTTTGCGGCAGTTGTGGCCCTTAACGGGCACATGGGGGCGGGCAGTCTCGATGCTGATCTGCCGCTTTACGCGCCAAACCTGGCCATGACACCGGTTTACGCAGTCACAACCGCCGATGACGACCTGTTTCCGACCCGGCGCATGGCCCCGGCCTTCGAAATGGCAACCAGAGCCGGTGCAAGGCTTGAATGGAGACGATTGCCCGGTACCCACGCATTTGACTATCATGCCAGCGAAATGCCATTGATTGCCCGCTTTTTGCGGCAGAACCGTCGCAACCCTTCCCCCGATCACATCTTCTGGGAGACCGGTGATCGCGCCTATGGCACTTGTCGATGGCTGGCAATTACCGATCTGGGCCCCACTGGCCTCGCCGACTGGCATGTTGAACATAATTGCATCATGACCAGCGAAGTGATTACCTGGGGCTTTTCAGGAATCAGAGCGAATGACGGCATCAAGGTCAGCCGGGTTGATCGGCACGGTTATGCCGAAGCAATCGGTATGCGAATCGGCGATGTGCTGCGTCGGGCCGGTGGTCGAGAAATCACCGACTCTTTCAGTCTGCAGGCAGCCAAAGAAGAGGCACGCTGCGGGGAACCCTTTGAATTTGTGGTCAAGCGCGATGGCCGGTCGGTCAGATTGCCGGGTATTCTGCCCCAGCCTGAAATGTATTACCTGTTCGCCCGCCAGGTGCCATCAGCGGCAGTTCGGGCGATTCGCGCCGATAACAGCTTCAAGATCGAAACATCAGGGGTAACCCGCCTGCAATTGCGTCTGCTCAATGATTCTGTCGATTTTTCACGGCCGGTTGAGGTCATTATAAATGGCCGCCCGGGGTTTTGTGGCCTGATAAAGCCTGACCCGGCCATAATGCTCTCTGAATACGCCGGCAACCGTGATCGCAAACTGCTGCCAGTTGCGGTTCTCAGCCTGACAGTCGGCGATAAGCGGTTGCGGCCCTGAACTTCACCAGGGTTCTGATCAGGTTGTGAAGAATTAAGACAAAGAAAGTTTGCTTGCCAGTGTTGCTGGTGTATAATAAAGCAATCGCGACAGGCGATGGTTGCTTTTTCTGCAACGCCGACGAAAAGGAAAACCTGATGAAGCAGAAATTTTATATTATCAAAATTGAGATGATGGAGATCGAACCGCTGATCTGGCGCCGTATTGTTGTGCCGGCCGAACTCTCTCTCGACCGCCTGCACGATGTGATTCAGATTGCCATGGGCTGGAAAGACTCACACCTGCATGAATTCAACTTCGGCAGCCATCGCTATGTTGAAAATATCAACGAAGAATTTGACGATGAAGACACTCTTCTCGAAGGCTCAACGCGTATCAACAAGCACTTTAAAAAGAAGGGTGATAACTGTTTGTATGTTTATGATTTCGGCGAGTCCTGGGCGCATCGCCTGACTCTCGAAAACGCGAACTACCAGTTGCGCGAAGACGATTGCGAAATCAGTTGTCTTGAAGGCGAACGGGCCTGTCCACCCGAAGATGTCGGCGGGCCTCCGGGTTATGAAGAATTCTGCAAAATTCTCAGAAACCCGAAAAGCCGGCAGCACGCTTCGATGGTAGCCTGGTCGACCGGTGTTCAGCCAACCGCCGGCAAATTCGACCCCGAGTATTTTGATGGTGACGCTGTTAATGAAATGCTGGGCTGCTTTGTCAGATGGTCGCGGCCCAGAAAACTTCTCTGATCGGAGGATTCAATGAATAGTAACGATGGTTTTTCCTGCCCTGCTTGTGGCAAAGCCCTTGAAACCGTGCAAGTCGGTGAAACCGAACTCGAAGCCTGCGTGAATGGCTGCGGTGGCATCTGGTTTGACGCGGCCGAACTTTTCAGGCTCGACTCATCAGAAGAGGGCGCCGATGACCCTGTTTTGCAGAAACTGCTGTCTTTTGAAACCCCGAGAGATGCTGATAACCGTGATAAAATCACCTGCATCAAGTGTGGAATTAAAATGAAACGCCACGAATACCGCGAAAACGCCGGCATCTTCGTTGATACCTGCTATGGTTGCGGTGGCCTGTGGCTTGATGGCGGCGAACTCAAAGAATTGCGCGAAAGCCAGGCTGTGCAGCTTTCAAACAAAGAACGCGAGCAGATGGCCAAAGATTTCGCCAGAAAAGTTCAGGATGACAAGCGTCGCATCAAGGAAGAAGCTGAAAGACGCCTGCGTCACCGCCATCGTATTTGAGCCTGTGAATATTTGATTTTCAAGCAACTGAGCGGCCCGACCAGTTCGGGTTAAAAGTATCTTGGCTCAGGGCATTGGCGCTGCTATAATAAAAACATGAACAGAATAACCACAGCAGCTTTATGTTTGTTGTTTTGCATTTTTTCATTACCGCTTTCAGTGAGGGCTCAGACCGAAGGCGCAATCTCTGCCACCCCCCAGGAGGCCTTTGCCAAACCTAATTTGCTTTCGGCAAAAGACCTGTATCGGCTGGCCAGGCAGACCATGGCTTCGGGGCAGCTTGATGACGCCAGGCTCTACGCCTTGCGTCTTTATTTTGATGGCAACCGCAGTCAGAATCTTCTGAATCTGCTCGGCGTTATCGAATTGCAGGCTGGCAGACCTCTGCTGGCCTCAGAATGGCTTCGCAAGGCCAGTTCCTTAAGCCTCGTAAACAAGGTTGCCCAGCGTTATCTGTCGCGATTGCCATCGCGCCCGCGCCCGATTCCCGTTGATCAGACCAGACTGGCCGACCATTTTGCCGAAATTTCTGAGGCTCTGCCAAAACTGCTCGATCGCATCGTGAACCCGAAACTCCACTTCGATTCGGTAATGAAAGCCATTGAGCGCGGGCAGTTCTATCTGGCGCTCGCCCTTTCCGAAGAATACGAAAAAAGATATCCAGGCCCGGATGGCTCGTCTCTGACTGCTTTGTGCGCCTGGTATCTTGGCCGAAACCGTGATGCCTTGAATATTGCCGAGCAGAATCTTGCAAAATCGCCATACCAGCCGATTCTGCTCTTCGTTAAGGCCATGATCAACGATCCCCACCCGGCGAGTTCTGCCGGTAGCTATTTTCGTGCCCTTTACGATATCGATCAGTGGAACAAATGCCTCTCATTGGTCGAGCAATTCAATAAGGCCAACCCGAATTCCCCTGATGCTTTTATCGCCCAGGCACGCATCATGCTTGAGCTTCATAAAATCAAAGAAGCCGGCCAGGCACTTCAGGAAGCCGGCGTGCGCGACCCTGGCAACCCCGAAATCGAACTCTTGTGGGTCGGCTACCTGTTGCAGCGTGAAGATACCGACAAAGCCGCCAAAAGGCTGGCGCGTGCTTTTCGCAGAGGCTACAATCTGCCTTCGGTAAGCCTCTCGGCTGGGCTGTTCGCTCTTCAGGGCGGTCGAACCAATGAACTTAATGTTATTCTCAGCGATGCCGCCAACAGCAGGCCTTTTACTGACCCCGAGGCTTACCCGAGCTATATTTCACTATTGCTCCTCAG
Source organism: Candidatus Rifleibacterium sp. (assembly GCA_035352635.1). Classification (GTDB taxonomy): domain Bacteria; phylum Muiribacteriota; class Ozemobacteria; order Ozemobacterales; family Ozemobacteraceae; genus Rifleibacterium. The sequence goes on from DAOPYA010000043.1 coordinate 16,082, forward strand.
CGACCGCATGCCTGACGCCAGGGCCGCGCTCACTGAATGGCGTGCCCGTTCATCTGAACGCAGCATGTACTGTTACCTTGAATCATTCTATCATTTCAAGACCGGTGATAATCCGAAAGCACTCGAATGGTTTCGCAAGGGCTTTCAGCAGAATCCAGACCGTCTCGACATGCTGAAGTTCCTCTCGGGGTTCCCGGCGCTCGGCGATGACAGCACGCTCTTCGCCGAGGTCAACAATCGCCTCGCTAAGGCGTCAGTGCCAGGTTTTATGCCGATGCCGGTCCCCGAAAAATCAAACGCGACACCGCTGCCCCAGACTTGCGGCAACCCGGTGGTCGCTGGTTCCGCAAATGGTTCAGCCCCGGTCGCCGGCGATGGCATGTTTCAGATTACCCTTGGCCCTGGCCTCGACCCTTCGGGACGCACCATGATTGCCACCGAACTGAATCGCATGTATGAGCGCATAGCCTCGCGAATCGGCACTCTCAGTGTGCCCATTTTCGTTAATTTTCTTTCGGCTGAGGGTCTCGGCCCGACTATTGCCCTCTATGAACCCCAAAATACCGCCTTGACCGTAACTTCTGCCTACTACGACTCTGAAATGATCAGAAACATCATTCTGTCTAATTTTGACGCCCTCGGCGACGAAGAAATGGGCACCCTGATCGAAGAATTGCCCGGGCACCTTTTGGCTGGCGAACTTACCCGGCTGATTATTCAGATTCTGATACCCGAAGCAAAAGCCAACAAGGAACGCACCGCCTGGATGCAGATCGGTCTCGCCGAAATCCTGGCGGCCAGCCCGATGGCTCAGCGTTATCGCATGCTGATCGCCCAGAAAAGCCTCGAAAGCCGCGTCGCAAAGCTGGCTTCAGCCAATATGCTCAACAGCATTTTTTCTGAAGGGTATACCTCGCCGGCGGTTTTTGAAACGGCAACGGCACAGGCTTACCTGATGGTGGCTTATCTGATTAAAAAGTCAGGCAACCTCGAAAAGGGTTGCACCGAAATGATGAAACTCATTGAACTGGTCAGCAAGGGCAGCGAGTTTGGCGCCGCCCTCAATCAGGTTTTCAAGATCAGCGAAGCCGACTTCGAAAAAAGCTGGATCGACGCAGCTTATTGGGCGCTTAAACAGGGCGCTCCCTACGAATGGTGAGCATTCAGGGCACTTGATAAAATTTTTCGAGGCTGTCGGCCAGCAGGGTGGGGTTGAGGCGTTTTTCTTCGCCAAGAGTGCGGGTTGGCGCCGGCCCGTAATTGTGACCCGGGCAGACAACCAGATGGTCTGGCAGTGCTTTAAGCCGCTGCAAACTCTTGAATAAAGCCGCCGGGTCACTGCCAGGCAGGTCAGCCCGCCCGCAATCACCAACGAAAAGCGTGTCGCCCGAAACCAGCCATTGATCATTGACAACCAGGCAGAGCGCACCCGGCGCATGCCCCGGGCTGTGAAGACAAATGACTTTTACGCTGTCGCCGAGTTTAAAACTGTAGCCATCATCAATGAGACGGTCATAAGCGGCCCCGCCGTGCAGAAGGGGCGCAGTGTCGCGATGACAGATGACCTCAGCGCCCGTGTGCGCTTTTAATTGAGGCGTGGCATTGATATGATCGAAGTGATGGTGGGTGAGAACGATTTGGGTCAGGTTGACGCCATGCTCTTTGATGACCGCTAAAATCCGCTCATGGTCAAATGCCGGGTCGATAACCAGGCCTTCGTGGCTCACCGGGTCAGCGAACAGGTAAGAATAATTCTGCATTTTTCCGATGCTGATCTGAGCAAAAATCATCTCGACGGCCCCCCAAACTGTTTTGTTAATGCTAACATGAATCTATATAATTTATCCGCTGGATGCAAGAATGAATATTATCACGCATGCGCTGATCGGCTGGTGTGCCGGCAACCGCATCAGTCGACAACCGGCTGAAGTGGCGGTGGTAGCCGCAGCTTCGCTCGTACCTGATATAGATGCGGCCGGCGCCCTCGTTGATCTTGTCAGGGGCGGCGAAGCCGAGTTGTTCAGCGCTTTTCACCATAAATTCGGGCATTGCCTGCCTTTTTGCCTGCTGCTGACGATTTTTGTCTGGCGCTGGCGGAAAAATGCCTCGCTGGCATTGTGGTGTGCGGCGCTTTTTCACCTGCACCTGCTTGGCGATATTGTCGGGGCACGCGGGCCAGATGGCTATCAATGGCCGATTTATTACTTTTTTCCCTTTTCAGAATATGCACTGGTCTGGTCTTCCCAGTGGGAAATCAACGCCTGGCCCAACCTGGTGCTGACGGTTCTGCTGATTTTTCTTTTTCTCAGGCAGGTGGCGGTTGCCGGTTTTTCGCCGCTGGTTTTTCTCAGCCGCACGGCTGACAAAAAACTGGTTCTTACATTGCGCCGGCGCTTTAAAACACCTGATCAGGCCGGTGTCAGTGGTGCTGATAATCGTGGTGGCTTGTCTTGAACTGCCTCTGCTGTTGCCATGGCTCGGCTCTTTTTATTCAGTATTCAATATTAGCAGGTGATTATGACAGGGTTTGTCGCTGATTCTGCAGGTCTTTATCTGCATGTTCCCTTCTGTCTGAGCAAATGTGATTATTGCGGCTTTTACTCGACGCCCCCGCAGGCCGGCGATATCGACCGTTATCTGGCCAGACTGGCCGAGGAATCGGCAGCAACGCGTGCCCGGTGGCCAGCCGCCATCAGCACGGTTTTTGTCGGGGGCGGCAACCCGACCGCGTCAGGTTTTTTGGTTGTTCGCCGTCTGGTCGAGATTATTCAGACCTGGTGTTCGCCAACGCCACCCCTTGAAATCACCTTTGAAACCAACCCCGAGACTTTGACCGCAGAAACTGTCGATTTTCTGGCCAGTCTGCCTGGGGTTCGCCTCAGTATTGGCGTGCAACGCCTTGATGACGCCGAACTCGCTTTGCTTGGCCGCCATGCCCGTCTTGATTCAGTGCATCGCGCCCTTGATCTTGCCTGCTCGCGTCTTAAAAACGTAGGCATTGATCTTATTCTCGGGGTTCCGGGTTGCCCTTCGCTTACTGCTGCGCTAGGTGGTCTGCTGCAGCGATTTGGGTTGCAACACGTTTCGGCATATTTTCTGACCGTCGAAGAGAATACCCCGATGCAAAAGCGCATTGAGGCCGGGTTGTTGCCAGACCCTGCCGAAATCGGCCCCGAAGAAATGTTTGCGGTTCGTGATCTGCTCGTCAGTAATGGTTTTGAGCATTACGAAATTTCAAATTACGCCCGACCTGGCCGGCGTTGCCTGCACAACCTGAATTACTGGCAGGCCGGCGATTACATCGGCCTTGGCCCATCGGCTGTCTCGTGCTGTGGCAACCGGCGCAGCGCTAATCCGCCTGATCTGCAGCGCTGGCTGCATGCTGAACCCCAGGAGGTCGAAATGCTCAGCGACACTGACCGGCGCAATGAATTTCTGATGCTGAATCTGCGGCTGCTGAATGACGGGCTTGCCTTGCCGGCGTTGGCGGCCAGGTTTGGCCCGCAACCCCCTGAATTCGAGCATGCCTGGCTGCGGCAGGTGAGTGCTGGCAATCTCAAACAGGTGGGTGACCGCCTGTTACTTACCGATCAGGGCCTGGCAGTGGCTGACCAGGTTCTCGCCAGTATGTTCATCTGAATGCTCAAAAAAAATTCTCAGAATAATCTGCCACTAATTTTAGGCTGACGAGATGATAAAATAGTCTCAGCAAAATCGAATTTTGCAAGTTGCTCTCATAAAAAGGTCTTGCTGATGATTGGCGGAAACATTGATAATGAGTAAGATCAGCCGGCGTGCCACTCTGGCGGTGCTGCTGTTTTTATTTTGCCTCGGGCTGCCAGCTGCGATTATGGCTGGTTCGCCATTTGACCCGGTTCTGCGGTCGGTCATGCGCATCAGCGGCACTGATAGTTCTGGGGAACCGGTATGCGGCACCGCTTTTTTGATGCAGGGGCGTGGTTCTTCTGATGAGGCCTGGCTGGTAACCGCCGGCCACCTTCTTAACCGTATGCGTGGCGAGCAGGTGCGCATCGGCATGCGCCGTCAGGTTCGCGGCGTTTTTTACGCCGGTGACGTGCAGATCAGAATTCGCGATGGCGGCCGGCCGCTTTTTCATCACAGCCCCGAACTCGACCTGGCGGCGCTTAAGATTGGCTTGCCAGGTGAGGCTGACTGCTGTGTGCTGGCCCGGGATTTCGCAGCTGACGATGGCCGACTCGACCGGGCTGGCTTTGGAAGCGGCGTTCGGGTGCTGATTCCTGGCTATCCTTATGGCGAAGCCAGCGGTGGGGCAGGTTTTGCTTTTGTCCGTGAGGGTGTGGTTTCAAGTTTTCCGGTGCTGCCAAGTGCGGCCCAACCGGTTTTTTACGTTGATTTTGAAGTTTTTGAGGGTTACAGCGGGGCGCCAGTTATTTTTTCAGATGGCAGCAGTGCCGGTTTGCTGGCTGGTATGGTGCTCGAAGAGGTGTTTCTTGAAGAGTTGCGCCAGTCTGGCAAGAAAACCTCGCGCACCCGGCGTGGCCTCGGTCTGGCTAAAGTGCTCAGCGGGCCACTGATCAAGATTTTTCTCGCGTCTCTGCCCTGAAAATCATTCGCTGGCAGTCGGCTGAAGAACTTCAGCCGCCAGGGCATCAGCAAAGCTGATCAGATCGATCAGGCGATCTTCGCTGTTGATAATCTGAATCTTCTGGTGGGTGTAGAGGCGATGGCACAGGGCAAGCTCTCGACGGGCATCTTCAATGGCGCCGGTCTGGTTGAGGGCGCGCACCCTGTATAATTTCATGTGCAGAAACATCACACCGCCCGGAAAATTTCGTAGATATTCGTCGATCCAGTGCAGGGCAAGATCAGGGTGATTCAGACGATCGAGATTGAGTCTTACCAGCGCGGCAACCGCTTCGTCAGCCCAGACGTTTTTCATGCTGAAGCGCCGCAGAAAATCTTCATAAGCAGTTGCTGCCTCGTCGTATCTTTCGAGGCGGCGATCAAGTATCCAGGCCATCCGGTAGGTGACCGTATCAATGAAACGGTAATCAGGGTATTTGTTCACCAGATGGCGAAAGGTTTCCCAGGCGGCAGCCGGTTCGCGAAAAGTGCGCAGCTGAATTTCGGCGCGGTAATAGAGAATCAGCGCCGGCCGATAATAGATGATCCAGGTGCCGACCGCCGCAGCGATCAGCATCATAAGCAGCAGGGCGCTGCGATTGAGGCGATTCGCCTGGCCACGTTGTTCCCTGATTTTATCGCTGTCGTTGCGAACCTGTTCAAGAGCATGGCCAATTTCCTGTTTGACGTTGCTGCTGAACGGGTTGATGCTCGCATTGATAGCCTGCATGTGCCCTGCCGGAATATCGAGTATCCAGCGAAGAACTTTAAGCATCGAAAAGACGAATTGCAGACCCACAAAGACCAGCATCGCCGCAAAACATGCCGAAAAAAATGAAGTGGTGTCCTGGCCGGTCAGCCCAAGCCAGTCGCTCCAGAAACCCCGACCCAGCCAACGATTCGACGCGATCAGAAAACCCCATGACCCGGCAGTGATTACCAGCATGGCAATCGTCGGGTAGAACCAGAGAATCACGGTCGGATAACCTATTTTTACTAATCGTGAAAACTGGTTGGTGATAAACCCGGCCGTATAACAGGTAATAGTAAGATAAACCAGAAAAACGACCATTATGAACGCCGGGCCAGGCAATTGCAGCAACAGTTTCTGTGAATTCAAAATCAACATGGCGATAAACACCACCGCTGCCGATGGCAACAGCCAACGCAGGCGCAGTTCAAAAAAACTGGTGACGTTGAGTTTTTCGTCGTGCATAGAATGAATATATCAGATAACAAATTTCCCGTGCAAAAAACTCATTTTTTTGACAGAAACTGTCGATAAGGGACTTGGAGCATTCCAATTCTCAAGGAAAAGTAAAAAAAAGAATGAGGCAAACAAAGATTATAAGCAGATTTTCCCTGTTTAGAGGGTTTGTTGCGGCACTTCTGTGCCTGCTGTTGCCAGTTGCCGTAATTGCCCAGTCTACAGCATTTCAGGATCTGCCGAAAGATCACTGGGCCTTTTCCGACGTTGATTACCTTATCAGCCAGGGATACATGGAAGGCTACCCGGACGGCACCTTCAAAGGCCGCAAAGTCACGACCCGTTACGACGTCGCACTGATTCTGGCTCGCATTCTCAAACGCATGGAAGAGAAAAAAGCCACGATTGACTCTGCCAGCGAAGAAGAGCGTGCCGCCCTTTCCCGGCTTACCAAAGAATTCAGAGACGAACTCGGCCTGCTCGATGTGCGCGTCGATTCGCTTGAACGCCGCATGATCGATAACGAGAACAAGGTCAAAGACCTCGAAAACATGATTCCCAAGATGAAAATCACCGGGTTTTATCGTGGTCGGGGCCAGTACATAGTCGAGCCATCAACAGTTGGCCGGAACGAAGCCGGCGACGAAGCATCGTTTATCGACCCCGGCCTGGTTACATTTTATCAGCAGATTTACCTGAAGTTCACCGGCAAGCCGTTTGGCGATAAAATCGAAACCTTTTATGAACTGCTTGGTTACATCAAGGGCCGCACCTGGAACAAGGTTGTATACAATGAAGCCGGCAACAGCGGTCAGAACCCCTTTGACAATGTGGATGACTACGTGAGATACATTCAGAACGATAACTACGTGCGCTCAAACAAACTGCACCTGGTGAGCAAGGCCAAGTCAATGAAGGTCAGGGTGTTCTCAGGCGAATCGGCCACCGGTCTCGATAACCCGATGAACATTCTGACTGAAGATACCGATGTAATTCAGCCGTATCAGGGCGTCGAAGTTTCTGGTTCAGAGGGCGGCGTATCGTATCAGGGCTCAGTTCTGAAAAGCGACATTCGCGATACCTACAGCGACAATTCAGACATGGTTTCGGGCCGCATGGTCTGGAAACTCCCCGAAAAATTCAGCGAAGACACCTTCTCGGTGGGCACTTCGTTCGCTGAAAAGATTTTTGATTACAAAACCCGCGGTAATTCAAACACGGTGCGCGGCGTCGATCTTAATTATTCAACTGACCGCGCCGGCAAAATCACCGGCAGCGCCGAATTTCTCACCTCAAACGCTTATCTTACTGACACCGCCAGCAAAGAAAAGCTGAAACAGAACTTCGGCGACGAAGGCTCCCGCTTTGACGTCAGCGTGCAGAACGGCGGCTTCACTGGCACTGTCAAACATTACGATTTCGGTCGGCATTTCCGGGCCATGATGGCGCCGGTCTGGGCCTATGACGTAGGCGACACCAGCGATTTCCCCTACACTCTTGACCTCGACGACAAAAACTACGGCCGCCCCAACTTCGAAGGGGAAAAGCTGACACGCTTCTCGGTTAACTACGACTTTGGCAACAAGCTCCTGGCCATGGCCAACAACCTCTCAGTCGAAGCGACCTACCTGTCAAAAACCTGGGAAGTTGACCCGAACAAAGCCTATGACACCGATGGTTACTCTGGCCGCAAGTTCACTTTCCAGCTGCTCTCAGATTTTACCGACAACACCACTCTCAAATACGACTTTGTGCAGAAATGGGATGCCCTTAAGGATGAACAGGGCTGGACATCGAATGCCGTTGAACTGAACCTCAAACTCAGTGATTCGGTCAGTTCGAAGGGCAAGATCTTTGTGCTCGGCGACCCAGATGATATCTTCGAGCAGAATGGTGAAACCTGGGAATATAACGAACGGGTTGGCTACTTCGAAGTCAACTCTGATATTAACCCGCGCGTCTTTGCCAAGGGCAGCGTTGAACATCAGGTTCAATGGGTGAATTCACCAAAAGAAAACACCCGCGTCGATTACATCGGCGAAGCGACCTACAACCTGACTTCGACAACCAGTTTCACCGGTGGCGTTCAACACGTTGATTACGTTCACAACCTCGAAACCGGCAAATCGAGCCTGGCCAACGCCATTCTTGCCGAACTGAAGAAGAATTTCACTGACAAGTTCAGGGGCCGCGCCTTCTATTCACGCGGCATTATCGACTTCAAAGACGGCCTCTCTGATACGATTGATCGCGAAAACCTCTATGGCGAACTGATTTACGACGTGAATAAAGACGCGACGATTTCGTTTAAATTCGGTTACGATTACCCTTCCGAATGGCGCTGGGCAGTTAGCAGCACTGATAACGGCAGGGATTATGAAGATATACATACACAGAAGATGTTCATCTTCGAGGCAAAATCAAATTTCTAGGATTGGCAGACATGAAAAAGAGACTGACGGCACTGTTTCTGGCCCTGGTTGCTCTGGTTACTACCGGCTGCATTCAGGAATCTCTGGTTATTCCGGTCGCCACAGTCACCGGTAAAGTCGTGGTGCCGGCCGGAAAAACTTCAACCGGCATCAAGGTAACCGTGGCCGGTGAATCTTCGATGTATGCTTACGTCGATGACAGCGGTGACTATTCGCTTGAATTCCGCAAAAACGGCCGCTTTCTGCTGATCGCACGTGGCAAGGACTTTGATATCAATTTTGCCTGGGTCGATGCGATTTCAGAAAAGAGCGTCACGGCCCCCGATATCACTCTGCGCGAAAAACTCGTGGGTGAGGCGATCTGGATGGTATCTATCATTGACTTTCCTGATGCCGTCAGCTTCAATATTAAATCAATTTCACCCGCCTGGAGCACCGCCAGCGAAAAAATGTTTGACGACGGCACCCACGGCGATGTGCTTGCCAATGACGGTATTTTTACCCTGCGTCTCAACAATCTTAAAACCGGTAACCAGCAGTATTCTATCGAATACGCCAAAAATGATGGCAAAACGACGACCGCCGGTGACCCGCACAAGGAAACCACGGTCAATGGCAACTCTACGCTCTATATTCCCGAATCAACTCTTAAACTCGCCAGGGGTAAGGTTACCAGTGACCTGGTCGGTGTGAATTACAATGAAGTAATCCTCGCCACCCGCAAGGGTTCTCGCAGCATGAAGCTCGACAGCGATGGTTCTTACAGCTTCTCAATGGAAGGCAATGGCCGGGAATACCTGGTTTTCAGGGGCAAGAATTTTCACGCCCGGGCCATTCCGGTCGATCTTTCGACGCTCACCCTGCTTGAAGTGCCTACTACGACGATTTCGTCGAAGAAGAGCGGTGAAGTTAAAATGATTCTCATAGCTTCTGACTTCTCAGAAGTTAAAGATCCGACCGTAGTTGGCGATTTTACGAACTGGCAGCCCCAAAAACTCTACGATGATGCCACCAACGGCGATGAAGTTCTGGGTGACGGCGTCTACACCAGAGTGTTCAAAAACGTTAATACCACTAATGTCTATCAGAAATACGCATTCAATATCACGGCCACCAACCAGGTTAAAGACCCCTACCAGGAGTCTGAAGACGGAACCTACTCGGTCATTCAGGTGAAGTTTTAATGAAAACCAATCTTGAAAAACTGCTGCTGCTGGCTGTGTGCCTGGTCGTGTTGACCGGCGCTGCCACGCCAGCCTTTGCCCAAAAGGTTAACTATTACTACGAAACCGGCTCATGGCTAGATATCAAAGACAATACCGGTGACGATAAAGGCCCCGGCTATTATCTCTACCCGAGCGACAAGCGCATGCGCCGCGGCGTTTTCGACATCAAGAAGTTCACTGTTTATGAAGAAGGCCAGGTCGTGGTTTTCGAAATTCAGATGCGCAACTACATCATGCGCGAATGGCCAGATACGGCTAAAAGCGAAGACCAGGGCTTTGTTGCAAACCTCTGGGATATCTACATCGATATCGATGGTATTGAAAACTCCGGTTACAAAAGAGCTTTGCCGGGTCGCGACCTCGAATTTGCCGACAACAAAGGCTGGGAAAAGATGATTCTCATCTCGCCGCTTTCAGAATACGAACTCTATGATATTCTGCGTGACAAGACCGACGAACTATCGTTTCAGAACCAGGTTGATGACATTGTTTACCCTGACTACGTCAAAGTGCAGAGCGATAAGGTCATCATCAAGATTTCAAAGCTCAAACTGCCGCGCATCTCTGAAAATGCCGGTTACCAGTGCCTGGCCATGGGCTATAAAAAGATTGTTTCGCCGAACCGCCTGCTGAACCGTGACGTGCGTGCTTTCGCCAGTTTTGATGATTTTGGTGGCGGCCACGATACCTACGGTGACCCGCCGGTTATGGATATGATCGTTCCTGAAGGCGATGATCAGTATGCCCTGCTGCGTAATTACCGCTCAGAGCCATATCGTGAAGATATCGTTTACGCAAAAGTTCCATTTGTGTATAAGGATGGGCAGCGCCAAAGCCCGTCAATAGCCAGGCCGCCGGTAAAACCTCCGACCGATGCTGAAAATATTCTGGTCGATTCCGCACCGCCAAAGGCAGTGATTGCTCCCGAAAAGCCAGCCGCCGTGCTGCGCACCGCACCGCCTGTGATCACTCAACAGGCCGTGCCTGTTAAAAAACCCGCTGCCGGCGGTTTCGTTCCCCTCAAACCGGTGCCTTCAAAAACTGGTTTCAAACCCTTGCCCAAGGCACCCGACGGCTTTATTCCAGTAAAGAAATCAAAATGAACAGTAAAACATTCAATGCCCGCTCAGATTTTAACGAACTAATGACGATTAACATAAAAGCACCAGAATCAGTTTCCTCAAGGAGGGCCCCGCAGATGAATCGACAGAAATCCCCAGGAATGGCAGGTTTGCTGCTGTTACTAACGATGTTTTTTGTCGCTTCGACGACCGGTCTGTTCGCGCAGTCGGCACGTTCGAGGGGCATGGGTGGTGCTTTCATCGGCCTGTCTGATGATGAATCGGCAACCGTTTTCAACCCGGCCGGCCTGAGTCAGATTCAGGGGCGCGAGGCTTCGTTGCAGGCCAAGGTTAACGAACGCGATATCTACGACTGGACCAACCTGGCTTTTACCGGCCATATCTATGAAGATAACGTCGAAAGCAAATTCTCGATTACCGATTATCTTGAACACAACATTCTCGAAGAACCACTGCCGAGAAGACCGAAATACAGCTACGGCGTTTCATACACTCAGGATAACCGTTCCCTCGAATTCGGCAACCTGGTCGGCGGCGAATACCAGGGAACCCGGCGCGAAGTTAAAGACTTGCAACTGGCATTCGGCACAAGATTTCCGATTGCCCGACGCATGCTCGCACGCGAACAGCTCTATGGTGGCCTCAAACTCAGAGTGCTTAATGTTGATCGCTACATCAAAAGCCTCATGCAGCACAGCAAACGCGATATATTCTCGCTCGGCTTCGGTCTGATGTATCATTATAACGACCGCGTTACCGGCGGTCTGACTATCGATAACCTTCTGCAGAGCGTCAGCGGCGCTAATGAAGATGAAGACGGCGTCAGCCTCAATCTCGGCACTGCCTACAAGATCACCAAAGGCACCACCATTGCCGCCGATGCCCTTAATATCACCAATACCCCTGATGCCAACGAGCGGCAATACCGCATCGGCGTCGAAAAGAAGTTCGTCGAAAATGACCTGACCATGCGCATCGGGTCGTTGAACGGCACACTGACTCTCGGTTTTGGTATGAATGTCCTGCCGCATATCCGGGTTGACTACTCGTTCTATGATGGCGAAGTGGTCAGTGAACACCATGTTGGAGCGCATGTGACCTTTGATTGACAGGAGACTGATCGTGATAAAAAACATGGCCCGGGCCATTCTGATCTTTGTATTGCTGTTCTCCGCCTGCGAACTGTGGGCGGAGAATTTTGTCGAACCCAGCGTTTTTCTGCAACAGAAGCTTGAAGTCTTCGGGCTGGCCGGCACCCCCTGGGAAAGCGAATCTTCATGGGATGAAGAACGCTCACGCGCCTGGATGGACGCGCTGCACCACGCCTACGAAAAGATTCTCGAACTGCCCCTGATGGAGGGAAAGCAGGTCGCGCATGTTCTGCAGGCCAACACTGCTCTGAAAGAGCGCCTGGGTCTGGTACTGATGACGGCACCCAAAACCTTCTTTCAGCCCGATATTACCGGCATGGTGCGCTGCCGCATCGATGTGCCGTTCACCGGCAAAATGAGCCTGCGCTCTGCGTTGTATCTGGCGGCGCTTCGCCCACAGTCAATGCAGCCGGTCAGCTTTCTTGCATCCTGGACCGCTGGCGTCAAAGTTGATGAGTCAGTTCCCGCACCTGAATTCAGGAGGGTTATCATTGATTTGCGCAGTTTCGGCTTCGAGCCGTCGTTGTTTCCGAGATTCTTTGATGCTTCGGGTATGCTGATTTTTCAGGAGGCGATGATACCTGAAAGAGAACGCTTCAGCAGACCTGCGGTGCGCTTTATGACCGATATTACCGCAGCCCGTGCCGGTCTCGACGAAGAAGATACTTTTACGGTTGCTGCCCATGTTGATGAGCTTTATCGTCGCGATGTGACTGTTGAACAGGCTGACGCCAGCGTATTTGCAGGTTTCTGCCACGATATGATCAAGACACCTTTGCGGCAACGCGAAATTGTGATAGTTTTTGACCCGGCCCGGCCTCATAAAAAAGGCCGACTGCCGCAGACCGAAAAGAAAGTCGAAAAACCCGCCGGTTCAGCAGGCAAAACCGAAAAACCGGCTGTTCCCAACCAGATGAAAGAGGCAAAACCATGAAATTTAGACACATTCTGGCCGTGATTCTGTTGTTATGTTGTCTGGGCGCTGTTGCCGAAGCAGCCGAAATTGATCGCGATCTTGATAAGCGGGTCAGCCGCATTGAACGTTATATTTACGGTGATGAACAGGCGGCGGCCACGCCAGAGAGGCTGCGGCAGATTGAAGAAGACCTGTTTGGCCGGGCAACCGGGCAGACTGATTCCGAAAAATCAAAGTATCTGCATGATTTCATTTTCAAAGGCTCGGCAAACAACCTGTCACTCGATATGAAGCTGAGTTACCTTGAATGGAAACTTTTTAACAAGACTGGCGAGGGCACTCTCGAAGCCCGTCTCGCCGAAATTGACAAACAGGTTATCGGCAATGTCTCAATGGAACCCATGGCTTTCAGGCTCGAACAACTCGTGCATCTGACCATCGAACGGGGCCTCATTTCGCTGCATACCGTCACCATACCCGCCGGCACCGAATTCAGACTGCGCCTCAAAAAAGACATTTCGAGCCGCACTGCCGCCAAGGGTGAGATTATACCTATGGTCGTTGCCCATGACCTGTTTATCGACAGAAACATTCTGGTAATGACGAGCGGCGGTATTGTCAGCGCCGAAGTTAAAAACGTCAGACGCGGCGGTCGCTTCGGTCGCACCGGTTACGTTAATCTCGATGTCAGAAACATTGAGAGCATGGATGCTTCGCTGCTGCCAATCAAGATTGAAGACGCCGGCGCAAAATTTGATAAGCGCAAAATCGGCATGGCAGCAGGAGCTTCGACGCTCGGTTACCTGGTGCTCGGGCCAATCGGCCTTGCGGGCGGCGCCTTTATTAAGGGCGGCGAAGTAGAAGTGCCGGCCGGAACTGAACTGAGCGTTGTGACTACTGAAGATCGTCGAGTAACCGGGGTTCTCGTGCCAAAACGCTGAAACGGTAAATTTTTAAGGCAGGGTTGCCCGGTTATGGGCAGCCCTGTTTGTTTTTAGGCAAAAGCAATTTTGCAATATGGCCCTCTGATGCTATAATGGCCGCTGAACCTTTCGTCATGGAGCAAAAATGCCTAAAGCCGGAGCTTTTAAAGAAATCGCCTCAATTCTGGGCGCCTCAAGCGTTCTAGGTTTTGCCGGTCAGAAGTTACGGCAACCCCTGATTATCATGTTTCTTGCCGCCGGGGTCATCTCGGGGCCGGCTGGTATTGGCTTCATCAAAAGTTACGATCAGATTGAGCTGCTTGCCGAAATCGGTATTGCCCTGCTGCTTTTTATTGTCGGACTGAAACTCGATCTGAAGTTGATTAAATCCACCGGGCCGGTGGCTCTGGCAACCGGTATCGGGCAGATGGTTCTCACCTCCGGCCTCGGTTTTCTTATTGCCCGGGCGCTGGGCATGAATAACGTCACTTCTGCTTATCTGGCCATGGCCATGACTTTTTCAAGTACGATTATCATCGTTAAGCTCCTCTCAGATAAAAAAGAGATTGATTCGCTGCACGGCCAGATCGCCCTCGGTTTTCTGATCGTGCAGGATATCGCTGCCATCATTGCCCTGGCCTTTCTGACGACCCTTGGCAGCAATCTGGCAGGCGAAGTGACTGTCTGGTCGGCACTGGTTCAGATTTTGTGGCGCGGCGCCCTTATGGTAACGGTTGTCGGTCTGCTGATGAAGTATGTGATTCCCGGCCTGGTTCAAAAAATGGCCACTTCGCAAGAAATGCTCAGCCTTTTTGCGGTTTCCTGGGCCGTTTTTTTGGCTGCCGGCGGCGAAATGCTCGGTTTCAGCAAGGAAGTCGGGGCGTTTCTTGCCGGTATCTCGCTGGCGTCTAATGAATACCGCGATGCGATCGGCGCACGGCTCGGCGGTTTGCGCGATTTTCTGCTGCTCTTCTTTTTTATCGACCTCGGTGCCCGCCTCGACTGGTCGGTAGTCGGTTCACAATTCGGCTCGGCTGTCATTTTTTCAGTGTTCGTGCTGCTGATCAAACCGATAATTTTGCTGTTGATCATGGGGCTGATGGGCTATCGTCGCCGCACCTCGTTCATGGATGGCCTTACGGTTGCCCAGATCAGTGAATTCTCTCTGATTGTTGCGGCGCTTGGCCGCAGTCTTGGGCATATCGACGCCCAGGCAATGGGTTTGATAACCCTGGTCGGCGTTGTTACCATATTTGCATCTTCTTACATGATTCTCTATTCAAGGCAGTTGTATAATCTGCTGTCTGAGCCTCTCAAGATTTTCGAAAGAAAAAACCCCTACCGCGAAGCCGCCGGTGATACCCTCAACGCTATTCCATCGCTTGATGTCATTCTTGTCGGGCTGGGCAGTTATGGCAGCAGCCTCGCCGAAGACCTGCTGCACCGCAAGAAGCGGGTGCTGGCACTCGACTTTGACCCCGAAGCGCTTTCGCGCTGGCGTGGCCGCGAAATGGCGCTGGCTTACGGCGATGTTACCGACCATGAAGCTTTTGAGCACCTGCCCCTCAGCAAAACCCGATGCGTTGTTTCCACAATTCATTCTGAAGAAATAAACCTTGAACTGTTGCATCGCCTCAAAGAAAGTCATTTCATTGGCAAGGTTGCTCTCACCGCCAGTAGTGCCAGCGAAGCCCGAAACTATGAAGAAGCCGGCGCAAATGTAGTGTTTCGCCCTTTCAACGACGCCGCTGAACAGGCCGCCGGCTCGCTGGTGCACGCCATCGACGTTCTGCCCGACAACATCAGCTGGCCGATCGCCTTCAAAGACGTTAAGATCACCACCAGTTCAGCCTATGCCGACCATGAAGTCAAAGAAATTCCGCTGCGCTCGATTACCGGTGTCTCAATTCTGGCGGTCATCAGAGGCGGCAAGGTCTACCATGACCCGGGCGCAGATTTTAGAATTTTTGCCGGCGACCGAGTTGTGATAATGGGGCCAGCCAATTTGCTGCAAAAGGCCGAAGAATTGCTCGGTAGCACCGCTTCAGATGACAACGAAGACACCGGCCGCTTTGAAATTGCTGAACTGCCGATTCGCGATGGCTCAGATAAAGTCGGGCAAACCCTCATGGACTTGCGCTTCAGACAGACTTTCGGGGTGACGGTCGTCGGTATCAGACGCGGCGACCAGCAGATTACCGCCCCGGGCCCGGTCGAACGAATTCAGGCCAATGATTGCATCATCGTCATCGGCACAGCCGCAGCCATTGATAACCTCAAAAAAATGCACGCCAGCGCTGCCGCTACGTCGCAAATTCCTGAATCTGAATTATTGAATAATGCTGAGCCCGGGTAATTGCCAACAAAAAAAAGAGGCCAGCCCTATTAAAAGCCAGCCCCGGGGGAGAGATCTTCAGGTCTGCCGACGCGGAACTGCCGGCAGGCCTCTTCGCCAATCAGCGAAACTCTGACCAAAGCTAATCGGTCAGAGCATCATTTTTACAGCAACTTATATGCCATACGAACTTAGTGCTTCATTGCGCCTGATTGCAGAGAAAATCAGATATCAGCTTGATGCCGTCGTGTCGGTCAGGGTTTGGCTGATGGTTAATCACCTTTAAAGCTGCTACCCGCTTCGCCGCTTTAATCCATGCGCGGAAGAGGGTACACAGATTTAAAATACCTGCTCATTATTGACAAAGAACTTGTCTCTTTGAGCCAGGCAGGCGTTATTTTGACATCGAAGTCTGCTCAGTCGCCAGCGTAGAAATAACGTGTCAGGGCAAAGAAAAAACGGCCCGAAGTTTTCGAGCCGTTTAAGGGGTTTAGAATCAGAGAGAGAGGTTATTGCATGAAAAAACCAGAGTGCAGTGAGGGCCACAATGTGAACCCTCATTCATCTCATAGGCTTGCTCCTTGTTGGTCAGTAGCTATTTTAATCAGTATTGCAGTAATCAATACTACTATTATAGTAGCATTTACCGTGCCAGGTAAATTGATATTAAAAAAGTCTCATTAGATGCTGGTTTTGAAGTTTTTAGGCATATTTGGGTACGGGGCGGCCTACGATATTTCGTAGTTAATCTGGTTTACCTACTGCCAATCGTAGTTTTGTGCGGAGGTGCCGATCATTTCACAAGCAAAACAGAACCAACGATTATCGCCCAACAAATCATGGCCATCATCTCGCTTCTGTATTTAATACGCTGCGCCAATAATGCGTCTGGAAACGACAATGCATGTCATTCGGGCTGTCTTGTTGTAATCAGGCAGGAATCAGGCTGATGGAAGCGCTGATTCCTTTTTTGGCAGCGGTTTGACCGGCTTGTTTAAGCGGAATCGAAGGAGGCAGATTTTTTTGCCTTTTTCGAGAAAACGCTTTTCATAGGTTGTCTGAATAGGCGGCAATGTGTCGCATAGGGGTGAGTTGTAGAGATCATCGGTGTCTTCGATGATTTCGAGGTCATTTTCTTTGGCAATGTCTCGGGTGAAAGTGTAGAGATCGTAGTCGTCGGTTTTCAGGCAGATAGTTCCGCTGGCGTCGAGAACATCGAGATAGCGGTTCAGAAAAGCCGGTGCCGTCAGCCTGCGATTAGCGCGTCCCGGGAAAGGGTCGGGAAAGGTGATCCAGAGTTCATGAACCTCGTGGGCAAAAATTTTGTTGAGCAGTTCGATCTGGCTTCTCACGAAGCAGGCATTCAGCAAGTTGTCGTTCTGAACGGTTTTAACCCCGAAATACAGGCGAGAACCCTTGATATCGACCCCGATAAAGTTGCGGCCCGGAAATAATCTGGCCATGCCTACAGTGTATTCGCCGCGCCCGCAGCCCAGTTCAAGGGTAAGGGGATTGTGGTTGCCGAAAAAATCTTGCGCCCAGCGGCCTTTGAATTTGTGGTCTGTTTTGAGCAGTTCGAGCGCCGGTGGCTCAAAAAGCCGCAAAAATGTGGCGTTTTCTTTGAATCTTATGAGTTTTTTCTTGCCCATGAGTGCTGAGGTTATAGTCGGGTTTATTTGAGGGTTTGAATTTCGAGGCTGCCAGAGGCGATCTTGACGTTGTAAAGCCGACCGTTGGCATCAACCCAGTCAGGTCTTGCGGGGTCGTAGCCGGGTTCGGGGTGGGCGGTCTGGTATTTTCTGATGACTGAACCGTCTTGGGCCAGCGCCAGATAAAAACGTGAGGCGGGGGTGTCATAGATAACGTGCAGGCGGTTGCTGGCATCATAGCCTTCAAGGGCTGCCCAGATTACCGGTTCGTCATCTCTGAGCATCGCCATGGGTTGCAGCGGGCTGCCAGGCTTTTCGGCGGTTAGAATCTGCCAGATACCCGGCAGTTTTTCGTCGGCGGCGAGCACGGCAATTCTGCTCTGCCGAGATACTGCGATGCCGATCAGGCCATCGAGAGGCTGGTGAATAGGCTGCCCGTTGCGGTCGAGAACATAGGTTTTGCGGGTTGCGACGTCTTCTACGTAGATTTTGCCCTGCTGGTCAGTGTGCAGAAAATTAATTTGCAGCCATTCAGAGCCGGAAGCCGGCAAAAAAGCTCTTGGCGGAGCCTTGCGCAGGTCGATTTCGATGATGGCATTGTTGGCCGCATCTGCAACCAGAAGTTTGCCGGGCATGCCCGGTGCGATGTCGGCAAGCACCGGATCGTTGGCCAGACCTGCCTGCCGTGCCACTTTTAGCAGGTCGATGATTTTTATCGGTCGCCCTTTGGCGGTAAATGCGGTAATTCTGGCATTCAGAGTGTCGCCAGCCCAGAGGTTGCCGTTGCGGTCAGTTACAAAGGCCATCGGGCCCTGAAATGGCCCGTCAACTACGTTGCCGTCTGCTTCAGACAGCCAGAGAAGCTGATTGGGCTGATCACCCTGGGTAAAAGACAGCCATGGGCCAAATTCGACATCTGGTATTTTTGCCGGTTCGGTGTCAGCAAGGCATGGCAGCGTGAAAGAGAGTAACAGCAAGGAAGCGACAAATATTTTTTTGAGCATCGTCTGATGGTAAAATTATGACCCTGAAAGCTTGTTAAGCATGCTGTCCATGTTCTTAATTCGATAAACACCGGCCCAGCGTGATTTGTAGCGCGACGGTAACACTTCGATGCGCACCCCTGAATAACCAACTTTGCCGGCGATGCGCGTACCGCTCTGCACGCGGGTTGGCGTTGAATGCGCGATGATCGGCTGACCCGAAGAAGTATAGCCCATAAACAGGCCAACATGGCCGATTCCGCTGCTGCCCGGGTTCATGACGAAAACATCGCCGGGTTTGATTGAATCGCGAGGGCTGGGCGGCGGAAACGTTGAGGTGACTTTGTTGGTATACTGATTTTTATAGATCTGACTCGATGGATACCAGCTGTTGGCTGGGAACACGGGCGGAATACCTGATGCTGCGGCCATCTTTTGAATAAACTGACCGACGAAACCCGAACAGTCAGTTTTTTCGGCGTAACCTGAGGTTTTTTTGTGGCCAGCGCCGAAAACATAGGCTTTGTTGCTTGAACAGAATTTTTCAACTATATCGAAGACTGCATTGAAGCGCTTGCTGTCGTAGCCAAACCTGGCCGGATCAAGTGTGCCATCGGGTACACCAGGGGTCGGAGTGTTGCTGCCGTTGTCAGAACTGGGTTTGTTGGCTCGTTCTTCGCCGACTTCGACGTAATTGCTGTGAACGTAGGCGTAGCCACCATTGTAATGAATTTTCAGCCAGTCGCCTTCGCGGGCCACGATGCGCAGTTTGTCGCCATCGTAAAGCTTGCCGATGATCTTGCCCCAGGGCGCAGTGCGCACGTTCAGGCGGGTGTTAACATTGACGTAGCCGATCGTGCCTTCTTTAATTGCCGGAGCCGCACTGGTGATTACGGCATTCGAACTGTTGCCAGAGCCTTTAACCGAGGCAGACGCCGAAATATTGACCTGGTCAACATTGAATGGGTTGGCAGAACCGGCGTCAGCGCCGCTGCCTGCCGCCGAAAACGGGCTGATCAATATTGCCAGCGCCAGACTGAAAATTGCCTT
Source organism: Candidatus Rifleibacterium sp. (assembly GCA_035352635.1). Taxonomy (GTDB): domain Bacteria; phylum Muiribacteriota; class Ozemobacteria; order Ozemobacterales; family Ozemobacteraceae; genus Rifleibacterium. Next base: position 35,641 of record DAOPYA010000043.1, read on the forward strand.
TTTCATATTTTACCTCCGGTTGTACGGGTCATCTGTCACCAGATTATAATTCTATTGCTAATTATACTGATTAATAATAGCAGAAGTTTTTTAAAACCGGGAGTATTTAAACCTTTTTGATGTCAATCAGTCGCCCGTCGCTCGATAATTTTTCAGCGAGCAGTTCGACGATTTTCAGGCGGGGTATAATCCCTTGCTGGCGAAAAGCGATATCCTGATGCCCGATATTTTTGGTGACCCCGACCACGAAGTTGATGCGATCTGCATCGATAATTGCATCATAAAGCCTGGTGACTGAAGAGTCGGGTTCGAAATAAATCGGGTCGGCGTCGAGAATGTTATATAACTGGTTGAGGGTTACGGCGCCTTCGGTTACAAGATCGATGCCCTCAAGGCTGTAACCGGGTGGGGCAATCATGCTGGTATCAGAAATGTTGACCGCGAGTTCGCGCTTGAGATGCCGGGCAACGATCTGGGCGGTGGTTGCGCCGCTCACAATTTTTAGCCCTGGCAGCGACAGAAAACTTTCGACGACTTTTTGATCTTCACCGCTGCTGGCAGGGGGGCCGGTAAAAATGTTGACGACTTTGCCCTGACGGCAGAAGGCACCGACCACCGTACAATCGTCGCCGCACGGGTGCCCCCAGAGATCAAGAGCCTGCTGCTGCACTTTCTGGTAAAGCTTCTTTTTTCTTTCGCCGGCCACCATACAGTCATTGACGAATCGGCTGATTTCGCTGGTGTTCCAGCCCAGGCGGGTTTTTCCACCAATACCGGCCAGGGTGATGCCATCGGTAAACATCAACAAGCCCTCGCCCGGTTCAAGAAACAGGTTGCTCTCGCCGATTACTTCGTGTTCGAGGGTGAAGTTGCGCCTTG
>DAOPYA010000044.1:0-24916 GCA_035352635.1 Candidatus Rifleibacterium sp.
CCAGGTTTATGTGATGGGCGAACTTGTGGGTGGTGCAAACGGCGTTGCAATCTATAAACCACGCGACACCGACCAGACCGCCATGCTGACGATACGCACCGAAGAGAGCATGCTCGAAGACCTGCACACCAGCATTCGCAACCACAATATCGGCATCATTGTTTCAATAGTTCTAGGAATAGTCGTGGCAGTTCTCACCCGCTAACCGGAATACCATCCCCCCCCAAAAAAATCCTGGCAGCTGGTGATGAGATTCCAACCGTTGGGACTGGGCGCAGGCCCCGGGTAATAGTGATTTTAAAAAAGTTAAATAGTCAACCCAATATCTTTAATTGTTGTTGACCTGTCAGCAAACGCTGTTTGCGGTTATACATTCGCAGCACCATGCAAACTGCGCACCGCAACAGGATTTTTTTTCAGTCCCAGCGGTCAAGCAATTCAGATGCGCCGCCCTTAACCTTGATTTTGAGTCTTTCCCAGAGGGATTTGGGGGCCTGATACTGCTTGCTGAGGGTGAAGTCCTTCTCGAAGAGGTCTCTTTTGACCTGACGCACAAACTCAGGGTCTTTCGAGGCCAGATTCGATTCGTAATTATGCCTTAAAGCCATGGTATCCATGTTGCAACTACCGATACTGGCAAAATTGTCGTCGGCTATCATACCCTTGGCATGCAGTTTTCCGAGGCCTTTTTCGCCTTCATACAGATAAATTTTGACGCCCGCTTTCTGCAGCTGGGCGAAATGATAGCGGGTATTGGCATCATTCAGAGGGTTTTCAGCTGAAGCCGGGTGAACGATGCGCACATCAACACCGCGTCTGGCGGCCGCTGCAAGCCGATCAATAAGGTCATCATTGGTAATATAAGGGTTAATAACATACAGGTATTTGCTGGCTGAGTCGATCTGCTGCCGATAATCATCATGCACGTCATGAACGCCACGGGGAATGTTATAGGTAATACGAGCGTTCGCCGAGCCTTTAACGGCCGGGGGTGCAAAAAAGCGGTCACGCAGGGCGGCAGAATCTTTGCTGGCAAGCTTGCCGCCGTTATAAAGGTAGCTCAGCAACAGGCCGGTCTGCATCTGGTTAACCACCGAACCCTGGCAGCGCACCATCATGTCATGCTTCTTTTCGCGTGATTCTTGTTGAAGCGTGTAGCCGCCAACATAACCAATCTGGCCATCAATAATGAATTTTTTGCGATGATCGTAATGAAAAAAATCAAGCTTCTGGCCTACGGTAGTAGCCTTGCTCACCCGGTCATAAAACACGACTTTGACGCCATTCTGTTTGTAAAACTCGAACAGCTTCTCTTCTTCGGTGGTCGAAATCAGGTTTTTGCCCGCAGCCATACGCGCCCCTGAACGGTCAGCGACCAGAATGACCTCAACCCCCTGCTTCGCCTTCTCAGCGAGCATGCGGGCGAATTCCCAGCCGGTTTTGTCGGCTTCCATACCAAACATCTGAATGGTAATGCTCTTTTTCGCAGCCTGAATATCTTTTGTAACCGACTGCCAGAAGGTTTCGCCAGCTTGCAGCTCAAGATTATTATCGCTGGTTTCGGTGAACGAAATATCGAGATCTTTCTCGACGACTTTCTCGCTGCCCGTCGCCTTTTTAAGAGCGCGTTCAACGCCCTGCGCGGCCGTCAGAACCGAGGTAGCTTTTTGACGCACATAGGGGTCTGGCTTTTGCGTCTCTTTTGCAGAGCGGGTCACCACCGATTTTGCTTTTTCGGAAACGGTGCCGGCGGTGCCGCGCAATTTTTCGTAGGCACTCTTAGCCGCGCTGTATGCATCGCGCTTCTGGTTGATCAGCGTTCGATCAGACTGGTCGCAGACCGCGTCACGGTAGGCGCTCAACGACTGCTGCATTTTCTGGTAGGCGGCAGGCAGACTGTCGTCAGCCAATACCGGTAGACAAGCCAGCGAGAAAACAACGCATGACGCCCCCAGAACATTGCCAAACCGGCCAAACTGCTTTTTCATCAGACTGCTCCTGAGCTTTATGAGGAGTATTACCACTCACGAATCAGAAAAGTTCGGGGTACATTTGCTACCCTGTTTTTTAGTTATAAGAAAAAATACCCCAACCGGCAAACAGCAACCCACATTATCTTTCAATATGGGTTTCTTCGAGCGCTCAACCGGTCTTGCATTTGCTCTGAGCAATTCTCGTTAAACTTTGTAACTACCATCAAGGCACTTCTGATTAATCTGCTTGTCTCTTAAAAGGCGCAGTTAAAGCCTGGCAGCCGGGCTGCTTTTTAACCGGGAGTTGCTGATTTGCTATGGCCTGGCTTGCAGGGCCTGAAATTCATCGGGGCGGGATCGTTTTGAACTTGAAGAGCACTGGTGGCGCGGCACGCAGTACAGGCCTGAAAACCATCAGGCCTTTGATATGCTTGCCATCGCGCAGGTATTGCTCAAAATCTTGATCAACAACCTTGTTCAGCTTTAGCGAGGCATGCCGCAACCATCTTTTTCGGCTGTGCTCAATATAGAAGGCCATGTGGGTCACGTCGAGACCCTCTTTGTCGGTAACCATGGCAATCACATCACCAGAAGCAAGCGGCACACCATGGCCAAGCACTGCCTTAGCCGGAAAATACCACATAATCTGTGGCTGAGCAGCAATCATGAAGCGGTCTTCAACATAGAAAGTTCGATTATTACCAACCCGGTTGAGAAAAAGAACGCGACGCTCTGCCAGAGGGTGGTTGCGGGCTATATTAACAAGGTAGCCCTTGCGCTCATTCACATCACCCCAGCTTGAGGTGAAGTGACTGCGATGATGGTTCATCAGCACCGGCTCACTTGTATTGAACATAATATCGAGCAGACGACAGAGAAATTCGTCGTGATAAGCTGGCCTGGTGCTTGCTGCCATCGCCAGAACGTGTTCGACATAGGTCATGCAGTCAAGATAAGTCAGGCTGGTGCGCAGAAATTGAACCCGCAGGGGTTCAGCATTGGTAGCCTCAAGCTTTTTGACCGGCTTGCCGCCCTGCTTTTTAATTCTGTCACGGCTCTCGGGGTGATAGCGCCGCCCGAGCAGATATTTTGAAATAATCTCAACCCGGCGTTGCGCTGGCAGAGTAACGGTCTTGGCGATCAACCGCTCAACTTCAATCTGGTCGCCAGATTCAGGCAGATTGACCGATGGCAGTGCGGGTTCCCCGTGCAGACAGGCAGGCAGCATTAACAACAACATAACCAGACGTAGCATCAGATTCTCCTGAATAAAGATTTCGTTCTCACTTTAATCTGCCGCACCTGATAAAGCAACCTGGCTGGTCGCAACAGTTCCCACGGCGCTGCATTTGCTCAAAGCGAGAATGCCCGGCCGCTACGTCGCTTCAATCTCTTTTATTTGTCAGGGTGAGCAAACCGCCGCATGCAACAATCGACCAGGGCTGGGCTGATCGCGAACAGCCACAATTTATCGTTGCCAGCAAAAAAATGAATTTTGCCGGTTACTCTATGTGTTAGAATCTGAGAGAATAATAAAGCATGGTCTTTTATCGCAGACACGCAAAGAATCAGGAGAAGCCCATGGAACCAAACATGCATCTGAAAAGAGACCGTGCCGAGGCTTTCAACAGCGTCGCAGAAGAGTACGACCGTTTTCGGCCGGGCTACCCCCAGGCGTTGCGAGATTGCATTGAGCAGCTTGCTGATCTGAAACCTGGTTCTGACCTGCTCGAAATCGGAGTTGGCCCCGGTCAGGCAACCCGGCTGTTCATCAACCGGCGCTACCACATCGTCGGCAACGAACCGGGCGAGCAATTGCGAAACGTCGCCTGGAAATCGCTTGGCCAGCCTGCCGAGCTTCGCCTTGAAGGCGGCAATTTTGAAGACTGGGATGCGGCAGGGCGCACTTTCGACCTTATTTACAGCGGCAGCGCCTTTCACTGGGTCAACCCCGAAACCGGCTACGCCAAAGCAGCGGGCCTGCTGAGGTCGCATGGCTGTATGGCCCTGTTCTGGAACATGTTTCCAGAAACAAATGACCCGATCTGGGCTGAAATTCGTGACGCTTACCGGCAATTCGCCCCGGAAATCGCCGAGAAACGCTGCAAAAACGACTTTGCGGCGACTATCGAAGAGCGGCGTCAGCAGATTTCCGCCACCGGGCTGTTTCGTGAACTGACCGTTCATCATTTTCCATGGTCGAAGACTTTTAACCCCGAAGAGTTCTTTCAACTGCACATGACATACTCTGATCACATTCTTCTGCCAGTCGCCACCCGTGAGCGCCTTTTCGCTGCAATCGGCAGAATCATCGCCCGCAACGAAAACCGTGTAGTGCGCCCCTGGGACGCGGTGCTGTTTTTTGCGCGACGAAAATGAGCGAAGCCTGGCATTATCAACGCCCACAAACTATTCTAACTAAGAAAGCAGAATTATGAACGAAACCGATACCCGGGCAGTCAAGCCCACCAGCGGCAACCCATGGTTCTTTGTACCGGCCCTTTTTTTTCTTGAAGGCATACCTTATTTTATCGTCAGCACTGTTTCGGTGACCATGTTCAAGCGCCTTGGCATTTCGAATGCCGAAATTGGCCTCTGGACAAGCCTGATTACCTGGCCCTGGATCATCAAAATGCTGTGGGGGCCGCTGGTTGAATCAACCTCGACCAAACGCCGCTGGATTATTGGCACCCAGATGCTTGCTATCGTTGCGATGTTAATGGTCGCCGCCACGATTACCAGCGAAAATTTTCTGACGCCAACCCTGATAGTATTGACCTTGCTTGCCTTTTTGTCGGCCACGCACGACATCGCGGCCGACGGTTTTTACCTGCTGGCCCTGTCCCAAGAAGACCAGGCCTATTTTGTCGGAATCCGCAGCACCGCCTACCGCCTGGCGAATGTTTTTTGCAACGGGGGTTTAATCTATCTGGCGGGCACCTTTGAAAGTGCCCCTGGGGCGGTTATTCCGGTGGCCTGGCGCAACGTGATCATCTTCGCTGCCGGCGTCTATCTGCTTTTTGTCATTATCGGCAACCTGGCGATGCCCAGGCCGCGTCAGGATGCGGAGCGACGCGAGTCATTTCCGTTCAAGGCTGCTTTTAAAGAATATTTTACCCAGCCGAAACTGCATATTGTTCTTGGTTTCATTCTTCTTTACCGCTTTGGTGAGTCGATGGTTGGCAAAATGTCGAACCCCTTTCTCATTGACACCCTTGATAAAGGCGGGCTTGGCATGACTACGACCGAAGTCGGTTTTATCACCGGTGTGGTTGGAGTAGTGGCGCTGACGCTCGGCGGCATTATCGGGGGCATGGTTATCGCGAAGTTCGGCATCAAACGTTCTTTATGGCCGATGGTTCTGGCGATGAACGTGCCGAATCTGCTCTATATCTGGGCGGCAACCGTGCAGCCCGGCAAGGCCTGGGTAACCCTGATCATCGGCTGCGATCAGTTTGGTTATGGCTTCGGGTTCGCTGCCTACATGGTCTACCTGATGTTCATCACCCAGGATTCAAAATACCCGACGGCGCATTACGCTATTTCAACGGGCTTGATGGCGTTTGGGGCTATGGGTGCGGGCATTACCAGTGGTTACGTGCAGCAGTCTACGGGTTACGCCGGCTTTTTCATGGCAACTCTGATCTTTGCAGCGCCTGGCATAATGTTGCTGCCGTTTCTGCCATTGGAAAAGGAAGACCTGCACATTGCGCCGGTCGATGTTGACTGACTGCCGTCAGGCCTTGCGGTCAAAAATGCCGCCGATCTTTGAATTGCCGCCGGTTTGCTTGTTGCCGCCGGCCGAATACTGGTCAGCGGGGTTGCTACCCTTATTTTTGTTATCACTTGATGGGCTGCTCAGTTGTTGCCGGGCTTCGGCTTCGATTCGGGCAGCTGCAGCGGCAACGGAGCGGTCCTGGGATGACGGTTGCCCCGGCGCGAGAGCCGCGCGTTTGACCACCTGCATTTTGGCAATTGTCGCTTCAGGGTCATCTGGTACCGAGGAAGTATCGATCTGAACCTCGCCACCGACTGCATATTTTTTGCCGTCTGGCCCGGTCTGATATTCGAACTGGGCGCCACCGGTAACATATTGGCCGCCCGCTGCAACGTGCGCGGCTTCATGAGCCCGCACTTCTTTGTCAGTCTTCTTTAAATCGTTAATCACTGCTCGTTCTTCAGGGGTTACCTCTGAAGATGAAGCCCCGCCGGGCTTTGAGAGAGCCGATGCCTCGTTGTTAGTGCCGGCGCTGTTGCCTGCCTGATTTTTTGTTGCCGCAGATTGCGTTTCGGTCTGCGTGGCCGCTTTGCCGGCCGAATCAGGCTGATTGCCGGCGACCTTCTGGCCCGCTGCCGGGCGCGACAAAGCACCAGCCGGGTTTTGGCCGGGCCGGTAAAAATAGGGGCTAAGTTCGCTTGCGGCAATTTTCAAAGTTTCACCCACCGGTACCCTTATTATAGCAAAATCCGAACAATTTTGCTGCGGCCAGGCTGCGGGTAAATTGCCCTGGTGCCGTGGGCGCTAAAAGCAGATCAGGGGCCGATGTCGTGCGACATCGACCCCTGATCTGCTTATTCAGTAAATTACTGAGCGTTGGTGTTGGTCTTCGGGGTGATATTCTTCATGGTTTCTTCGTAAACCTTCTGAAAACGGGCGTTGAACTTTTCGATGCCATCTTTAAAAATCGGCTGAAGTTCTTCGTTGGTTTTGCTGGCGTTGGTGTAGATTTCGTGCATGATTTCTACGTTGCGGTTCATGTGATCGAAGAAAAGTTCAACGTTCTTTTTGCCATAACCACTGTGCTGATCAAGGGTGGTTGTCCAGAATCTGTTCATGACCTTGAAATTATCGTTCATGAGCTGAGCGTATTCGTTTGAAAATTCCATCCATTTGTTAATATTGTTGTTCATTTTAAAACTCCTGTTAAGTTTTGGATTTCGAGATTTTTGATGCCTTGCTGCATCGCAAGATTATTATGCCATTTTTGCTGCAATGTGTCAAGAAAATTTTTAATATTATTTTTTATACAGCCAAAAGCAGCCAGCAGAAAGGGTGGCGGGGCTGTGATCAAAATGCTGAAATTTTGCATCGCACATTATTGCGATAGATTTGCGCACACAATGCAACACCTGGCGCTGAACGCAAGAATATGGCACCAGCAGGCGTTAAAAACATCACTCTGCCGGCTGCGAACCCCTGATAAAGCTGGTGGTCAGGCCAAGGCGGGTGACGCCTTCGAACCAGATATCGACCATTTCATTGAGATCTCTGGTTCGCAGTTCTTCAACCGGCACGATGCGATCATCATCGCCCGGGTAGAGGTCGAGCAGAAAATTACGGATTTTGCCGACCACAAAGGTGTGCTGTTCGATAAAGCCGCTGTGGGCAGCAAATTTGACCTTCAGAAGGCGGCAATCGGCAATACCGTCTTTCATCTTTTCTGCGTATTCGGGTGGGCAGATAAAATCGGTCTCACCGACAATGACGAGGGTCGGCGCGGTAATTTTTCCGAGACTGGGTATGACATTAAAGGCCGAGAACCAGGTCAGATCAAAATCGGCGCGAAAATCGAGGCGCGGTTTGAAAATGCGTTCGATGGCCCAGGCCTGGCTCCAGGGGTCGCTGTCACCGCCCTTATAAACATCGGTCATATTGAGCATCTCGGTAGTCTGCACGAGAAGCAGAGCCACCCCGAGAGAACTGTAGACGGCCCGCGATGATAGCTTCGCAGCCGGCGCCAGAATTGCGTCGAGAATGTCAGAACGCCCTTCGTTAACGATCTGGGCGGCCATGGTCGCCATAATTATCTGGCCGCGCATCGAATAAGTGTATGGCAGGCAGAGCGTTAAAAAATCATTGGCACTTATGCTGTAACCATAGGCATTCGAAACCTGGCCGTTGTTGAACATGGTTACGCAGGTCAGCATGTTCTCTTCTACGCCAGGCAAAAGCTCTTCGAGAGCTTTCAGGCCATTCGAAAAATTCACATGCATTTTATTGAAATAGGCGTTGCTCGGCGACGAATCGTGAATAACAAGTTTTGAGACCGACTGCGGGAACATGGATGCGTAAGAAAGGGCCACCATGCCGCCGTAAGATTCGCCAAAAACCGCGATTTTCTTCTTTTTGATTATGCTTTTTCGGAGTTCTTCGATATCGCGGCAGATATCAGGAGCATTATAGACACGATAATTGCGGCTGCCGAAGTTTGCCCAGTTGAGTTCCTGCGAATTACCAGTGCCGCGCTGATCAAAATAATAAACGTCGAAATGGGTGCGCAGGGCCTCAAACCAGTCACGGTCATAACCCTTGCTGGTCTGATGATGAAAGCTATGGTGCGGCATGCCCGGCCCGCCATTGATCATTATGATCGCCTCGGCTCCGGGGGCGGTGGCCTTGAGTTTTTCCCAGTAAATCTGCTGCTTCTGGCCATTCGGCAGAGCGTAATTCTCAGGAACGGAAAGCATACCCCATTCATAATTCACGGCATGCGGAATACTGGCAGGGCAGGAAACGGCCAGCAGCACCAGAAAAATCACCAGCAGTTTTTTCATTTTTCCCTCATCAAAGAGAACGGCTTATGAATAGTATAATATTTATTTAAAATAACGTCTAAAACAATGAGAATTTGCGATTTGCGGCAAATTCTTACTGAGGGCACCCGGTTTATTCACCAAAATTGAAATCTTGAATATCAACCTGACTCGCGTTAAAGTGTTGGCATAGCACCAGAGGTGAAGTATTTTGCAAAGTGGTTTGTCAATTGTGGCCGGGCATGAGTCAACCCGGGCGGTCAGGCGCGGTTACGTTTTTCCGCTGATTCTTTTTGCGACCCTGGCGGTTGCCGGCTTTATTCTCACGCTTTCACAGTTTCAGTCTGCGAACCGGGTCAAATTTCAGCACCTGAACGACTACCAGTCAGCGTTCAATATTGGCTATTCCGCACTGGTCGAAGTGCTGGCCGATATTCAGAAAAAGCAGTGGAGCAACCGGTCTTTTAAATCTGGGCCGAAAGACAAAAGCGCCAACCTGTTCGGCGGCAGCTTCAATCTGCGGGTCGAAGATTACGATGTGGCAGCCTTTCTGTTCAACGTAAGAGTCAGAGTGACCTACAAAAGCAAGAATCATCTCTTCTACTGGCGAATTAAATACAACCCGAATCTGCTCGATTTCACCAATCTTTTTGTTCCGATCTGCTATGAAGACCTGCAAAACAATACCAGCGCCTCTTCAGACGACATCGACACTCTGGTTGATAAAATTCTCGAAAACCGGGTCGCGAACCGCGACAAGGCCCGGCAAATCGCCGACAACCTCAAACCATCCCCGACCATCGCTGACGCGCTCAAAAAAGTCGGCATAAATCCAGGCGCCCCCCCCGGAAAAGACTCTGACGTGCCTCGCCCCGCCCCGCAACCTGTCGTTATTCCGCCGGCCGCTCTCGACCTGAAAGAACTCGCGGAACTGGTTGCCGCCCCCGACCCCGAGGTAACTTTCGCCATCAAGAATTTTCATTTTGGTGGCAATGTTTCGGTTTTAACCGACCAGCAAAAAGAACTGCTCGATGCACTCGCCAAGGTTCTCAAAGATCGGCCAAGCCTCAAGATTGAGTTGCGCGGCCACACAACCGGCGTTGTCGGAACCCCGGAAAGCAACATGAAGTTTTCGATCGAACGCGCTCAGAATGTGGCAGATTACCTGATCAGCAACGGAATCTCAGCTGATCGTCTGACCGTCAAAGGCTACGGTCAGACAAAACTTATTGCCAGCAACGATACTGAAGCGGGCGAAACCAAAAACCGCAGGGTTGAATTCGTGCTGACCAACGACCCCGCCTGAAACAGCAGAAATTTAATTAAAACATGCAGCAGATCAATATCTCAAAGCCAGGAAAAACCGTGAAAAACCATAACAGCAGCCATGGGTTTACCCTCGTTGAGGTTGTGGTGGTTATCGGAATCATGACCCTGTTCGCCGCCATGGTTTTTCGTGTCTTTTCGGCTTCTGGCGCCGGTCAGCAGCGGGCTGCCACCGACCTGCAGATGCAATCTAAAGTGCTGAATTCCCAAAACCGCATTGTGCGCATAGTCAGAGAAGGCACCGACTTTATCATTCCTGGTCTGGGCGAAGAAACACCGGCGCTCTTTTTCACCGACAATGAGAACAACATTCAGGTTCTCTACCAGCTAAAAGACGCCGAACTGTCGAAAAGCACCGGCAAAAAGCTCTATAAACTCATGCATTACCAGGTCAACGCCAAAGATTTTAATATCGGCAGCCCGGTTTTCGACCCAAAAATGAGTTCTCTGATCGCCGAATACATCAAGGAAATCAGGTTTCGCGTTTCAAGCGCCAATACAGTTAATGTTACTGCCTGTTACGCAACCGGGCATACCGAATTTCAGACCATGTTTGAAGTTGGCCTGCAGAACTCTGGAGCACTCGAATGAAACAGCCTGCCCGGCGTGGTATGACTCTGGCTGAGTTGCTGATCGGTTTTTTTCTGCTCTGCTCAGCCTCGATCATTTTTTTTCAGGCCATGCACGGCTTCAGAAAAGAAACCACCTTCACTTCTGAAAATTTTCTCGCTTCATCCCTGATCGAGAAGGTTCTCGAGCAATGCTACCAGGAATCTGAACTGAACCCGCACGGCCTGGAGGCTATCGGCCTGACTGATCCCACCGGAAAACCCTACCCGTTCAAAACTTTCATCACCGACAATGAAACTGTTTTCTTTTCGAACCCGGGTATAACCGACACTGAGACACCGAACCTGCACGGGGTGCTCAAAGACAACTTCAACCTGGTGGTCGATGGCGAACAAAAATCAGGATTCTACGAAATAAACGCCGGCTTCAACTGGAAAGCCCAGTCTGGAAAGGGGCAAGCGCTATCGAGCACCCGCATTCTCTCTTTTACTGGCGAAAAAGAGGTTATTACCACCTTCACTCTTTCAGAAGCGCAGGTTAAAGAGCGTCTGGTCAAAGATATTTTCAATGCGCCGGGTGCATCTCTCGGGTCGCGAGTCAGCAGTGCCGGTGCCGAAAAGTTGCTGATCAGCATCGGCCACGTTTTCTATGCCAGCAAGGACTGGCTCAATTCGAGCGATTTCAAAGACCGCTACCAGAAGGCGAAAGATCTTGAAGCAAGCATTTCGCCAGATTCCGATGACTTTGCAAAATGTACCAGAATGTATTTTGAAATGGCCAGAGACCTTTTGCACCTCATGATAAGCCTGAAAAAGAATGCCGAAGACGCCAAAACCGGCATAAGTTTCCTTGCCAGCGTGCCTTTACCCGAAAGATTTATCGTACATAGCCGCATTGAACGCGGTGGACTCTACTACCGCCAGTTGCGCCGCATCTTTTTTAACTGCCTGCTCAAAGTCTCGGCAAGATACGAACAGATGCTGAAAACTGCCGACACACCAAAATTACAGCGCCAGATGATCGTACGATTGTTCAATATTAACCGCATTCTTTTCGAAAACAGGGCCTTTGTTGAAGAAGTCACCGCGGCAGAGACCGCTGAACGCTACAAAAAGTTTGTAACCATAATTCAGGAAAGCTTCAGGGAAACCGACCCGTCGATTTTCCGCCTGGCAGACCAGGAACAGGGGTTCATCAACAAAAACAACCTTAAAGAGCACTTTTTCGTTCTCAAGCTGACGGGCGAACTTTGCACTGCCATCGATGAGTATCTCGCCATTCTTGATCCGGCCTGATTCTGCCTGTTCGGCCTGATTCGGCTGATTTTAGGGCTGTGCAAGGGGGTATGTGAATGAATGCCAACCCATTCAGAACCACGCCTCAATGACGATTGCCCTGCTGAAGAATCTTTTTGAAAAAAGCAGCCTCTTTTTCAAGCGAATCGACAAGATTGGCTTTCTGCCTGAACCCGTGGCCCTCTTCCGCGTATTCATAATATTCGTGCAACACCTTTTTGCGGGCGAGAATTTCGGCCATCTCGCGCGAGTTTTCGGGTGGCACGACCTTGTCTTCAGAACCCTGAAAAATGATCATCGGGCTTTTCAGGTTCTCGAGGTGATTGATCGGCGAACGATCTTCGAAAACATGGCGATGGGTGGTCATCGGCCCGCCTAAGAGACCTTCGAGATAACGCGATTCGAATTTGTGGGTCAGATTCTGCAAAGTGACGAGGTTGCCGATGCCAAAATAGCTGGCCCCGGTGGCAAACATTTCGGGAAACTGCGTCAACAGTCTCTGCACCGTGTAACCACCAGCACTGCCACCTGATACCACCGCCTGGTCACCGATCATGCCCTGCGCCCGCAAGTATTTGAGACCATCACGCACGTCGTCAATATCAAGAACTCCCCAGTTTCCGAGTAATGCATCGCGATAGGCCCGGCCAAAACCGAGCGAACCACGATAATTCACGTCAAAAATTGCGTAGCCCTGCGAAGTCCAGAAGACGTTTTCGCGCGAAAACCCGGGTCTGGCCATGCCCGTCGGCCCGCCATGCACGAGAACACGCACTGGCGGCAGTTCGCCTTCGGGCGCTTTGTAGCGCCGATTTTTCGGCGGGTAAAAATACCCGTAACAGGTGCCGCCATCAGCGGTCGGAAAGGCAACAGGCTCCGGGGTGCTGACATCGTCGGGGTGCAGATCGCTCTGTGAGGCTTCACGCAATATTTCGACCTGACCGGAATTATCAAGCAGAGCAAGCTGCGCGGGCTTGCCCGCGGGTATGCCGACCACCGCGATGCGCTCGCCAAAAAATACCGGCCGGGTAACAGCCACGAACGGGGTCGGCAAATCAGACATAAGCCCGCTTACCGGGTCAACCCAGGCCAGAGATGGTAAGCCTTCGCGATAGATCAATGCCAGAACCCTGCTGGCGGCGTTGACAAACGCAGCAATTTCGTGAGTCTGACGCGTAACGACGCGTAGAACACCATCGCGCCATGAATACAGGTTAAAAAAATTGCAGATGGTTTCGGGAGCCGAGTCTTTGACATCCATTACAAAACGGATCTCACCGGCCGGGCTGAAAGCGAAATCATTGACAGCAGCAGTGGTCGAACCCGCGACTTTGCAGATTTCATCTTTATCGATATTACCGTCTGCAAAAGGAGCGACTGTCAGAATAGTCGAATCCCAGGGCATAGCCGGGTGGTTCCATTCAAGCCAGGCCAGACGGTTGCCATCAGCGGCAAAGGTCGGTTGTTTGTAAAAGTCAGCACCCTGCACCAGTATCCGCGGTTCCTGAATGCCTTTAACAAGCAGATCAAGCACACACAGGGCGTTTACTGGTTCTGATCTGCCGTCTTCAAGTTCACAGGCAGCCACCAGCCAGCGGCCATCAGGCGAAACGACCGGCTGCATAAACTTCATCAGGCGACCATCACTGAGTTTTTCGGGGGTCAGAGGCTGCGGCGGCGCTGAGTTGTCGATCGGCAGCCAGTATAGACGCTGATCGGCAAAATTCGCAAAAATCACCCGGCCATGAGCGGCTATATACGGCATACCGCCGTATTCCATTACCCGTGACCTTGCAGAATATGGCGCGGGAAGCAATTCGCAACAATCACCGGCCGTGGTGCGCATCATCAGCACGCAACGTCCCTTCTCTTCGGGGCGTAGTTCGACCCAGAACAATCGCCCGGCATCATCTGCCGATAAAAATGAAAAAGCCACAGTGGCGCGAAAGACATCAGCAGCACTTACCGCTGGTTCCCAGTCGATATAAGAAGCAGTCACGGGTTTTGTCGTCATTTGCAGGTCCTGTTTTTTTCAGATCATCTGGCGTCGCTGCAACAGTAAGGCCAGAAAGTGGGTTGCCATGGCCATGACTCTATCATTTATCTGGCAGAAGAGTAAAGCGCTGGCCGTTACAAACTGCTGAACTACCGCCGATCATAACCTCGAATTCGCCCGGTTCAACAATTGGTGCAAGATCATGCCCCGGAAACTCAAGGTCAGCTGAAGTGATCTTGAATTCTATGTTAGCGCTGTCGCCTGGCTCAAGATAAACTTTTTTGAATCCTTTCAGTTCTTTGACCGGCCGGGTTACACAAGCAACCAGATCGCGCAGATACAACTGCACAACTTCTTCGCCAGGCCGGGTGCCGGTATTCGTCAGCTTAACCGAAGCTTTGATCTCGCCACGCATAGGCATGCTCGCGGCACTGAGTTGCACCGGGCCATAATTGAAGGTCGTGTAAGATAAGCCGTGCCCGAACGGAAATAATGGCGTGTTCGGGCAATCAAGATACTTGCTTGTGTATTTATCTGGGCTGATGGGCCGCCCGGTGTTTTTAGCCGCGTAATATATCGGTATCTGGCCAGTAGACCGCGGAAAAGTCATCACAAGCTTTCCAGATGGGTTTGCATCGCCAAAAATCGTGCCAACAACCGCCGAACCGCCCATGGTGCCCGGGAACCATGCCTCGAGTATCGCCGGCACCGCCTCATTCAGACGATTGATCGCCAGTGGCCGGCCGTTGATCAATACCGCCGCCACAGGCTTGCCATTTGCCGCCCGGGCAACAGTTTCGGCAAGCTGGTTCTGCAATCCCGGAAGATCGATATCGACACGACAGGCGGCTTCACCGCTCATGCTGCCGCTTTCGCCAAGCACCAGCAAAACCGCGTCAGCCTCACTGGCCGCCGCAACGGCCGCTTCGAACTGTGAGGTATCACCACCGTATATTTCGCAGCCTTTCGCGGCGATCACCCGAAGCGAATCGCCGAATTTGAGACGCAACGCTTCGGCTACCGAAACTGCCTGCTTGCCATCGCCGGCACCGAACCAGTTTCCGAGCAGTTCAGCATCGGCTTCAGCCAGAGGCCCGATGAGAGCGAGACTGCGCAAAGTTCTGCTGAACGGCAGAGTTTTGTTTTCGTTTTTCAAAAGAACCAGTGACTTTTCTGCCATTATCCGGGCCGCACGCAGATGTTCAAGGCTCATGACCTGGCGTTTTTCACGTTTTTCGCTGCAATAGCGATACGGGTCGTCAAACAAGCCCAGTTCGAATTTTACCCTGAGAATTCTTCTGACGGCATCATCAATTGCGGCTTTGGTAACTTTTCCCGATTCGACCTGCGCTTCAAGATGGTTAAAATACACACCACCCTGCATATCCATATCGACCCCGGCCTGAACAGACAACTCCCCGGCTTGAGCCAGATCAGCAGCAACTCCGTGCGGCACCAGTTCGTTGATGGCCGTATAATCGGTCACAACGACACCTGTGAAACCCCACTTCTGCCGCAGGGTTTCAGTCAGCAAAGCCCGACTGGCGGTGCATGGCACGCCTGCAATCTCATTGAAAGCGGGCATGAAGGTGCGAACTCCCGCATCAACGCATGCCTTGAAGGGCGGCAGATAAACCTCGGCAAGTGTGCGCTCAGAGACATCGACAATATTGTAATCGCGCCCGGCCTCGGCGCCGCCATAAGCCGCGAAATGCTTGGCACAGGCAAGCACCGTGTCTTCTGCCGCCAGATCATCACCCTGAAAACCGCGCACCCGGGCCTCAGCAACCCGGCAGCCCAGCCAGACATCTTCGCCGGCGCCTTCGGCAACCCGACCCCATCGCGGGTCACGTGCCACATCGACCATCGGGGCAAATGTCCAGTGAATACCCTCCGCTGACGCTTCGGTGGCGGCAATGCGCGCCGCTTTTTCGATAAGAGCCAGATCCCAGCTGCAAGCCTCGGCAAGCGGAATCGGGAAAATAGTGCGATGCCCGTGAATCACGTCGAAACCGAACAACAATGGTATTCCCAGACGGGTCTCTTCAACTGCCACCTTCTGCAACGAACGGGTATATGCGGCTGTATAGGCATTAAAAATCGAACCACAGCGCCCTTCTCTGACATACTGAAGAAAATTTCGGTCGATGGTTGGCCCTGTCTCGGCCCACATTGCCGTAAAAAGCGTCATCTGACCGACTTTTTCGCCAAGCGTCATTTTCTTCAGCAGGTCATCAACCCGCTGTTCAACGGTTTCGGCTGCAGTTTTGCCAGAAACCGGCTGCGATTTCAGCGACGTTTTACTCACGATTGTCTCCTTGTGTAATTGCCTTACTTCAGCCATTACTGGCTCAACCCTTGACCCCACCGGCAGCGATACCCTTGATGTAATGCTTCTGGGCAAGCAGAAACACCAGAATTACCGGCACGACCACAAGCACCGAACCGGCCATCAGCAGACCCCAGTCGGTATTGAACTGCCCATTCAGGTTGGCAAGCGCCACGGGCAGGGTTTGCATGTCTTCTCGCAGCATTATGACCAGCGGCCAGAAGAATTCGTTCCAGGCACCGATAAAGCTGAAAATTGCGAGAGTTGCCAGAACTGGCCGGCACAGGGGCAGCATAATGGAAAAGAATATGCGATACTCGCTGCAGCCATCGATTCTGGCTGCTTCGAGTATCTCTTCGGGAATCGCCTGCATGAACTGCCGCAGCATGAAAATGCCAAAAACACTTGCGATACCCGGAATAATCAACCCGACAAATGAATTAAGAAAGCCCAGGGCCTTAAGAATCAAAAAAACAGGCATCATGGTCACCTGCCCGGGCACCATCATGGTGAGCAGCAGCAGCGCAAAGATCTTTTCGCGTCCAGGAAAGCTGAGTTTGGCAAAACCGTAAGCCGCCATGGCGTTGCAAAGAACCGAAAGAATGGTCATGCCGGTCGCAAAAACAAGACTGTTCATAAAACTGCGCCCCAGATTGGCACTCTGCAGCAGGTTGCGGTAGTTATCAAGAGTTGCCTGCACCGGTATAAAGGTTGGGGTCTGGGTAAAAATTTCTCCGGGGCTTTTGAATGAAGTCGAAAGCATCCAGATAAACGGAAAAAGGGTAAAAACAAGAGAAAGACAGAGAAAGGCGAAGAACGACCATTCCTGCCATTTCGCTGCTCTGATGCCGGCACTCATTTTTTGCCTCCTTCGAGACGTTTTCTGATCAGGCCCTGCACAAGAGTGAACGCCAGAATCAGCGCGAACAGCACATAAGCGATACTCGACGCATAACCAAGATTATAAAATTTAAAACCGTGATTATACATGTAGAGAACCACCGACATGGTCTGATTGAGCGGCCCACCACCGGTCATGACGTATGGTTCGGCGAAAAACTGCAAAAAACCGATACTGGTCATGATGGTCACAAAAACAGTGGTATCACGTAACATTGGCAGGGTTATGTGCCAGAACTGCTGCGGCTCACTGGCCCCGTCGATGTCAGCCGACTCATAAAGTTCTTCTGGGATCGACTGCAAAGCCGCGATAAAAATTATCATGTTGTAGCCAAATCCCTTCCAGACCGCCATGATGATCAGCGACGGCAGGGCGAGCCACTGATCAGCAAGCCAGTTCTGGGCCGGAAGACCAAGCCAGCTCAACCCCAGGTTCAACAAGCCAAACTCTGGGTTATAAAGCCATCGCCAGATTACCGCCACCGCGACCATTGTGGTAATGCATGGAATGAAAAACCCGACCCGAAACAGGGCTTTGAATCTGACGAACTCGCGATTCAGAAGCAATGCCGCTAACAGCGAACACATAAGATTAAGCGGCACGCCGATCAGTGCAAACAGCAGACTGTTGCGCAACGAAACCCAGAAAACCGGGTCAGAAGCCAGGTGCCGGTAATTATCAAGACCGGTCCAGACGACGTTTTCGGGCCGACTGATGCCGTAGATATCCCAGTTGGTGAAACTGGCAAACCAAGAAGCAAGAATCGGCAGAAACAGAAAAACGGTCAGCAGAATCAATGCCGGCAGCACAAACACCATGGCCACCGGCTGAAAACTGCGGTTGCTGATATAGTCTTTTTCGCGCGGCCACCAGCGAAAAAACGCGGCAAGCAGCAGCAACGCGCTGCCCATAAGAGCCAGGGCCAGCTTTCCCAGATGCCCGGCACCTGACTGGGCATCTGGTTTGCGCAGTATCACCGCCGCCTTTTCCGACATTTTCTGTAAGCCTTCAGCGGCACTCAGGTTGCCATACATAACTGGTTCGAGCCCCTCAGAAACTGCGTCGGCGATCTGTTCCCACTCTGGGATTGCCGGCGGGGCCACCGCCGCTTCGAGTTGAACTCTAAAGGCCTTAAGGTGCTGGTTTTCGGCCAGAGATTTGTCTTGCCAGGCCGCCCGCAGCGACGGCAGGTTCTTCGACAATTCATACCAGGCCACCTGGCTTGCCGGCGTCGACATGAATTCCATGAATTTCCAGGCCCAGGCCTTGTTCGTGCTGTTTCTGAACATTGCCAGGTTGCTGCCGCCGATGAACGAAGCCCCGGCAACTTCTTTCGGCATGGGCGCTGTGGCCCATCTGCCCGCCAGCTCTGGCTTGCCGGTTTCAATATTTGCAACCATCCATGGCCCGGCAATAAACATCGGAAAAAAGCCACTCTCAAAAGCAGTCAATAGATCCATGTCACGACCAGAGGTTAGCGAGGCAAGCCCTTCAGTAAAAAAGCTGCGCATGAATTCAAGGGCTCTGCATGCCGGCTCATGGGTGAGAAGCGGCAGATGCTGGCCTTCAGGAAATATCTGACCGCCGGCCTGCCAGAAAAACATCAGGAAAATCTGCCAGTCGTTGGTTGGTAGCGAGAAAGCGAACCCTGGGCGATTGGCCTGCCTGTTTGAGGCCATGATCGAGGTTGCCAGCGCTTTCAGCTCACCCCATGAAGTCGGAAAGCTTGTAAAACCAGCCTGAGACGCCACATCAGTTCGGTAGAAGAAAACCCGGGTATCGACATACCAGGGCAGGCCAAAACGCTGCCCGGCAAACTGGGTCGAGGTCAAGGCCGCCGCAAAATAATCATCGATCTTGACCAGCGACGAATCTTTTAAATAACTGTCGAGCGGTTCGAGCGCCCCCATCGCCTGAAATTCGGCCATCCAGGTCGTTCCCATCTGGCAGATGTCGGGGGCCATGTCGCCAACCACGCCGGTCACCAGCTTGCCGTGCGCTGCTGTCCATGGAATTGCCTGAGTAATAATTTTAACCTGAGGGTTAAGTGCCTCAAAACGGTCGGCCATCTTGCGAATCAACAGACCCTCACTGCCCATGGCCCAGACAGTCAGAGCGATTTGCGGTTCAGCAGCAGCCGGCAGATTGAAGCCCGAAGCCACTGTCAGCATTACAATCAGCACCAGGGCGGTTTTTTTCATTCGGCTCCCTTTTCCTGCATAAGCTTTATCTCGGCCAGCCATATTTCGGGCAGCGTAAAAAACCAGCTGTATTTCATATCGACGGTGCCCGAAGCATTTACATCGTGCGCAGCAATTGAAGCGGCAAAGGTGTTGCTGCCGGCAAGGCCGAATTCGGCTTTCGGCACTTCGATCATCGCCCGGTACCCGTCTGGCAGTCGCTCAAATTTCCATTTCAGCTTGCCGGTCAGGGTCTCGCCCTTAACAAATTCTCTGACCCGCAGATTCTGCGCGCCGGCATCAGGTGACATGATGATCTGGTAATCTTGTTCACCGTTCCAGGTGAATTTCTGGCCCCCGGCATTCAGGTAAATTTCGATGCAGTCGTCGTGATACATCTGATCGGCTGAATTCTCAGCGAATAAATCAGTATCATGCAGGTCAAACCTGAAAAAAAGGCTTCGGGGGTTATGAAACATCTGCCATCGCAGCCTGAAATCAAGATTTGCCGGTGGTTTGATGATAGTCTGTATCAAACTTTTGTCGATGACCATCTCAGAAAGCCTATTCCAGACCGGGTCGGCAAAACTGGCGCTGGCGATTGCATATTCTTCTGAAGAATACCCACATTCATAAACCGGCCGCTGATGAGGCATATAAGCGGCAGTCTCGTAAACAGGCGTTTCACTGGCAACATTCTCATTCGCCGGGTCTGGCCTAAAGCCAGCCTGCTGCAACGCCAGTTTAACCGCCGGCAGGCGCATAAAGTGCTGCCAGATCAGCCCTGAACGGTAATTTTCGATCATCAGCAGCATCGGGCCCTGATTGATGGCAAAAGCTTCAGAAGCGACAAAATCGCGGTCGAGGTTAAACGAATCACTCAAACCAAACCGGCCGTGCAGCCGAATTTTGATGCTTTCTGGCAGAGTGCCACCATCATAATACTCACGCAGAGCCGCAATAGCGGGTTGCGGGGTAAAAACGATTGAACATGCTGCAGCGGCTGGGGCGACGGTGCCGTCTGTCACTGCCGGGTTGGGGGGTGCGCCAAAAGCCTGGTAATTGTCTGGCCCGATACAGGCGCTCAAGCCCCAACGATTTTCAGCAAAAGTTTTAAAACTCGGGCGCATATCGTGGCAGAACTGGCGATTGGCAAGGGTGGCCTGCACTGAACTGGCAAAATAATTCGCATGCGCATCACGCTTGCCCCGCAGATCAAGCCATACCTGAGGAAACTGGTGAGTAAAAAGCGGCTGATTGATCAGATAAACATGCCCGCCATAACGCCCCCAAAGGCGGCGAAAGTTCCAGGCTTCAGCCGGCAAAGCATATTCAGGCGCACCCAGCGCCAGAATATAAAGCAGCAGCCCTTCAGAGTAATGATCCCAGGTCGCCTTGATAAAACCATTTTCGGGGGTCCAGCCCATAGATGGGAATTGACCGCCGTTGCACATCCAGACCCAGTCGATGCGCTCATAGAGCTGCTGTGCCAGGCGCTGTATCTCTGGGTCTGCGAAATATTGCGCCGCAAACAAAGCCCCGGCAATAAACAGCGCGGTATCGATCGAGGAAATTTCGCAATTCATAGCTCTGGCGCCGTTTTGCATATCGACAAAATGATAAAAAAAGCCGTGCTGATGTTCCATTTTTTCAAGAAAAAACTTCAGCGTGGTGCGGGTCAGGGTCAACGCTCTCTCGCGGGTTATCCAGCCCCGCTCAACGCCTACCGGGTAAGCGCTCAGTGCAAAACCAACCCCGGCGATGGTCGCCGCCGAATAGTCAAAATCAACCGCCCCGCTGCCCACCGGCGAATTCAGAGCCTTATCCATCACCAGGCCATTTGCCGGGTTCGAGCAGTCGATAAAATACTGAAACGCCTGCCGCTGAACTGCCTGCAAAAAGTCATCATCAGCCAAGCCAACCTTGTCTGCCACACTTTCCGACAGGCTCGCACAAAAAACCGGCCATGGAGCAATCACCAGACTCAGCAGCCATACAAGCAACAAACCGCGACAGGCCAGATCAGCACACCGCCAGTTGCATGATTTCTGTATCATCATTACTCCCCATTTTCGTAACCTGATTACCAACAGCACTGCCTGGCAAATTATCCAGCAGGGGGTCACTTCAACCAGAAAATATTATAACACTCCCACGCATCTCACAGGTAACAGACAATCGCCCAACCGGCAGGCGCGGCCAGGCGAACGACAGGAGATCGCGAATGCATCGCCGCCACTTGATTAGGCTGCTCTTTAGGCTTTAGCCTTTAGAGCAGCCTATCCCGAGGGTTCCCCGGGGCGGAGCGGCCAGGCGAGCGACAGGAGGTCGCGAATGCATGGCCGCCACTGGATTAGGCTGCTCTTTAGGCTTTAGCCTTTAGAGCAGCCTATCCCGAGGGTTCCCCGGGGCGGCGCGGCCATGCAAAATTTCGAATTCAATTGAAAATGAAAAATTCTGGCACCCGAAAGCCTTTTAAAAAGGCTATTAGACTATGGCATATAGATACCGCCCCTGCGAACGGTGTTGCTGTCAGATATGAATAACTGATATGTGCTATCGACAGCAATACCAGCGGGTCCGACAAATCTGGCGCTCGAGCCGTAGCCATCACCGATACCCGGTGAGTTGTATGCCCCGGCAAGCGTTACAACAACCCCGGCAGGCGATATATGACGAATTGTGTTCATATCAGTCACATAGAGATAACCAATGTCATCAACCGCAATCTTGTCAGGCGAAGCAAATGCAGCACTGGCACCGGTTGCGTCAACATGACCAAGATTGCCGGCCGTACCCGCCAGGGTGGTCACCACACCGCCCGGCGAGACTTTTCTTATTATGCCAGCTGCTGAATCAGTGACATAAACAAAACCATTGCTGTCAACGGCAACACCCTTCGGGTAACTAAAGTAAGCTGCTGAACCATTTCCGTCAATACTGCCGGATACCCCTGAACCCGCCAGGGTAGTAACCACACCACCTGATATTTTGCGCACCAGATGATTGGCATAATCTGCAACGTAAACGTTATTGCTGCTGTCAAGAGCAACCCCATAAGGTTGATTAAACCTGGCCGCATTACCGCTGCCATCGGTGCTGCCAGATGAACCTGCCAGACCGGCCAGCGTTGATACAACGCCACTCGAAGTGATCATCCTGATTGTGTGATTACCCTTGTCAGCAACATACACATTGTCGGCACTGTCTACCGTAATGCCGGTAGGCGAATTGAATCGCGCCAGATTACCTGGGCCATCATCAGAACCATACACGCCGCCCAGACCGGCAAATGTCGTCACAACGTCGCCGTCAACGACTTTCCTTATTACATGATTGTCTGTGTCAGCTACATAAATGTTCCCGTAACTGTCAACTGCGACATCCCTGGCATTGTAGAACCTTGCCAGATTGCCGGTTTCATCATTCCAGCGTGGTGCCCCCGCAAGAGTCGAAACCATGCCACTCGAGATTTTTCTAATTGCTGAATTTGAATAATCGGTAACATAGACGTTAAATGAGGAGTCAACGCAAACACCACTCGGGTTGGAGAACATCACACCTGCAGAGCCATCGAGATAGCCGGAAGTGCCGGTGCCAGACAGGGTTGACACCACACCACCGACGGTAATATAGCGGATCTTGTGATTTGAGGAATCGGCAACATAAACATTGCCGCTGCTATCGACTGCCACGCCTTCCGGGAAATTGAAACTGGCTGCGGTGCCTGTGCCATCAGCGCTACCCGGCACGCCGGCCGTGCCTGCAAAGGTGGTGACTACACCAGCCGGGCTGACCTGGCGAATAGTGTGGTTATATGAGTCGCCCACAAAGAGATTCCCTGAAGAATGCACGGCAATTCCGAATGGGTTATTAAACCTGGCCAGCGAACCAGTCTGGTCAGCTGTGCCAGACAAACCGGCACTGCCTGCCAGCGTTGTTACATCACCATTGGGAGCAATTTTTCGAATAGTATGGTTGCCGGTGTCAGCTACAAAGACAAAGCCATTTATATCAACGGCGACACCGCTCGGGCTGTTAAATCGGGCACCGCTGCCATTATCATCGGCACTGCCAGAATTTCCGGATAACCCGGCAAGGGTGCTGACCACACCGCCCGGTGTGATTTTGCGGATAGTATGATTGTTCGTATCAGCAACATACAAGTTGCCCGAAGCATCGACGGCAGTAGCGCCTGGCCGGGTAAAACTGGCAGATGAACCGGTTCCGTCAAGACCACCACTTACGTCAGGGGTTCCGGCTAGAGTGCTTGCCACTCCAGACGAAGTGATTTTTCGGATCGTGTGATATTCAGCTTCAGCCACATACACATCGCCAGTTGAATCAACGCACACCCCCATGGGGCTATGGAAATCGGCGGCCCCGCCGCTGCCGTCAGCACCCCTGACAGCCCCGGCCTGCGTGTTTATATAATAATTAATTGGCTCCTGAGTAACGGTAACCGTGTAACTTTCAGTAAGGGCGTCAGAACCAGTAACAGTGTAGACAACCGGGGTTGTGAAATCTTGTGGCATACTTTCATTAGGCGAAATACTGGTGCCTGTATGTGTAATAGTCGGCAACAAAGATGTAACGTTTGTGCCATAAGGTACAACCAACGAGATAGTTTTCAAGCCTTCATCAATATCGCCAATGACTACGGATGGGGATAAAAAGTCGAAAGCGGTGATCGCTTTAGGCGCAGGAATATTGTAGCTCGTTCTGCCGGTAGCCGGGCTATTGGTATTTCCAGATGCGTCTTGAGCCGTAATACTGACCGGCTGACCGCCAATAGTGGCCGAAGGAACTGCCCAGGAAAAAGTCCAGATAGAGTTATTACCTGTGCTCATCATGGGTTGATCAACAACATCCATGCCAATAGTTATGGTGGGCGGCGAAATTGTGTCGATCTGATCGGCATCTGCAAAAGTTGCCGTAATCAGAACCGTTTCTCCAAATAGCACATCAGGGTCAGTCTGGTCATCAGTCAGCTCAACAGTCGGCCCGGTGTTATCGATCTGCAAGGTAGTCTGACCAGTAGCCGCCGCATTGGCATTGCCGGCAAGATCTGTGGCAGAAACCGCTACGACATGAACCCCATCATTGCCAGCCGGCACGGCCCAGACATACACCCAGTTCAGGTTATCTGACTTCGTCATGGCAGCATTCGTAACAACGTTGCCGATTGAAATCGTTGGAGGGGTGGTTTCATTAATCGCATTGCCTTCGACAAATGTCGCAGTTATTGTCACACTATCAGCTTCACGCACGACCGCATCCGGGTGGTTGTCAGCCAGCACCACTGTTGGAACGGTGTTATCGACTGTCAGCCAGCCGGCCAGTTTTGGCGAAACATTGCCGGCCGCATCGACGCCAACGATGTCATATAAGCCATCTAGCAACCCCGCGGCAACCGTTATTGTGTAAGCTGTATCTGCGAGCACACTGCCCATGCCGACGAATCCCTTGTTCGCAGAGACTGCAGCGTCAAGTTCAGACTGGGTTGTCATTGGCTGGCTGGTTTCAACCAGATAAATATTGCCAGGCACATTCATCTGAACGGTTGAAGTAGAACTGTCACCGCTCTTGAGATTCTGAGGCGTGGAAGTTGGCGCCGAAACCATGGGGGCAGCAGCCTTGGTGACCGTAACCGTGTAAGCCTGAGTTGAGTTGTCGGCAGCCGTAACTGTGTAAGTTACCGGACTGGTGAAGTTCTGCGCAACCTCGCTGGCCGGTGCGATGCTGGCACCGGTATGTGTGATCGTCGGAGTCAGAGCCGTCACACTGGTGCCAAAAGGCACTGTGAGAGCAA
>DAOPYA010000044.1:25016-25646 GCA_035352635.1 Candidatus Rifleibacterium sp.
TTTCGTTAATAACACCTGTAACCGCTGGGGAGGCAAAATTGAAGGCAGTAATCGCCTTTGCCGGGTTCGCGGCGACGGTGACTGTAACCGTGTAAGCCTGAGTAGAGTTGTCGGCAGCAGTGACCGTGTAAACCACCGGACTGGTGAAGTTACCCGCCACACCGCTGGACGGTGCGATGCTGGCGCCGGTATGCGTGATCGTCGGAGTCAGAGAAGTTACAACCGTACCGAAAGGCACAGTAAGAGCCACTGTTTTCGCGGTTTCGTTAACAACACCGGTAACCGCCGGGGAGGCAAAATTAAAGGCGGTTATCGCTTTTGCAGTGGCCGGCGCAACGGTGACCGTAACCGTGTAAGCCTGAGTCAAGCCATCAGCAGCGGTGACCGTGTAAGCCACCGGGTTGGTGAAGTTCTGCGCAAGCCCGCTGGCCGGTGCGATGCTGGCGCCGGTATGCGTGACCGCCGGGGTCAGGGCCGTCACACTGGTGCCAAAAGGCACTGTGACAGCAATTGTCTTCGTCGTTTCGTTAATTACGCCGGTCGCTGCCGGGGTCGTAAAATTAAATGCAGTAATTGCCTTTGCAGGGTTCGCTCCGACGCTTACCGTAACCGTGTAAGCCTGAGTCGAAC
>DAOPYA010000044.1:25746-35913 GCA_035352635.1 Candidatus Rifleibacterium sp.
CATCAGCAGCAGTGACCGTGTAAGTAACCGGACTGCTGAAGTTCTGCGCAACCCCACTGGCCGGTGCGATGCTGGCGCCGGTATGCGTGACCGTCGGTATCAGAGCCGTCACATTGGTTCCATAAGGCACTGTGAGAGCAATTGTCTTTGCCGTTTCATTAATAACACCGGTCGCTGCCGGGGTCGTAAAATTAAATGCAGTAATCGCCTTTGCAGGGTTCGCCCCAACGCTTACCGTAACCGTGTAAGCCTGAGTCGAACCATCAGCAGCAGTGACCGTGTAAGTAACCGGACTGCTGAAGTTCTGCGCAACCCCGCTGGCCGGTGCGATGCTGGCGCCGGTATGCGTGACCGTCGGTGCCAGAGCCGTCACATTGGCGCCATAAGGCACTGTGAGAGCAATTGCTTTAGTCGTTTCGTTAATAACGCCGGTTACAGCGGGGTTGGCAAAACGAAAGGCCGTGATCGATTTGGTTGCAGAAAGAACCGGCGCGAGAACTGTCCATTCGACAGGGTAGGCGACGATTTTATTGTTAGAGTCTTTGACGCTCAGTGTGAATGAGCAGACACCACCTGCAACCGGAACCCCGGATACTTCACCGGTGGCAGCATTGATACTAAGCCAGGCCGGGGCATCGAGCAAACTCCATTGGTAAGAACCACTGCCACCGGTTGCCACAAAAGTATGCGTCAGGGGCACGCCACTGGTAATAGCCTTCGCTGGAAGCAGATTGGCAACTTCCTGAGTCGCAAAGTTGGCGCTGGTGCCAGGAACACCGATCGGAACATTACCAACTACCGCCTCAACCAGGTATTCCTGAACTTCTGGCAGGCCGGTAGCTTCACTATATTGAATCTGGGCGACGAGGCCCAATCCGGGTTCAAAATACCAGCTGGTATAAATTATTTCACCAGTATCAGAAAGACGGGCACTGATATCGAGGCGCAGCGGATTCACCGTTTTGCCGGGCAGTGCGAACGTCGTTTTCCCCATAAAGCGGCATTTGAGCTCAACACTGCGCTGATGGCCGCGCTCATTAAAAGAAATCGTCTGAACAGACTGTGAATCAGTCTTCACAACCATACCAGTCGCCCGCCATGGCTGGCTTTCATTAAAACTGGCATCGGCACCATAGATGAACAGCCCCAGATAATTGCCACAGATAATTCGACCCTGACTCTGGGCATCAAGAATGTTCCATAATTCAAGTTTTGACGCGACGCTGGCCCGCGGGAAAAAGCCATCAACCAGACTGACGCCGCTGCTGTTGCGGCCAAATGCAAGGCCGGCAGTCGAAACGCCGTATTTGCCAGAATCAAAGGCCAGCGGCGCCTGGTTTTCGACGACCTTGACCGGAAAAAGACTGGCACCGTCGCGCAACTGTGCCGAGCCATCAACCTGAAGCAGGCGGTAACCGGCTGAATGAGTCTTTAGAGAAGTGGCTGCCAGAGATGGCGAGGTTCTGACATAGCGCCAGATATTGCCCATTTCGAGCGGTAGCAAATCAGTTGCAGTCATGGTTCCGCCGAGAATTCCGGGTTCAAGAACCTTTGCCTGCAACGAATCAATGAACCAGGTGCCACCCTCTTTGATCAGCCTGAACTCAAGCGAGACCTTTGAACCATCAGGGAAATGAGTCCAGGTGGGAACCCTCGCGATCGTTCCGCCGATGTAGGTTATCTGTTCAGGCTCAATAAAGAACGTGAATGAGGAATTATCACTGCGATCAGCAAGGTTGTCACCGAAATCCCACAGGGTAAAGGCCCCGACATTGCTGTCTGAGCCAGCCAGGGTTTGCAGACGTTCGCTGAGCAACTCATTCATTAAACCGTTGTTTCTTTGCGAGATGGCTGACAGAAAAGCTTCGACCCGGCCAGTAACTTCGGCCTTGTCTTCAGCACCGACCAAATAGTCGCTGCCTGTCAAACCGCCTCCGCCACCCCCGCCGCCGCAACCAATAAAGACTGCTCCCGACATCAGTATCAGTATGGCAACAAAAGCCAGAAAACATCTTTTATAAGAAACCATCAAGGTCGCAAAATTCATTGTTTGTCCTCATTTCGGAAAGCGGTCAAATCGACGTGGCGAGCGACGAATACGAACCTTACACAGTAACTGCGGCAAAATAGGGGGTAAGATTACCAACTATTTATGGCATCAGGCTTGTAGAAACATTGTGGTAATTTTGAACTTTTTGTATTGCCAACTCCCCACCAGAACCAGGGCACAGGTCACCACACAACAGAACCTGGTCAACAAAGCAGGCCCGGGGAGTTTGGCTTGATAACTCGGGCAGATTTCTTTGAATCCCCTTAACAGATATCCATAGTTTTATCTGAGCTTCTAAGCAAAATGCTAAGGTTTACCATTTTGAAAGTCAACAAAATTTCAATTTTTGGAATGATTGGCGCTTGCCCGGTGAGCTTTCGGGTTTTTAATCTTGAGCGCTGTCAGGCGCGTCTGCGTTGCCAGAATCTTTCTTCTGGTATTTCAGCTTGATATAAATTGCATTTATCAGAATAACCACCAGCCCGAACACAGGAAAGGCGATACGTTGCGTACCACCGGACGGGCTTTCTGACATTGCCAGGGTTATTGGCCCGGCAAGCGAGTAAACGAGTGGTACAAATGCCGAACAGTTAAACTTTTCGGCAACACCGACTGCAACAATCGAAATGGCCCACCAGCTGAATGAAGCAGCCAGAACCACATCACCCAGAAAATGAATGCCATGCGGGTAAGACCCGGATGGCAGATGTGAAAAATCCCGCAACCCCGGAACCGGCGTGCCGGTATAATGAATCAGCACGACTGACAACCCCACCATTATGCCCACGAGGTGCAGGCCTAAACCATAGATTTTGACCATGAAGTGTTCGCCCTTCATGTAGCCGAGATCGACGAAAACGAAATCAATAAACCCGAAAAGCAGCACCAGATACCAGTATCGGGCCAGAAGTGCCACTAACCCGACATCGCGTTTCTGGGCCAGTTTGAATTTTTTCGTGGCCTCGGTTTCTTCAAGAAAATCGTCAGAGAACTCATCGTAGGCTGAACGGGTCTCATACAGGCTGCACAATTCAAAAAACGTGCTTCTCGGGCCAAAATTACTGAATTTGTCACCACGATCATCAAAAACATACCCATGCCGGTTGTCGAGCAGCAGAAAGGTGCGCTCAAGAACCCGGCGGTCGAGATCGAAAAAGAAATAATACCGGCATTGCGAAAACCCTTTTTCGACCTCCATTATCTCGTCGTAGAGCGGGTTGTTGGCTACATCGTCATCATGCTGCATCAGATATCTAAGAACCCGGCCATCGACGAGTTGCACACCATGGCGACGGCCGCTCATTTCAACCATTTGCGCCGGGCCTAAAGCCTCCAGTGCCCGACCCAGCCTCCACATAACACTTCGACAACGGTGTATAGCCACGTCACTCGCTGATGGCCGCGACGCTTCACCGGCAACAACAAGCAGAACAGCCGCCAACAGAAGAATGAGGCCAGTTGCAGAATGTCTGAGACTATTTTTCATGCGGCAGCGCCTCCTCGATCAGCCCCAACAAAACCCGACGGTTGTTTTTAACACAATATTCACGCATTGTCAGGCCATCGGGGTCGAGAGCACTCAGATCGCCACCCGCATCGACAAAACTGACAAATGATCGAAAATTGTTGGCCTGCAAAGCCACCCACAATGGGCTTAAACCATCAATATTCTTCTGGTTAATGTCAATCTGGCGTTGAACAGCAACTTTGAACAGCACCCCAAAGTCGTAGCGATTAAAATAGTTATCTTTCTCACGACCGCGCCAGTAGAAGGCCAGAAAGTGAAAAAGGTTCTCACGCCGCGAGCGATAGTTCTTAACATCACCACCAACCGCAAGAATAAGATCAAAGCCATCCTCTGATGGTGCCAGCCATGAATCTACCGGTTCTTGCCCACTCGCCACCACTGCACTAATCGATGCTTCGCGTGGCAGTTCTGCCTGTAATTCCTGCTTTTCACCCTCAATCGCCCCCGGCAGGGAAAAGCCGTCGCCGCCTGCTTGATTATTCGCCGACTGCTGCACCGGCATGGTGAGGCTCGCCCCAGGGGCAGCAGCAAAAGTCGCAGGCAGATCAGCACTCACTGACGCCGTGAGCACCGGCAGTTCAGCAGCCTTGCCGCCAGCCGCGATCAGCTGTTTCTGCTCAACCGGGCCGGGTGATTGCAAATCTTGTGAAGCCGATGCTACTTCTGCCGGTCTGGCCTCTCGAAGCGGATTTTTCTGCAGAAACTCCCTGACTTCGGGCTTGTCAAGGTGCTGGTTCAGGGCCAGTGCCTGAAACACTTCTTCATCGACCGCAAAACCTTCGGAAACCAGAAAATTCATCAACCCGGTATTGCCAGCCACCGCTGGCAATGAAACAAGACTTTTATAACCGCTGACCGACGAAAAAACATTCTGATAATTGCGTTCTTCTTCTGGTGCGGCCTTGTACAACCCTATCATAAACTTTAGAACCGGGTAACCGTTTCTGGCAGAGTCTTGGTGGTCTTTTGCCATTTTCACCTCGTAGCTGACCGCATTGCGCAGCATCTCGCCATTCGCGAGCTTAACGCCTTTGGCATGCATGTATTGAAGAATCTGCAGATTCTCAGGCGCAAATATTTCAAGGTTCATGTAACTGCTGCCAAGGCTAGTATTACCAGCATCAACGATGGCCCTGATGATTGCAAAATCTGGTCGCGCCAGAGCCGCATTTAGCACCCCCCGATGCATGCGCAGTTGCGTCGGGTATTTCAGGGCCAGAGCAGCAAATTCTGTGGCATCACCGGCTTCAGCGGCTTTGAAGATTTTGCGCGACGGGCTGTTCCATGGCTCGGCCACCCCGAAAAAAATCGTCAAAACTGCAACTACTGCTGCCATTTCCATGAAGCCTGGCCCTGGATAAAATTGCAGACAGTTTCTTATGAAACAATATAGCAAAATAGTGCTGAAAAACACTATAAATGCGTAATAGAGCGTGTCGTAGTCGATCAGGTTACGGGTCATCATTTGCATCGGCACGGCCGCCACCGCAAAAAGCAGCGCCAGATGGCCAGGCAACGGCGAAACTTCGCGGCTGTCAGTCTCACGGTTAGCCAGTGAAGCCATTACCGCGCCGGCGACTACCATGAGAAGCATCATGCTTTCGGCTGAAAACAGCTCAGAATAGATCGGGTGATAGATTCTGGGCATAAAAGAATTCTGGGCAAGATCAAAATTATTGATGGTCACCCAGGCAAACAAATCGAGCAAAAAATAGTCGATAGCAAGCAAAAACCAGTAATTATGCGCCATAATTTCCCCTCGACCTCAACTGAACGCTGCTCGCGAAACCTTTGCCGGCCACCTTGCCGCAGCATCCAGCCCTGATTGAATATCAATATAACAAAGCAGAGTCGCTTCAACTGCCAGGGCTGCCAGCCACATTGGCTTGTTCTTCAGAGATCCTTATTTATGCGATTATCAATAACAGCAAAAATGATGTTCGCCTCACGGCCGATGCTTAAAATATTCCCCACAACCCGTTTCAGCACCAGCATTAAAATTAACATGATCGACCCATGGTGTCCAGCATCTGAACTAGCATGTGCATAATCTTGCCAAAGTTTACACGGCTGGCACAAAAACTTGAACTCCCCTGTGGGGCTGGCCGCGTCAGGGGAGGGTTATTTATGCGGTTATCAATTATTATGCAGGCTGGCAAACGTTCTTATATTATTTAAAGACCGGCTCAGAGGGATGTCGCCTGGCAGAATGGCTAGAATCTCAATCTGTTCATCATCGCTCAGAGCCTCATAATCACGAATGATTTTTCGGGCGATGGCTGCGAGTTTATCATGAATTCTCAAATAATCGCTCTCATGCGCCACCTTTTTCATGGCGGCCAGAGCATCAAGATATTGCCAGGCAAGTCGCTGCACTTGCTTGCCCTGGGGCTGATTGTGCTCACCGTTGCGGGTTATGATGATGTCTATATGGTTTGATTTATTGGGTTTCAAGGCACTTCTATCGATAATGATTTCGAAGCCCCATTTTTCACCGAGGTCAAAAAGAAACACCCTGGGCGGGAAAGCATATTCATGTGTCCAGTTGATGTGAGCGTGAAAGTCATCGACTGAAATCGTTTCGAATCCGGCTTTAAAAAATTCACCGGCAACACAAATTTCGTCATACCAGCAGTTGTTGCAGGGTTCCCATTCGGGCCACGAAGTCCCATTAAGCTGTTTTAAGCGGTAATCGCGAACAAAAGTGAAGATCGTCGGGTTATAAAGATAAATGCTGCCTTCATAATAAAATTTGCCGGCCAGCAATTTAAAAGTCTGAATGTTTGAGCAATAACCTGGCGCAAAAACTTCAATCGTCGCAGTTTTTTTATAAAGCGAGATAGTAGCAGTGGCATTGTGAATCTCATAATGTGTGCCCGAAGCGAGCACCAGCAGTCTGAAACGGTATTCGCCGCTGATAACCTGAAGGAATCTGCTGTCAGAAGCCGGGGCAGCAGCAAAACAGACCAGACCGACACAGAAAACCTCAACCAGGAAACCGATAATAAACTTTCTGAACATTTTTCCCTCCGTTTTTTTTACCTGAAAACATGTCTCACAGGTAAATCAAACGAAAACCGAAAAAGGGAAAAAATAGTTAAAAAAAGTTTGGCGGCGAACTAGCGCTTCATTTGAGCGTAATCTTTTGCCAGACCACCCTCACCGGTTTCTTTGTAGAGCGACGGCAGATCGTGCCCGGTCTCCATCATTACACTCACCACTTTATCAAAAGAAACCCGATGAATTCCATCTGAGAACGAAGAATAGAGGTTGGCGTCGAGCGCCCTGACCGCAGCGTAGGCATTCCGCTCAATGCATGGTATTTGAACCAGCCCGCACACCGGGTCGCAGGTCATGCCAAGATGGTGTTCCAGACCCATTTCAGCAGCATACTCAATCTGGGCCGGGCTGCCGCCGAACAATTGACTGGCAGCGGCGGCGGCCATGGCACATGCCACACCGACTTCCCCCTGGCAGCCAACTACCGCCCCAGAAATCGAGGCATTCGCTTTTACGATGTTGCCGATCAGGCCGGCAGTAGCAAGAGCACGCAGAATGCGGGCGTCACTGAATTCGCGGCTTTTCTGAAAATGATAGAGAACGGCCGGAAGCACCCCGCTTGACCCGCAGGTCGGCGCGGTGACGATCTTGCCGCCCGAAGCATTTTCTTCACTGGTTGCCAAGGCATACGCGAACACCAGACCACGCGAGCGGATATTATCTTTCGAGCCACTGGCGCGGATATGGTAAGTGGCGGCTTTTCTGCGAAGGTTAAGCGGGCCAGGAAGAACGCCCTCTTCATCGAGGCCACGCGTGACAGATTCTTTCATGGTCAGCCAGACTTCTGCCAGATAATCCCAGATATCCCAGTCTTCGCATTCTTTAACGTATTCCCAGTAGCTTTTACCTGTATCTTCGCACCAGTTAAGAATCTGTTGCATGCTGCTCATCTTGTAGCCGGCTTCGCATTCCTCGCCGATCGGGCCGTTCTCATCAGCCAGGGCGCCGCCCCCGACGCTGTAGACGACCCATGACTCTGCCTCTTTGCCATTCTGGTCATAAGCTACGAACTTCAAGCCATTCGGGTGAAAAGGCAGAAAGGTTTTGGGTTCCCAGAGTATTTCTGTGCGGGCATGCGGCTGCAAAATCGAAATAACGGCTGCGTCAGTAAAGTGACCCTTGCCGGTCGCTGCAAGACTGCCGTAGAGCGTAACCTGAAAGGAAGCCGCGCCAGGATTGCGTTCCAGAAACAATTCCGCAGCTTTTTTCGGGCCCATGGTGTGGCTGCTCGACGGGCCATTACCGATACGAAAGATTTCTTTGATTGACCTCATCGGTCTTGTGCAGCTGCTGTGATTGTCTGACATAGCGATTCCTTTGTGCAATAGCGGTTCGCGGGTGAGTTTGCCAAGAACAACAAGCTGTTCACTGGCGCTTGCAGCAAGTATAATCAACCCGCCACCAATCGGCAATGCCCAATTTGTAAACCTCATTGAATGCTGAAACATCAACGCTGAATTGATTCAAAGGCCAGAACAGAACACTCAAGATTTCATAAATTCGCTTGAAGAAACGAATGTAATAAACCGGATTCGGCAAGCCGTAGATTCCGAAAAGTGGTAGAATCTGCTGCAGGCGTTTCAGGTTCTATCAACCCCAGAAAGACTTTAAAGGAAACATTATGAACCGATTTACCGTTTTATTCTGTGCAGTAATTTTTGCCATGGTATTGGCAGTATCCGCTTCACCGGCGTCAGCAGAGCAACAGGGCGACCAGACATTGAGTGCTCTGGTGAAGGGCAACCGCGCTTTTGCGGTAAGGCTCTATAATGAGCTGGGCGCAACCCGCGGCAACCTTTTCTTTTCACCTTTCAGCATCTCTTCGGCGCTCGGCATGGCCTTTGCCGGCGCCCGTGAGAATACCGCTGCCGAAATGAAGACTGCGATGTCTTTCGAACTCGACCAGACATTGCTGCACGACGCCTTCAGGCAGCTGAATCAGAATCTGTCTGCCGCTGCCAACCAGCATGGCCAGAAACTCAACATCGCCAACGGTCTTTGCCTTACCGGTGGAGACGTGAGCGAAGAATTCAAATCATTGCTGCAAAAAAACTACGCGGCTGAGCTTTTTGCCGGCGGCCTTGAAAAGATAAACGACTGGGTAAAAACAAAGACCGAAGGCAAGATCGAAAAGATCCTTGAAATGCTTGACCCAGACTCAGTTTGCGTTCTGCTGAATGCCATATATTTTAAAGGCACCTGGGAAAGCCAGTTCGATAAAAAGCTGACAAATGAAGCCGATTTCAGTGTGACTGAAAAAGAGAAGGTCAAAGTTCCCTTCATGTATCAGAAAAGCAGCTTCAAGATTATCGAAAAGGGCGATTTTCAAGCCATTTCCCTGCCCTACAAGGGAAACCTGATGTCGATGGTCGTCGTGTTGCCGCAAAGCACCGAGGGCCTCGCCGGTCTCGAAAAAGACCTGAACATTGGAAAACTCGACGACTGGATGTCAGAAATCGACTCTGCTCCTGCCCAAAACACCGAACTGTATCTACCGAAATTCAAGTTTGCAACCGGCTATGACCTGGTTCCGGCCTGTACTGCCCTCGGAATGAAAGACGCCTTCGATAAAAGCGGGGCCGCAGATTTCAGCGGTATGGGCTGGCCAAAGGGTCGATTATGGATCTCACAGATCAAACACAAAGCCTTTGTCGAAGTAAACGAAGAGGGCACCGAGGCCGCCGCCGCCACCGCCGTTGAAATGGCCACCAAATCAATCAGCATGGACCCGGTTTTTCGCGCCGACCACCCCTTCATCTTCATCATTCGCGAAAACGCCACCGGAAGCATTCTCTTCATGGGTCGTATGGTTGACCCTGGCAGCAAGTAAGCAACAAGCCTGGCTGCAAAGCGATTGTCCTGACTCCCAGATTTTGCACTCACGCAAAATCTGGGAGTTTTTTTTCCAGGCAAATTCTTGCGCCACACGGCAAGGCATCTCTAAAAAAGTGAAAATCTGAGAATCAGCACTACTCTCAGACCCATTGCAACACAGGGTTTCACATGTAAACGTCATGTTCGGGGTATGGCGGAGGCCCGTCATGCCGGCGGCTCGCGTTTTCAATGGCAGAAAGACATTTAACCAGTTCAAGTCGGCTAACACCAAGTGTTTCGCTCGTCAATACCCGGGCCACAATTTCGGGCGCACTGCCGCACAGTAGTTTTGCGGCCTCAAAGACGGCTTCAACAAGCTCGTTCGACAGTTTGCCCGTTTCCGGGAACCGATAATTTTCTAGAATGCTGGCGAGGTCTGAAAACTCAAACGCCACCCTGGTGTTCTGCCAGACTACCTCAACATGCCTGAAGCGGGCACTCTTTGAGATTTCAGGAAACGCGGGAAGTTGCCTGACTTGTATGATCTCGCTCTGGGGCTTATTGGCCGCCGGGATGGCTTCATTATCGCCTATTATCACTACAGGCGGTGTTTTGAAAGGCAGTTGC
This sequence comes from Candidatus Rifleibacterium sp., assembly GCA_035352635.1. GTDB lineage: Bacteria > Muiribacteriota > Ozemobacteria > Ozemobacterales > Ozemobacteraceae > Rifleibacterium. The sequence continues at coordinate 35,826 of DAOPYA010000044.1, forward strand.
ATCGCTTCGAGCGAAAGATTCAGTTCAATAGACCTGGTCATTTCGCGGCACAACAGGGTAAAATCATCTCGCGTCATTTCTGGAAAAC
>DAOPYA010000045.1:0-35819 GCA_035352635.1 Candidatus Rifleibacterium sp.
TGAACGTTTCCGTATCAGCTGAAGTGGATCGCGACACCAAGAGTCCGCTTCTCAGCGTAACCCTGAGCGCCAAGGTCTATATCATGGGCGGCGGAATCTAATAGAAAGGAAAAATACTATGACTGGATACAACCCATTTAAATTTCTGGGAATCACCTGTCTGGCAGCGTTCCTTCTTGCGGCTCCGCAGCTTTACGCCCAGGATACCGTTGATGACTTCGGTGGGCTTGACGATCTCAGCACTCAAGCAGGAAGCGCACCGGCAAATGTCGAGAGTCCTGCCGCAGGCGGCGTCAGTGACAGCACAGTGTCTGAAACCCCTGATGCCGGTCTCGGCGATGGTATGACCGCAGAAAGCCCATCTACCGGTGGTGATGCCGCGGCTGCCGATGGCCCCAAGCTCACTGAGCAGGAACAGGTTGATGCATTGATCAACAAGTTTACTTTCGCCACTGAAAATCCTAAAAAAGATCCGTTCAGACCGATAGTTGAAAAGAAGGTTGTTCTGCCACCGGTAAGACCGGTTCAGCCGACCTCCAAGCCTTCTGAAACCAAACCGGCCCTACCGCCGGTCAAACCGATCAGACTTTTCGTAACCGGCATTGTTGGTAACGAAGGCAATCGCCTGGCAGTTGTCAAGTTTGAGAACAACGAACTGACGGTTATCAAGGATCAGATTGTCGAAGGCAAGTTCAAAGTCGTCGATATTCTTTCAGACCGTGTGGTTATTTACTCAAACAAGGAACAACGTCGTCACACCTTCAAAATCGACGTTGACGAAAAGGACTGATTTAAAGGTCACCATCGAAAGACTGTATCAGAGCAACAATCCGCGATCAGGAAATGCCCTTGATACAGTCTTTTTGCATCTGGAAACTTTGAAAGGAAAAGATATGAAAAGAAATATTTTCTGGACAGCCTGGGGAGTCGTAGGCCTGATGTTCCTGCTTTCTGCGAGTCTGAAGAGCTTTGCCGCAGAAATCAGAAAAAGGGTAGACGCCAACGAGCACAAGTATGTTTCTGAAGAGCCCAGAACCGAAACCAACAGTGCAGCGGGTCTTTGACTAGTGATTTTATGAGGGTTACGACAGCGTCATCTGTTAACCGGGGGCATTTTTGGCCGAAGCCGGTTCAACTGAAAATCACCGAAAGAATATTTTAAATTTTGCTTAAGAAATTCATCAAACTTGTCGATAAATCACCTGACATACCTGAAAAGGCATTTGTCGGAGATTCAGTTGTCGAACATTACCGTTCGGAGGTAAAGAGAATGAGTTCCACGGGTTACACCAGGAAACGAAGTAACGTCTTACTACTGTTTGCGGCTCTGACAGTCGCTATGTTGTTGCCAGTCTCTGTAAGAGCTGAGGACAACATTACCCTTGATTTCCGCGATACTGACATTCGCCAGATCATCAAGGTAATCGCCCAGCAGTCAGGCACGAACATCATCGCCGAAAAGAGCGTTCGCGGCCAGGTAACCGTCAAGATGTCTGACGTTTACTACGAAGAAGCCATGAACCTGATTGCCAAGACCAACGGGTTTGCCGTTCGCAAGATTGGCAACACCTGGATTCTCGCAGACGAGAAGAAGCTGGTCGAAGCCTTTGAAAAAGGTCTGACCATTACCAAACGCCTGCAGTATGCCAAGGCCGCTGACGTCAGCAAGGTAATCTCATCGACCATCAGAAAAGATGTTAAGGTTGCCACCGACGAACGCATCAACGCGGTTATCGTCTCTGGCGGCAAAGATCTGCTTGATGAAGTTAAAAAACTGATCGAAACCATCGACACACCTGTGCATCAGGTTATGATGGAAGCGAAGATCGTTGAAGTCAAAACCGACGCATCGAAGAGCATCGGCTTCAAGTGGACAGGCAAGACTGGTCAGGAAGGCGCCTACTCTGAATTTGACGCCCTGCCAGTGCTGTCTACCAAGGAATACTTTGCTGTAAACCCGGATTCTGGCCTGTATCAGGAACAGTTTACCGGTCAGCAGGGTGACATGTTCGGCCTGGGCGACTTCTACCGTGACAACCTGCTGTTCAAGGCCACCTTCGCAGCCCTTGAAAAACGCAGCGAAACCAAGGTTCTCAGCAACCCGAAGATTTCAGCTGTTAACGGCCAGGAAGCTAACATCGTCGTTGGCACCAAGGTTATCTATCCCGGTGGCGCTGACCAGCCCCCGAAAGAAAAAGATACTGGTATCAAACTCAAAATTACTCCCCGCATCAATGACGACGGTTATATCACTGTTGACGCTGAACCTGAAGTATCATTCGTTGAATCATGGTCCAACAACAACATGTATCCGGTCATCGGCACCCGTTCTGCCAAGACCACCGTCCGCGTCAGAGATGGCGAAGAAATCCTTATCGGTGGCTTGATCAGGGATGAAGAAGGCAAGGAAAACAACAAGATTCCGTTGCTCGGAAGCATTCCGATAGTGAAATCCCTCTTCAGCTTCAAAGGCAAAAAGGGCCAGTCACAGGAACTCATCATCCTGATCACTCCGCACATCATCGCTCAGAGCATTGAATCATCAGCTCCGACCTCGTTGATTCCGGAAACTGGCATGAACCCGGTTGCTTCTACGCCTCCGGCCGCCCAGCCCGCCGGCACTGTCGATGATTCCTTCGATAACGCGTTCGATACTTCATTCTAAACCCTCCGACTGAATAAAAGGGTCGCCTCAAACTGAGGCGACCCTCTTTTTTTTGCAGTTTTTCTGTTCAGGGTCTGCCAAGGCGGTCAAGAATGCTTTTAAGACTGCTGCCACCGGTTGAGGCGATAATCTCTGAAGCAAGCTGTATAGCTACCACCGATTCAGCAACTATGGCAGCGGCAGTAACAGCCTGGGTATCAGAGCGATAGACAGCGGGTTGTTCTGGTGAAAGAGTATTGAGATTTACTGAGGGCACCCTGGCATTACCTGGGGGCGGTTTCATGTGAAAGCGCATAATCAGGGGTTGACCGGTGGTCATACCACCTTCAAGCCCGGCAGCACGATTGCTGCCTCGCGAAAAACCAGTTTCGGGGTTATAGTCGATGCGATCGGCGACCGGCTCACAACTGGCAGCAGCCACGGCCGCCAGCCCGAATTCAACACCACGCACTGCCGGAATACTCATTATCAAACCGGCGAGCACATTATCAAGGCGGCGGTCAAACTGCACATGGCTGCCCAGACCGACTGGTAACCCCCAGCAGATAACCGCGCCACTGCCGCCGAGGCTGATTTTCTGGGCAGCGGATTCATCAACAAGCCGGCGCCAGGCTTTGCTGATTTCAGGGTCAGGAGTCATGAAGTCATTACCAGAACTGGCCACCGCAGTGGCGATAAGTTCAGGTGCCGCCGTGTAATCAACATTTGCAGACAGCGGGCCGATTCTTTCGACCAGGCAGGTCGTTCTGATACCCAGAGCCTTAAGCAGACAACGTGCCGGAACCGATAACGCGGTGCGCATTGCCGTTTCACGGGCCGAAGCCCTTTCGCGAACTGGTCGGCAATCGTTGAGACCGTATTTGCGGGTGCCAGCGAAGTCGGCATGGCCGGGCAGAGGCACGGCAATATGCCCGGCGGCGGCGGGCGGGTTGAACGGGTGCATATAGGCAGTGTGCGTGGCATAATCGGCATTTCTGATCAGCAGCGAAATCGGGCTGCCGGTGGTAACGCCACCAATCAGGCCGGATAGAACCTCGACCTGATCGGTTTCGATGCGCGCACGTTGGCCACGGCCATAGCCAGCAAAGCGACGCTGCAGTAACAGCGAAAAATCTTCGGGGCAGACGGCAACGCCCGCCGGCATTCCCTCGAGAATACCAGTCAGAGCAGGGCCATGCGATTCGCCGGCCGTTAGATACCGCAGAGTCATAAAATCGCTCCATTTCTGGCAGAGCCAGAGCTAACTGAGCTATCAGACTACATGATTTTTTTGAATCTGCCAACCACCCTGGCGGTGCTAACCCTGATACAACTGGCGAAGATTTAAATTTAATTACTCAAGAATGAGGCGCAGATTGCCGATTGTCTTTCTGAACAATAAAAAAAATCAAAACCCTAATGTCGGGCAGAATTTCTGCCGATAATTCAATTAGGGAAGGTGTAATTTTGGCAAACATTAATTCAGAAGCAACGGGCAAAGAGTATCAGAATGCGGTCAAACTGCTTGGCAGAGAGCCGCGAACGCCCTTTCTGGTCAAAACCAGATGCCCGGATGGCAGCCCGCAGGTGCTTGTAGCTGAACCGGTCTTTCTTGAAGACGGCATCTGGAAGCCTTTTCCCGCATTTATCTGGCTGGTATGCCCAAGATTGAAACAGTTGGTAGCAGTGCTTGAACAGCAGGGTTACGTCAGAAGCTTTTCGGCCCGGCTTGAAGAAGATGCAGATTTCAGAGACAAGTTTCTGAGTGGTCAGGTCGAGATAGCTGCCATCAGAGTCGAAATGGCCGAAAAGGTTTATCCGGGTGAATTACCCGAACACATTCGTGAAGTTCTCGGCGAAACGACGGTTGCAGGCAGTCGCGATTTTCGTGGGGTCAAATGTCTGCACGCGCACCTGGCTCATGAACTGGCCTACGGAGGCAATCCGATTGGAGCTGAAGTGTTGAAAATGATCGGCAACTGTTCGCCCGCTGATGATTGTGGCAGCATTCTTTACGATGGAGGCAGCAAATGATTCGCGGAATTTACACAGCTTCCTCTTCGATGTTATGCGAAATTGTAAGACAGGACATGGTAGCCAACAATCTCGCCAACGTTGACACCTGTGGGTTTAAGCAGGATCAGGGCATTTTCAAGGAACTTCCCACCATGGAACTGCGCAAGGTTAATGACGGCCAGCTATACCCGCCGCGGCCCTTTTATAAATACCCGAAGATTGGCGAACTGGGCACCGGGGTAATTCTCGACGAGTCGTTCACCAATTTCAAGGCCGGGGCTTTTGATTACACCGGAAACAACCTAGATGTTGCCCTTGAAAACGAAAAAGCATTTTTTGTGGTTGACGCGCCCAAAGGCATCAGATTCAGCCGCGACGGCATCTTTACCATCAATCAGGATGGTTTTCTCACCAATATGAGTGGTGACTATATCATGGGCGAAGCTGAGCCAGTAAACCTTGAAAATCAGACGAACCTGCTCAATGAAGACGGCAGCCGCGGCGCCGACCTTTTAAGGGTGCAGGTTGGGCAAGGTCAGAAGGTGATGATCGACCGGGAAGGTCGGGTTCTCGTCGATGGCGTGGCCCAGTATCGACTGGTATCAGGCATGGCATCTGATCGCAAGGCATTCAGAAAAGATGGTGACAACAAGTTTGTCAGGGCCTACGGCGAGGTTGCCCGGGCCGAAACCAACTTTAAACAGGGATACATCGAAAAACCAAATTTCAGCGTTGTTGAAGAGATGGTCAGGATGATCGAAGTTTCGCGGGCCTACGAAGCCAATTCAAAAGTAATTCAATCGCACGATGGTCTGCTTGACAAGGCCATTAATTCAGTTGGCGCCACCAGACGCTGACGGATAATCTGAAAGAACCGGAGGGTATGAGCCTATGATGAGAGCATTGTGGTCGGCATCTACCGGCATGAAAGGCCAGGAAACCAACATCGCGGTGGTTTCGAACAACCTTTCGAACGTTACAACCACAGGTTTCAAGAAAAGCCGGGTCGACTTTCAGGATCTGATGTATCAGACGATCGCCGAACCTGGTGCGCCGATCTCGACCGACAACACATACCCGGTAGGCATTCAGCTCGGGCATGGTGTCAGACCGGTTGCTACCCAGCGCATGTTCAGTCAGGGCGAATTTCAGCAGACTGAACAACCGCTCGACGTTGTCATCGAGGGCGAAGGCTTTTTTCAAGTTCAGCTGCCCAACGGCGACACGGCCTATACCCGAGATGGCGCCTGGAAGCTTTCTGAGAACGGCACCGTAGTAACCTCTGATGGTTACACGGTTTTGCCTGGCTTCACCATACCCCAGGATGCACTTGGCCTAAACATTACCTCGTCAGGTATCATTGCCGCCAAACTGCCGAACCAGGTAGACCTTGAAGTTCTTGGCCAGATTGAGCTGGCAGACTTCATCAATCCCGCCGGCCTCAAAGCCATCGGGCGAAACCTCAATATTCCGAGCGGCAGTTCCGGTGACCCGGTTGTCGGGCTTCCTGGCACTCAGGAATTCGGTGAAATCGCCCAGGGATTCGTTGAAATGTCGAACGTTAAAGTTGTTGAAGAAATGGTCAACATGATCGTGGCTCAGCGTGCCTACGAAGCGAATTCCAAGACCATTCAGACCTCAGATACCATGCTGCAGATAGCCAACAATCTGCGCAGATAGGATAACTTATCGTGGGTAACCGAATGAAAAAAAGCATAGCCACACTTGTTCTTGGCAGTCTCATCGGGCTTGGCACCTGTCTGCCGGCTGATGCAGAAATTTCGGCAGCCCGAAGAGTTGCTGATGCTACCGAATTCAAAGCCAACGTTCTGGTTAAAAGCGGCGAAATCAAAGCTGACAGCCTTATTAAAAACGACATCGACAGCCAGCTTAAAGAAGAGCTGGCGGCCATCAAAATCGGCTACATTCCAAATCCGCTTGGCGAACTGATTATCGATCGGCAGACTCTACAGAAAAAGCTTGGTGTCCTTTCGAGAAACGTAGTGATGCCTGATCGCGTCACCATTAAAAGAAATGGCGCTTTGCTGAAAGGCTCAGATGTCAAAGCCAGAATTATCGAACTTTGCCAGGGAAAATCCAGCGAAGCCCTCGACATCGATGTTTCAAGGGTGCCATCAACTCTGATTTTGCCCGGCAATGCCAGCAACTGGGATCTAAATACTTCTTCAGACAATATACTCGGCATGAAGCTTTTTGCCCTGACCGCTGAAACAGATGGCGGGCCATTCAGACAGCTGATTCAGGTCAAAGTCAGCCGCAGTGTTGAAGCAGCCCAGTTCACCAGACTGGCCAGACCTGGCGAAGTCATATCTGAAGATCTGATCAAACCGCAGAAGGTTACCATCAAAAGCGACCAGGCCAACCTGCCACTCAGTTATTCAGAAGCTCTCGGAAAAAGCCTCGGGCGCTTCAAATCGGCCGGCACAGTTCTTCGCAACAGTGATATAGCGACCAAACCTGTCGAACCGCCAACCGAAATGGTTCACCGGGTTGCCTCAACCCAGGCCAGAGCGGTCGAGCGGGCAGCCATGCTGGTTAAGCCCGGTGCCAATGTTGATTTTCAGGTCAAGACAGGTACTCTGTCGCTGAAAATACCAGCCAAAGCCGTGAGTGGCGGCAATCCTGGCGATGAAATCACTCTGATAAACATGCAGAACAAGCGGCGCATCAAAGGCGTTGTAACCGAGAAAGGCACTGTTGAATATGCAAAGAATTAAACTGCTGGCCATGATGACTTTCATCGTTTTAATTTCATTGCCGGCAAACGCAGCCTCTCTCTGGTTATCCGGCAATGATCTTTACTCGAACCGCGGTGGTCGAGACTTTAACCCAGGTGATATCGTTACCATAGTGATCTCTGAAGAATCGAATGCTCAGTCAAAAGCAACTACCAACACGAGCAAAGACAGTAACACAGAGATCAGCACAGCTCCAAGAATTCCGTTTTTCAAAAATATTCTCAACCAATTTGTCGGCAATCAGCAGCTAAGTAACAAATTCGATGGTACTGGCACCACTACCCGCTCGGGCAAATTAACCGGCACCATTACTGCAAGCGTTCTTGAAGTATTGCCGAACGGCAACCTTCTCGTTGAAGGCAGTCGCTCGATCATGGTCAACAAAGAAAACCAGATTATGAGAGTGCGCGGGGTCGCCCGGCCAAAAGACGTTGACTCAACCAACAGTATCAATTCAAAACTGCTGGCAGATGCCCAGATCAAGTTTGACGGGCGTGGCTCTGTTGGGCGTGCAAACCGCCAGGGCCTGATCACCAAGTTCTTTGATGTGATTTTCTAGTTCATACCTGCAGCTGACGGCAGGGGCACAATTCACTGGTGCCCCTGCCGTTTTTCTTTTTTTTTGCACAAGAATATGCACCCGGGGCATTGAAAACCCGTTACAGAATCTGGTACACTCTGAAAAATTCACGGCTGGTGCAAAATGTATATTCTTGGAATTTCAGCCTTCTACCACGATTCCGCAGCCTGCCTGGTGCAGGATGGTCGGGTAATTGCGGCTGCCCAGGAAGAACGGTTCACCCGCATCAAGCATGACAGCGAGTTTCCACGTAACGCTATTCGCTTCTGCCTTGCGGAAGCCGAAATTGATATCAGCCAGATAAATGCACTGGTGTTTTACGAAAAGCCCTTTGTCAAGTTTGAACGGCTGCTCAAAACCTACCTGAGCTTTGCACCAGCCGGCTTACCGTCTTTTTTTCAGGCAATCCCGGTCTGGCTGAAGGGCAAATTGTTCATGAAGTCAGAAATAGCCGGCATTCTTCATGAAGAATTCGGCGGCCAGCCCGAAAACACCTATTTTTATAGCCATCATCGCTCACACGCGGCCTCAGCCTTTTTTGCGTCACCCTATGCCGATGCGGCGGTTCTCTGCATCGATGGGGTCGGAGAATGGTCTACGACCACGGCCTGGCAGGGAAATAGCAACCGGCTGCAGCAGTTATGGGAAATTCGGTTCCCCCACTCTCTCGGGCTTCTTTATTCGGCGTTCACCTATTATACCGGCTTTAAAGTCAACAGCGGTGAATACAAGCTCATGGGCCTGGCGCCCTACGGAAAACCCGTCTATCGGCAAAAAATTCTCGATAACCTGCTTGATCTCAAGGCAGATGGCACTTTTCGGCTCAACATGAAGTATTTCAACTACTGCACTGGTCTGACAATGACCACTGCTGCCTTTCACCATTTGTTTGATGGGCCGCCACGCCAGGCTTCTGAACCCGTAACCCCACGCATAATGGATCTGGCCCGTTCTATTCAGGATGTGACCGAAGAAATCATCATGCGGCTGGCAGTAAGCCTGCAAAAGGAAACCGGCAACCGGAATCTCTGCCTCGCGGGCGGCGTTGCCCTGAACTGTGTCGCCAACGGTCGCCTGCTCAGAGAAGGCCCCTTTGCCTCGCTCTGGATTCAACCGGCAGCCGGCGATGCCGGCGGGGCGCTCGGAGCCGCCCTTGGGGTCTGGCACGAGCACTGCAATCAGCCACGGCAACCCGAGGGCAAAGATCTGATGCAGGGCTGCTACCTGGGGCCATCGTTCTCGAACGATGAGATCAGGCAGTTTCTTGACAAGCATGGGCTCACAGCCTCTTATTGTGAAGATGAGCAATTGTATGAAACCACCGCCAGCGACCTGTCGGCCGAAAAGGTCATTGGCTGGTTTTCGGGCCGCATGGAATTTGGCCCGCGGGCATTAGGCGCACGCAGCATCATCGGCGACGCCAGATCCGAAAAAATGCAGCGTGTCATGAACCTGAAAATCAAGTTTCGCGAATCATTCAGGCCATTTGCGCCTTCGGTTCTGCGTGAGCGCCTGAGCGATTATTTTGCCATGCAGACCGATACCCCATACATGCTGCTGACTGCCCAGGTTAACGACCAGCATCTGCGCCCTCTTTCTGAGGCCGAAAAAAAACTGACCGGCATGCAGCTGCTGAATGTGCCAAAATCAGATATCCCTGCCATCACGCATGTTGATGGCTCGGCACGTATCCAGAGCGTGCACAGGGAAACTAACCCCCGTTACCACGCGATGATACAAGCTTTCGAAAAAAAAACCGGCTGCGGCGTCATCGTCAACACCTCGTTCAATGTCAGAGGTGAACCGATAGTCTGCACGCCTCTCGACGCCTACAAATGTTTTATGCGCACCGAAATGGACAGCCTGGTTCTCGAAAACTACTACCTGCGCAAAGAAAACCAGCCCCCCGGAATCAAAGACCGGCTTGGGCTTGAAGAATTCGCACCTGATTGAAAATGAAAAATACGACCATCACAGATAAAGAATTACGAAACTTCGGCCTGCTGGTCGGCGCAGTCATGCTGTTGCTCGCGCTCTGGCCATGGCATCTGCAACTCTCGACACGAATTGGAGCGGCATGTGCCGCCGCGTTGCTGGTTTTTCCGGCACTTGTTCGGCCCGGGCTGTTGTTCTGGCCATGCCGTGTCTGGTCAATGTTTGGTTACGCCCTTGGCTGGGTGAACACCCGACTGATTCTTGGGCTACTCTACTTTCTGGCGATTTTTCCGATTGGCATGCTGTTGAGAATGACGGGGCGTGCCCCGCTGAAACTCAAGTTTGAGAGCGGCAGCAGCACCTACCGTGAGCAACCCGAAGAATCTGCCGGCAATTTGAACGAGCAATTCTGAGAGAAAAAAATGAATAATCTGAACGGAACCTCGAAACTGGCATCGATACACGAATTATTACGCTTCCTCTGGATAAAAAAACAATGGTGGCTTTTTCCGATCGTCATTGCATTGCTGGCGCTGGGCATTCTTCTGACACTGGCTCAGTCTTCGGCGCTCGGGCCATTCATGTATACTATTTTCTGAGTCAGATGCCATGAAAGTCACGCTGAAACTGCTGAGGCTGCCGGTCAAACTTTTTCTGATAGCTCTGGTGATTCCGGCAATTTTTCTGGCAACCCTTGAGTTACTGGCAACTCTCGCCGGAGCCGGCTACCCGACCAACCTTTTCTGCAAAGACAAAGGCAGCGATGGGGTCGAATATCTGCACACCAACTATCAGGCGAGCAAGCGTTTTTTTCCAGGCAGACTGGCACGCAGGCCATTGCCCGAAATAATGCCAGCCAGCAAACCGGCGGGCCGGCTGCGCATTTTTTTACTCGGCGAATCAGCGGCCCGGGGCGAGCAGCTTGCTGACTTTTCATTGGCGCGGCAGCTTGAGGCAGCACTCAATCAGGGCAGCCCGACAAAGATCGCTGAGGTCATCAACACTGGCATTCCAGCCATCAACAGCTGGGTTTTGCGTGAATTCGCCCATGAAATAACCGGCTTGCAGCCTGATCTCATAATAGTTTTCGCCGGGCACAATGAATTTATCGGGCCTTATGGTCCGGCGGGCATATCAGGGCTTGCAGCGAGCCGAACCGCTGCCCAGGTCGGCATCTGGGCGTCTTCGCTGCGCCTGATTCAGGTTCTTAAAGGCGATCGTTTGCCCCCAAGCCTTGCATCTGGCTGGAAAGGGCTTGAAATGTTTCTGCAGAACCTGATTTTGCCGGGCAGCGCCGCCATCGATGTCTGTCTGAACAACTGGCTGGCCAACCTCCAAGACATATTCACCGACGCCCGGAAAGCTGGAGTTCCGGTTATCTGGTGCCGGGTTCCGGTCAATCAGCTGGATTGCCCGCCTTTTGCATCTGACGAAAGAAACCTGCACGAACCGGATCGCGCTCTGATCGCCACAATAAGCGCTCAGATTGATAATGGCGCATATCAGAAAGCCTTAGAACAGCTTGAACCATTAAAAAAGCGCCTGACCGGGCACGCGTTGCTGAGCTATCTTGAAGGCAAAGCCGCCCTGGGCATGGGCGACCGGCAAAAAGCCATCAACAGTTTCAAGGAAGCGCTTGAGAATGATTGTTTCAGAGTGAGAACGACCGGGCAGTTCAACGACTTGGCGGCGGCATTCGCCAGCATCAATCGAGTCACAGCGGTTGACATTGAAAAAGCCTTTATCGAAGAAAGCGAGACCGGCATAATCGGCCGCGATCTCATCTACGATCATGTGCACCTGACGCTCAAAGGTCATTATCTCGCCGCCAGAACCATATTTTCTGCTCTAAGCACCGCACTGCCCAAATCAAAAGCAATGCCGTTGCAGTTTCCGTCGTTCGACGAAATGCAGGTTATTCTTGGTTTTACCAGTCAGGATGCCATCGACAACCAACAACACATCATCGAAAGCATGAGCCAGCAACCTTTTACGCTGCAACCCGGCAATCAGCTGCTTTTGAAAAAGCTCAAAGCTGAACTTGCCAGGCTCAACGAGGGGCACAACCTTGAGAACTGTATCGTCATGACTCAGGCCGCCGCCGCCCGGCAACCCTGGTGCTGGGCAACCCGGCATCGCCTGGCGATGCTGTGTCGTGGCGACCCACCGCGTGCCGGGAAAAATTTCAAAGACTCTCTGGCGCTGAACCCTTTTAACATTGACGCCCTTAATAACTATGGTCTGCTGCAATTTGCTTCTCAAAATAACGCCGAAGCCGAAAAACTGTTTTTGCAGGCGCTTGCCATTGCCCCCGAATTTGCAAGAGCGGCCTACAATCTTGGGCTGCTGCATGCTGCCAACCCGGCCGAAGCGCAGCAGGCCATGCAGTTTTATCAACTGGCCACCAGCATCGACCCCGGCATGGCGCAGGCCTGGCGGAATCTTGCCAACCTACATTTTAAACAGGGGCAATACGACAGGGCGATACAGGTTTATCAGCAGGCGGCGCAGGCCTGCCCAGGCGATCTGCTGTTGCAGATTGGCGAGGGCAACTGTCTGATGCAGATGCAGAATTTCGCAGCAGCGCAGGCAGCTTTTTTAAAAGTTGCGGGGTTGTTTCCAGATTCGCCGCTGCCAGTTTATAGCCTTGGGCTGGCCAGCGAAAAATTTCGGCAGTTTGGCGAGGCAGCCGATTACTATCGCAAAGCCGGCAAACTTGGGCACATTGATGCTTTTTCCCGACTCTTTGGCTTGCATTTTGCAGGTAACATAGCCTTATCGGCCGACGAAATCATCTCGGCGGCGACCACTGCCTGCCAGTTGAGCGATTTTAACGACCCATGGCTGATGCAGATTCTGGCAGCCGGCTATCTCGAAAATGGTCAGAAAAATGAGGCGGCTGGCATATTACATCGGGCGCTGGTGCTGGCAAAAAACCAGCAGAAACATTCTCTGGCCGCAGAAATTGAAAGCAATCTCAAACTTGCGAATAACAACTGAGATAAAGTTTGCACAGAGTTCTGCCGATAGTACTAATGGAGCCTGATTTTTTCAGACAATTAAAACAGGAAGAACACAAGCATGGAAGCAAACCGGTCATCAGTTATCAGAGTTTTTACCTCTTGCTGCGCGGCAATATTGCTGCTGGCTTCGCCGTCGATGCCGGCGGTTTATGGCCAGGCCCAGGTAAGAATCAAGGATATTTCACGCATGAGCGGCAACCGTGAATACCAGGTAATTGGTTACGGTCTTGTGACTGGCCTGAATGGCACTGGCGACAAGAGCGCCATGAGCATTGAAATGATGCGTGGCATGCTGCAGAATATGGGCATGGAAATCAATGCCCAGCAGATTGTCAGCAAGAACTCAGCAGCAGTAATAGTTACCGGCATGCTGCCCTCATACGGCCGCCCCGGTGAAGCGCTCGATATTACCATCAGTTCGATGGGTGACGCCAAAAGCCTGCAGGGCGGTGTTCTGCTGCCAACGCTTCTCAAGGGCGGCGATGGGCAGGTTTACGCCGTTGCTCAGGGCCAGATTTCGATCGGTGGCTTTGAAAGTGCTCAAGGCGGCGCAGCGGCCCGGTCGGGGCAAAAGAACCATCTCACGGTCGGCGCCATTCCCAAGGGTGCCATCATGGAAAGAGGCGTTGAAGATCAGTTTGCCAGAAGCGGCAAATTCAGCATTCTGCTGCAGGAAAAAGATTCAATTCTGACCCGCAAGGTCAAAGAAGCCATTGATCGGCGTTATGGCGCCGGGTGGGCACATATCAGTAATCCCGGCCAGATTGAAATCAGAGTGCCAAGCAGTCTGTCTGAAGACCCGGTCAGCTTTGCGGCCAACATCGATAACCTGACCCTCGAGATCGATGAACCCAACCGCGTAGTGATCAACGAACGCACCGGAACTGTCATCGTAGGCAATAACGTCCGAATCAGCCGGGTGGTCATTTCCCACAATGGCATAAAAATAGCGGTCGATGACCAGACTCAGGCCGGCAATGCCGCCGCCCGCAATCAAACCCAGGCCAGCATGGTTGCTGTTCAGGGCGAGACCACCGTCGATGACCTGGTTGCGGCTTTGAATGCTGTTGGTGCTACACCCAGAGATCTGATCGCGATTTTTCAGGCCATCAATGCAGCCGGTGCCCTTCATGGTGAGCTTAAAATAATGTAGAAAGGTTAATTTTCTGCAAAATATTTGCGGGTTTTTCTTGCTATTTAAGATCAGGGTATGGTATTAGTACCCCCATCGTTCTGATTTTTTACAGCAGACAGGTAATCCCCGCGTGAGGTTGCTCCCTTGACGGTTGCATCAATTTCGGTTGAAGAAAACAAGCCTGCCAGAACAGGCAATCATGATCAGGCCTTAAATGGGGCCAACCAGACGGTTAACGTCGCGGTCGAAGAATCTGGCAGTCATCGTGATTCCGGGCGATCTGCTTTAAATCAAGCAATGGCTAGCTTTAAGAAAGTCAGAAGCGAAATGGGGTATCATTCATGAAAAGTTTTTCAATCGGTCCGAATCTTGTGAATAATCGCAGCAAAGAACTTCCCGAAGCCAAGAAAAAAGAACTCGAGAAGCTCAAACAGGCCTGCAATGATTTCGAATCGATCTTTATGAACCAGATGCTTAAAGAAATGCGAAAAACTGTTAAAAAAACCGGGCTGGTGCATGGTGGTCAAGCTGAGGAAATTTTTTCTGACATGCTTGACGAAGAAAGATCAAAAACAATGCAGATCGGCATTGGCGATGTATTGTTCTCACAACTTTCAAAATCTCTGGTGCCACCGGTAAGACCTCGCTAAACAACCGGATTCCCGGTATTTTCTCGGTAACTGCGCGAAAGGATAGCAATTGTGGAAAATCCTATATTCACTTATCTGCAGCTTTGTGATGAGCCAATTAAAAATCTGAAGGCCGTCTCAAAAGCAATGAACATCGAGGGTGCTGAAAAAATGAGAAAGCAGGATCTCATTCGTGCGATCCTGAAAGAGCAGCTGGCCGCTGAAGGGCTTACCCTTTCAGAAGGCGTTCTTGAAATTTTGCCCGAAGGCTTTGGTTTTATCAGAACCAGAAGCTATGTTCAGAATGATGATGACGTTTACGTTTCTCCCTCGCAGATTAAACGTTATGGGCTGCTGTGCGGCGACACCATCGTTGCTCAGGTTCGGCTCCCCAAAGACGACGAAAGCTATCACGCGCTGCTGCGCATTGAAGCAGTTAACGGTGTTGGTCTTGAACGGCTGCGACAGCGCGTCAGCTTTGAAGACGGCATTCCTGTTTTCCCGACTGACCGCTTCAGACTTGAAACCAGCGAAGAAGACATTTCGACCCGCGTTTTTGACCTGGTCTGCCCGATCGGCAAGGGCCAGCGCGGCCTGATCGTCGCTCCGCCCAAGGCCGGCAAAACAACATTGCTCAAGCAGCTTGCGAACGCGATTATTGCCAATCATCCTGAAGTGCTGATGCTTATTCTGCTTATCGACGAGCGCCCCGAAGAAGTTACTGACATGCGCCGCTCGGTCGATGCCGAAGTGCAGGCTTCCACCTTTGACGAACATATCACAAACCATATCAAGGTTTCTGAACTGCTGCTCGAAAAAGCCAAGCGCCACGTAGAACTTGGCCGGGACGTGGTTATTCTTCTCGATTCAATCACCCGACTGGCAAGGGCCTACAACATTTCCATGCCTTCTGCCGGGCAGACGCTTTCTGGTGGCGTTAACCCGTTCGCGCTCCACAAACCCAAGAGATTTCTTGGCGCCGCCCGAAAAATTGAACATGGCGGCAGTCTGACGGTTATTGCAACAGCCCTTATCGATACCGGTTCCAAAATGGACGAAGTTATTTTTGAAGAATTCAAGGGCACCGGCAACATGGAACTTCACCTTGACCGCAAACTTTTCAACAAGCGCATCTTCCCGTGCATTGATGTCAAGATGTCTGGCACCCGCAAAGAAGAATTGCTCATGGATGCCGAAGACCTCAAAAAGGTTATTATTCTTCGCCGGGCCTTCGAAGACAAGAGTTCCCAGGAAGTCGTGGAAATGCTCGTCAAGGGTATCTCACAGACCAAAGACAATCGTGAATTTCTCAGCCTGATCAACCCTAATTACAAGGGTTCGGCCAGTAAAAGCAACGATTAAAGCCTGATGACTCAGAAACGACACACAAAACTGTCTTCGTACGTACGTTTTTCCCTTATGGTTCTCGGCCTGCTGCTCCTGCAATGGAACGTTCCAGTGCAAAGCTGCAGCGAACTGCATCTGACTGGTGATCTGATTCTGCCAGAAAAAGAGTCGGTCAAACCATTCACTGTCTGCCGCGAACTGCTCGCCGATGCCAGCCAGCAACTGGCGCATCTGCAACAATTCATTGGTGCCTGCATAAGCGATATTGAAGAACCAGCAGGCAAAAAATCTTTTCGCATCGTCAAAGTTACCAGCGTGCAGAGCCAGAGCAAAAAGCTCTGGCCGGTCAGCGGTTCTATTTCTTCTGGTTATGGCATGCGTCGTCACCCGGTAACCCGTCGCCATTCCTTTCACAATGGCATCGATATCAGGGCCAGAAAGGGCACAGGCATTCTTTCTCCAGCTGATGGCATAGTTGTCAGCGCCGGCCGCGCAGGCCTTATGGGCAGAATGGTCAAGATTAAAACCCGCGCTGGCAAGGTTCTTTATTTTGGGCATCTTAACAAAATCAGTTGCCGCAAGGGCGACAAGGTCAGGCCCGGGCAATTGCTCGGCACGGTGGGGTCATCCGGTCGTGCGACCGGCCCGCATCTGCATTTTTCGGTGGCAGTAGCCGGCCGTTACATAAACCCGCTGCAATATCTTTCCGGAGACTGAAGCGGCACTCAGACACCGCCCAATTTATGCCGATAAGTTTGATGGTAAACCTTTTCATCAGACGGAGATGCCTGGCATGCTGAACAATATGCAAACCCGAGGGGCGGCAGCTATATGGCTGCTGATAGCCTTGGGCACCCCACTGACCGCTGCGCCCCTGCAGACTCCTACCCCCGAACGTCTGCGTGCTTTTTCGGCACCGGGTTCATACGACAGTGCTCTGAATGCCTATGAAGAGGGTTACAGTCATTATCGTTACGGCAATTTCAACAAAGCCGAAGATAGCTTTATTGAAGCCCTGCGTCAGGAACCCAACCTTCTCAAGGCGCATTACTGGCTTGGCAAGCTTTATCACGAACAGGGGCGTCTCGAAGATGCCATCTTCCACTGGGAAGAAGTCGAGCGCCTGAACAAGCTGATAAAAAACCGTCGGGATGCCCTGAAAGTTCAGAACAACGAGTACCCGGCCTACACCCAGATGCTGCGCGTCTCGCAAAAGACCAAAGAGGCCCGCGAAGCCTTCGAGCGCGGTTTAAATCTGCTCGACAAGGGCCACTGGGATGGCGCCGAGGTCGAAATTCGTACGGCGGTTGATCTCTACCCCGGCAATCACAAATATCTGGTGCAACTGGCCAGAATCCTCTGGGATAAAGGCGAGCATCAGGCGAGCATCAAGTTTTATCGAGACCTGATCAGCAAACGCGATGTTGGTATTGAACATTTCAAGGAAGGTATTGAACGGATGCTGCAAGTCGATATGGGCTATGTTGCATTGCCATTGATTGCCGAACAACGCCATCGTTTTGCTGCTGAACCAGAGTTTGCAGCCCTTGCCGAAAAATTTGTAATCAGCTCTAATCACGAAGTTTCGGCACCTGGCAAAGTTGTCAAAAGGTTGAACGGTCAGGTAATCATCAACATGGGCCTGGAAGAAGGCCTGAATCTTTCTGATGAATACAGCCTTGATCTGCGGGCCTTCAATGCAGGCGAACCGCTGCTCGACCCTGATGACGGCAAACAGATCGGCAGAGCTCCTGACCGGCCTTCAGCCGATCTTCTTCTTACCAAAGTTTATAAAAACACTAGCTGGGCGCTTATCAGACGCGAATTCGGCCCGGGCGTGAAAGCAGGTGACCTGATTGAATTCAAAAAAACATTCCGCTGAAGGCGTCAAGGTGATTGCGGCGAACCGCAAAGCGCACTTTGATTATTTCATCATCGAAAAACTCGAGGCAGGAATTTCACTGGTCGGTTCTGAGTTACGCCCCTGTCGCGAAGGTAGAGTCAACCTCAAAGATTCTTATGCCGAAGAAGTCGATGGCCAGTTGTGGCTTTATGATATGCACATCGGTTCAAACTCTTTTTCGAACCGGCTAGATCATGAACCAGAACGCAAAAGGCGACTGCTGGCGCACAAAAAAGAAATTATCAAATGGGGTTACAAGGTCAAGACTTCTGGAATGAGCATTGTGCCATTGAGAATCTATTTTAAAGAAGGCAAGGTTAAGGTTGAAATAGCTCTCGTAAAAGGCAAAACCAAATACGACAAGCGTGATTCAATCGCCAAAAACGATGCAAAGCGTGATACGGAACGTGAACTTGGAGGCCGCTTCTGATGTCTTTTAATACTATTCGTTCTGCTCAGAAACTGAGTTTAGCCGGTATGCTTCTTTTCTTTTTCGGCATGACCATCATAGCCACGGCTCAGGATGGTTACATCAGCGCCCGAAGCTTCGCCGAATCGCAGGGAATTGCGCATTTATGGTTTCCAGTTCAGAAAATGCTGGTAATGCGCAAAGGCCTTAAATCAGTCAAACTACGCCTCAACGATCCGATTGCTCTGGTGGATGACAAGGAAGTAGCTCTACCGGCAGCTCCCAGAATGCAGGATGGACAGATCATGGTACCCGCTGCCGCCCTGCAAAGACTCTTTCAAGGGACGACCAATGTTGTTCCGGTCATACCGCCAAATTCCATGCAGAGTACCACCCCAGAACGTCAGTCGCCACCGGCAATAATGGTTCCGATTGCCCAGACACCCGCGCCGGTGCCGACTCCAGTGCCTTTTGCCCAACCGATGCAGCCTCAAACTCAGCAGGAAAAGCCACCGGTCATTTCGGTCGAAGATTCTTCCGAAGCGGTGCTTCTTGCCCTCAGGCACAGCTCAAGAGAAGATCACACCCGTGTGGTTCTTGAATTCAGTGCTCCGGTGACCTATCGCACCGAGTTCAAAGATGGAACCTACCGTCTGACGATTGTCGGGTGTCGAAACCTTATCCCAACCAAGCGCACCAACCCGGGCGGCCGCGATGTCAACCGCCTTGAAATTAACAGTGGCGCTGACCGCAAAGGGCTGATTCTGAATTTTGTTCTCCCCCAGAAAGAAAAAGCGCCAACGATTGAAACGGTCGCCACGCCATTCCGCATGATCGTCAGTATTCCGTGCCCTCCGAACCTGCTGCCGGTCGCCACCGCCACAGCTCTGATTGCCACTGCCCCGGCGCAGCTGACCGCAGCAAGTTCGTCACCGGTCGTTACAAAAACAGTTCCGGCGGTTCCGGCAGTTCCGGCAGTTGCCGCAGCCCCAAAGGCCGAATCAGCTCCGGAAATTAACATTGAAGTTGTTTCGGCAAAGCTTAATGACGAATCATTTGCCGGTCGCACTGTGGTCATCGACCCGGGTCATGGCGGCAGTGACAATGGCTTCGTCTTTTCAGGGCGCCCCGAAGAAAAGCAGGTCAACCTCGCGGTTGCCAGGCACCTTAAATCAAGGCTCGAAGAGATTGGCTTCAAGGCGGTTATGACCAGAACCTCCGACGTTGACCTGCCGCAATCGCAGCGCGTCAGCTTTGCAAACCGGCATGGTGGCGATCTTTACATTTCTCTGCACACCAGTGGTTCAGCCGATCCTTTAAAAGCAGGGGTTGCCTGTTATTACTTTGCCCCGGAAGGCTATTTTGTGAACAAAGACGCGCAGGGTGCCCAGCATGATGCCGCATTTTCCGAATGGCTGCGCAGCACCAGGTTTGACCTGGCAATGTTTGTGGCCAAAAAGGTGAATGAGCGACTGGTGCAGCACCTGAGGGTCGATAGTCGCGGAGTGAAGGCTTTGCCGCTGCTGCCGCTCAAATTCATCATGAACCCGGCGGTAATGGTTGAAGTTGGCATGTTATCAGATAAAACCGAAGGTAAAAACCTGATCAGCGACAAGTATCAACAGGCGGTTGCTCAATCGATTGCCAACGCTGTCGTTGATTTCTTCAACGGTATCGTAATTAAATAACGGGGTTGCCCCGGGGAGACTGAAATGGCCGCAAAAAAACCATCGAGACATAATCAGGAAAAGATTCTCTTCATTCTTATGGGTTTCATCATTCTTGGGCTGATTGTTTCAGGCTATTTTCTGTTCGTCAGAAAAATTCTGCCCGAAATCAGCAGCGGGAAAGAGACAACCACTGCCCAGGCTGCCCCAGAAGGCGCTTCGGCTGCCATCAACGACGATCTCGCCGCTGCCAATGAGTTGATTCCGCAAGAAGAGGCCCAGGATCTGCGCATCTATTTCGGAGTTAAGGGAAAGGATCTTCTGACTTCAGAGTTGCGCCGGGTGCGCAAGAAAACCATGCTAATCGCCCAGGCACGTCAGATCATTGAAACCCTTCTCGAAGGGCCCGTTACCGGAACAATGTATCAGCTGCTGCCCCGTGAAATTAAACTGCGGGGTTTGTACTTCGATTCAGGCACTTTTATTGTCGATCTAAGCCGGGAATTTGCTGATCTCAGGGTTTTTGGGCCAACCGAACAGATTCTGGCTGTTTATTCTCTGGTAAATTCACTGACCGAACTTGACCCGAAAGCAAGGGTTAAATTTCTGGTCAATGGCAGCGAACCGGCCGCTGAAGACGGTCATGTTGATCTTTCGCTGCCTCTGACCCGCATTGAAAAGCTCATTCAAAACTGAACAAAGGTTAATAGAACAACAAAAAAGCGGCCGATAAACGGCCGCTTTTTTGTTGCGAATTTTAACTGGCGTTTTGCCTGAGAATCAACCGCCCCAGGTAGCGCTGGCACAACCATGAACGGTGCATAATACCTTTTTGCCGTTTGGCAGGCCCTCTTCGGTGCCCTTTACCCATTCATACTTGCCTTTTGAGGGGCATATTGGCATGCGTTCGCCACTGAGGAGCGAAGCCAGATCTTCAACTGATTCAGGGTACTGCTTCTTTTCGATGTTATATAGCTCAGCCGTACGGCTTAGAAGAGAACTGAATTCAAAACATTTGCTTTCGCGGGCGCGATCACGAACCCTTTGAAAATGCGGCAACGCAATGGCTGCCAGAATGCCAATAATGGCAATGACAATCATCAATTCAATAAGAGTAAAACCTGAATTAATTTTTTTCATAAGCTCACTTAGATTATACCACCAGAGAAATATTTTGCAAAACAATTCTTTTTGCATTATTATATCAACTAGTTACAAAATGGATACTTGGGGTTTCTATGCTCAATAAAAAGACTGCTTTGCTGATGCTGTTTGCGGTTGCCTCTGCAACTGGTTGCGTTCCTGACAAGTTTCAGTATGACCGGGAATTCGGAAAATCCGGATCGAACCGCGGGGAGTTTTTGAGCGCCACAGATATTGATTTGAACAAAAATGGCAATCTGGTGCTTGCTGATGGCGGCAATACTCGCATTCAGGTTTTATCAACTGATGGTAATTCGATCATGACTGCTGGTGAATCTGGTCGTGAAGGCTATAAGCTGCAGAGTGTCGCCGGGCTGGGTGTTAATCACCTGACTGATGATATATGGGTTTGCGACCAGCGCGGCAACAAAATTGTCAGATTCGACGCCGCTGGTACACCTAACATGAAGGTTACCAGCAAAATGAAATACCCCATGGACGTAGCAATTGACCGATCTGGTGATGCTTACGTCATTATGTCCAAAATCCCTGAAATCTACAAATATGATGCGAGCGGCAATTTTCTTGCCACTATCGGCGGCTCAGGCAAAGCAGCCTTGGTTTTCCCGACTTCCATCATGATTCACGATAATTTTCTGTTTATCTCTGATTTCGGTGGCAGGCGCGTTGTTAAGCTTGACATGGAAGGTAAATTCGTAGCTGAATTCAAAGACAAGGGCGAATACGAAGAAATGAAAGGGCCGTCCGGCATGCACATCGACAAGGATGGTAATCTATACATCCTTGACCTTGGCGAAGTTCCGGTGGTTATTCTCTCTTCAACCGGCAAATTCATCTCTAAACTTGGTGATTTTGGCAACCAGCCCGGCAGTTTTCTCTACCCGACAGGTGTTATTGCCAAATCCCCAGAAGAAATCTACGTTCTCGACAACAGTCGCAACACCATACTGAACTTCAAGAAAAAACCTGAATAAGCTTTCCGAGAAACACCGTGAAAATCCTGAAATATTTGATTCTCGTGGTGTTTTTTGCTTTTCTGGGCCTGGCTGGCTTCGCATCAGGAGCCTACCTCTGGATCACAGAAATGGCAAGCCCACCAGCCAGTGGCCAAAAGACAGAGCTTTTTGTGCAACCCGGCGTCAATACACGGCAGATTGCAACCCTGCTAAAAGAAAAAAGCATTGTGCGCAGCGCGCTGTTATTCAGACTTTATATCAGATTTCTCGCGGTTGACCAGCGCCTCAAACCTGGGCAATATAGTTTTTCAGGCAACGAAACTCTTAACGAAGTCATATTCAAACTGCTGCGAGGCAGTCTGCAAACCGTTTCCGTGACGATTCCCGAAGGTCTGACTATCAAACAGGTGGCAGCGATCCTTGAAGAATCTGGCATCTGCACGGCAGCAGCATTCATCGAAGCAGTCTCAGACCCGGGTCTGATCGGCAAAGTTTTTAGCACCTGGAACCTGATTCCAGCTCCAGAAGGCCTTGTTTTTCCTGACACCTACTATTTTAACAGGCCAACTCCGGCCCCTCAGGCAGCTGAGCGCATGCTGCGCCTTATGAAACATCAGATTGACCGAATCTTCGTTACCCCCCTGCCCGCTGGATTAACGCAATACCAGGGCTGCATTCTTGCCTCGATAATTGAAGAAGAGGCGGCTCTGGCAGACGAGCGCCCTCTCATTGCCTCGGTTTTTTATAACCGTCTGACCAGGCAGATGAAGCTTGAATCATGCGCAACGGTTCTCTACGCTCTCGGTTCACATAAAAACCGTATTCTTTTCGAAGACCTTAAAATTGATTCGCCATACAATACCTATCTGTATCCAGGTCTGCCCCCCACACCGATTGCCAACTTCGGAACATCTGCCTTGGCGGCAGTAGCTGCCCCGGCGGTTTCAGACTATCTTTTCTTTGTTTCAGATGGCAAGCGGGGCCATAATTTTTCGAGCACGATTAACGAACACAATCGTCTCAGACATCAGTTTTATCAGAAACGAAAAAAGGCAGGTAACGATTGATGCCCAGGCGAATTATTTATCTTATGCTGGTATTTTTGACCTGTCTCTCGGCACTGCCGGCCGCAGAGAATCGCATTATTGCGCTGGTGCCATCGCAAACCGAGTTGCTTTTTTCGCTGGGCTTCGGCACCGATGTGGTGGGTGTCTCGGATTTCTGCAATTTTCCGGTCGAAGCAGCTGCTGTTACCAAGGTTGGCGGTCTCGAACTGAACATCGAAAGAATCGTCTCGTTGCGCCCAACGCTGCTGGTTGACGCAAATAATATGCATCGCAAATACGAACCAT
Source organism: Candidatus Rifleibacterium sp. (assembly GCA_035352635.1). GTDB lineage: Bacteria > Muiribacteriota > Ozemobacteria > Ozemobacterales > Ozemobacteraceae > Rifleibacterium. Next base: position 23,520 of record DAOPYA010000045.1, read on the forward strand.
TGTTTCAGCAGCTGGGTCTGAAATATATCAATTTTGTCACCACGCGCCTTGAGCACCTGCCAACAGTTGCTGCTGAACTTGCCAGGCTGCTGGGTGCACCCGGGAAGGGCGAAGTCTTTGTTCGCGACTGGGAAACCAAGCTTCGGCAACTGGATCTTAAAAAAGCCGCCTTGCCGGTGGCCGTCTACTTCGAAATCTGGGACACCCCGGCCCAAGCTGCTGGTCAGGGCAGTTTTATCGGCGAACTGATTGCCAGAGCCGGTGGCACCAATATCGTCACCGGCTCAGGTGATTTTCCGGTGGTCAGCAGTGAAGGGGTAATAAGCGGCAATCCCGAGGTAATTCTGGTTGCCTACCCGCTTCCCGATCTTGCCAAAATTCGCCAGCGCCCGGGCTGGGCTTCGATCAGGGCCGTCAAAAACAACCGCATCAAGGCGCTCGATCAGGATATCTTTGTCAGGCCCGGGCCACGCAATCTTGACGCAATCAGCCAGCTCATTCAAATTTTTCACGAGGTAAAACCCCATGAATAAACCAATTACCTTTGCCGCAGTTCTGGCTCTGGTATTCAGTCTGGCCGGCCCGCTCTTCAGCCAGCCAGACACAGAAAAAATGTGGGTGAAACTGGCAATAGCCTCTGACAGCGCCGATTTCAAGTTTCATCTGCCCATAGACGGCTGTGTGACAATCTTGTCAACGGTTGCCGGGCGCAAACAGGTTGACCCGCTCTGGGGCCCTGGTTCCATGAAAGCCGGAACATACAAAATTTCCATACCGGCTGGCAAAGTTAATGGGCGCAGCGGCATTGTCGAGCTTTTTAATATCACCATGACTCCCGAAAGCGAAACAGGCAGTCGGGGAAACGGCGAGCGACAGTTCAACAACCCTATGGGCATCGACTTCGACTCAAGCCGAAGCGAGATTCTCGTGGCTGACACCGGCAACGACCGTATTATCAGGCTTTCCGACAAGGGCAGACAGGTTTCGGTGCACGGTGGCTTTGGTCTTTCGTTCGGAGACCGCAGCGAAGAGCGTGAAGACAGCCTAGATGAACCGTATGATGTTGCTGCGGGCGGCTTTTCGAATTTTTATGTTTCCGACCAGAACAATCGACGGGCCTGCATTTTCGACGCCTACCGCAGTTACCGCGGCAACCTTTTCCCTAAAGATGATAACCGGCGCAACCAGCTCGACCGCCCCCGTGGTATCAAGGTTGATTTCGAAAGTAATATCTGGCTGGTCGATGGGCGGGCCGACAAGGTTATGAAGATTTCTGCAAACGGCGAACGTCTTTTTGAAGTTGGCGGCTTCGGGTTCAGCCTTCTGCACCTTAAAGACCCAACCCAGGTCGATGTAAACCAGCATGGCGAGATCTTCATTGCCGACCGGGGCAAGGGGCGAATCGCGATCTTCGACCGCCTCGGGTCATTCATCGGCGAAATGGTCGATCACCTCAAGACCCCGACCGGTGTCGCGGTGGACCCTGATGGCCTTATTCTGGTCTGCGATGACAGCACCAACGAAATGGGCCTCTACACCCCAAAGGGGGTCAGGCTGACCTGCATTGACCGGGCATCTGACGGCAGCGGGCTTCGTCGCCCATCAGACATCGCGGTAACCGAAAAATACATTTTCCTGCTTGATTCAGGCAATCACCGGATAATTCATATTCGTCGGCAGAAACAGTCAACCGCCGTGCCTTGGCAAGCAGAGAACACTGTGTTAAAATAGATCGGTTAATGCACAAATAGAATCAGGAGCGCAACATTGAATACCCGCCACATCAGACTTTTTGTCTGCATTCTGCTTGCCCTCGCGGTAGTCAGTTTTCAGACTGGTTGCCGCAATAAAACCGAACGCCGCAGCAGCAAAAGCGTAAAACTCTCGGAATCAACTAAAAACATTCCGGTTTCAGAGCTTTTACCTAAGGCAAAAGTAGTCACCGGCAAACTTAAACGCGAAGTATCAGAAAAGGTTCTCGACGAATACATGTATGGCACTCTTGCCGGGCAATACGGCAAAATCGATACCGCCGAGAAACATCTGCTGAAAACCCTTAAAATGGAACCGTTGTTTGTTGATGCGCATCATAATCTCGGTCTTGCCTACTACAAAAAAGGCCGGGTCGATGACGCGATCAGATGCTGGAAACGCGCACTCGAACTTGCCCCGTCCTATGCAGAGACCTATTACAATCTGGCAATTTTTCTGCTCGACATGAATCGCGAAAACGATGCAGTCGAAATGTTCAACCTCTGCACCCGCTATGAACCGTTTCACCTGAAGGCACGTTTCGCTCTGGGGCGCATAGCACAAAAAAAAGGGCAAAACAAAGATGCCATCAGGCATTTTCGGGCCTATCAGAGCAAAGATAAGGGCGATGTGCGTGTCTTGATAGCTCTTGGCGAGCTTTATCTGCTCGAAGGGCAACTTGATGCGTCACTGAAAGAATTCGAAGCCGCATCAAGAATCGATGACAAAAACGGCAAAGTGCACTACCAGCTGGGGGTGGCCTACCATCGTCGCGGTCTTCTTGACCATGCGATTCTCAATTACAAGCGCGCCACAGAACTGATGCCCAACCACGTTGACGCCTTCATCAACCTTGGCGACATCTACGCCGGTCGCGGCGAGTATGCATCGGCTCTGGCCGCTTATAACGCCGGGCTTGCCATTGATCCTACCAATACCTACGCATCAAAAAAGGCCAAACAGGCCGAAGAAAGATTGCTGGATAAATAATTTGAGACTGCTGCGCAATGTTGCTCCGTCCCGAAAAAAAATGTCCCCTGGCGAGAAAGTCCGTCTTGCCGTGCTTGGCAATCGCCTGAACATGACACGCGATGAGGCTGACCGCCTGCTCAGCGATCTACAGAAAGAAATCGCCACAATTCTGGCAGTCCCAGAAAGCGCAGTATCACCAGACACCGAATTTGCCGGGCGCGACCTCGATCTGGTATTCACCCTTAATAAACAAAACACACCGAATCGGAAAAAATGAAAAATATAATAGAAAACATCTCCCACTGGGAACTCCTCGAAATCGAAAAACCAGCACGTTACCTCGGCGGCGAAGTCAACCAGGCACCGGCAAAAACAGCGCCGGCATTGCGTGCCTGCCTGGTTTTTCCTGATCTTTACGAACTTGGCATGTCAAACCTGGCCATCAAGATTTTCTACGAAACCCTGAATCGCCGGCCCGATATCGTTGCCGAACGGGCGTTTTCGCCATGGCCAGACTTTGAAGCGCTGCTGCGACGGCGAGGTCTGCCGCTGTATGGCCTTGAATCAGGTCTGCCGCTGAGCGAATTCGATGTAATATTTATAACCCTGCCCTATGAAATGACCTTCACCAACGTCCTGAACATTCTAGACCTCGCCGGAATACCGCTGCACTGGAAAGACCGGCAAAAAGGCCCGCTGGTAATTGCCGGTGGCCCCTCTGCCTCGAATCCGATGCCGGTTGCGCGGTTTATGGATGCGGTTGTCATCGGTGATGGCGAAGAAGTGATTACCGAAATTTGTGACCGCTTGATTGCCGCCCGACAGGCTGGTGCCACCCACTCAGAAATCAGAGGCGATCTCAAAAATCTCGAAGGCGTTTGGGTTCCGGAGTTTCCCGGCAAAGTTCGTCGCCGCGTATTCAAAGGTTTTGCCGCGAGTACGCCGCCCCTTAAAATGGTTATTCCAAATGTTCAGGCAATTCACAACCGTGCGCCGCTCGAAATTTTTCGTGGCTGCATGAAGGGCTGCCGCTTCTGCAATGCCGGTTTTTATTACCGCCCGAAGCGAGAGCGACCAGTCGAAGACCTGATCAGATACGCAACTGAACTGCTGCAGAATACCGGCGAAGAATCTCTCGGGCTGCTGTCATTATCTACTTCTGATTATTGTCGATTAAATGAGCTGGTTCGTGGTCTTGACAAGGCAAAGCTCTACCCCGAACAAAGCATCTCGATTCCCTCGATGCGCATGAACGACCACACGATCGCCCTGCTCGACTCGACCCCGCACATTCGCAAAGGCGGGCTGACATTCGCACCCGAGGCCGGCACCCAGAGGCTGCGCGACGTCATCAACAAGAATGTGACCGAAGAAGATATTATCAGTGTCATGAAGGCCACCGGCGGTTCTGACTACCGCACCGTCAAGCTTTATTTCATGATGGGCCTGCCCTTCGAAACCGACGAAGATATCGAGGGCATCGTAACCCTCGTTAAACGACTCGAAGACATCGGCCGCACCACCAAGCCCCGCAAACAGATTTCCATCAGCCTGTCAGGGTTTGTGCCGAAACCGTTCACGCCGTTTCAATGGGCTGAACAGGCCGACATGGGCGAACTGAAGCGCCGACGCCAGATCGTCTGCCGAGGCCTGGAGCGCGGCAGTAGCCGGGTTTCATGGCGCGAAGAGTATCTGTGCCTTCTTGAATCGGTGCTCTCTCGCGGCGACGAAAGAGTTGGAGCGCTTATTGAAGCGGCTTTCAAAAACGGCTGCAAGTTCGACGGCTGGCATGAGCATTTTTCACGCGAAAAATGGGAAAAAGCCTTTGTCGATACCGGCCTGCAAGCTGCCGACTATCTGCGCAGCCGCCCAACCAGCGAAGTGCTCCCCTGGGATTTCATTGACTTTCAGGTGCCACGCGCCTACCTCGAAAAAGAATTTCAGCTCGCGGCCCAGGCCGCGACCGGGGGTCAGTCATGAACCAGGACAACGCCTCAACCGAAGTAAAAGTCAGAGTCGATTACAGCAAAACCTGTCAGGCACGCTATATCGCGCACCTCGACACCATTGATGTCATCTGCAAGGCTCTGAGAAGATTGCAGCTGCCCTATGCCGTTACCCAGGGCTGCCATGTGCGGCCAAAAATCAGTTTCGGGCCACCGTTGCCGCTCGGGCACGCCAGCTTCTGTGAATATTTCGTGCTGAATCTGACCCGACCCATTGACAATGCCTGGCTGCAAGAGGCTTTGAATCGGGAGTTCCCGCACGGTATGCAAGTTTTGCGGGTTACCTCACCCTTCATCGAAAAGAAAAACGGCAATTTCGGCGAACAGCTGACTTATCGGCTGACCTTTTCAGACGGAGCATCTGCAAGCCTGGCCCGCGATTACCTTCTTGATGGCACTTCTGCCTTCGAAGTCGAACGCAAGGGCCAGAACCGCAAGTATTGCCTTAAAGATGCCGTAGTTGGGGTTACCAGCGTTAAAAATGGCAACGATACTGTTCTAGAAGCTCAATTCGTTCAGGGGCAGGCTGATGTGCCATCGGTTTCAAAAATTGTAACCGCACTCGCCAGTCACCTCGCCGAACGAAAAGATCATCTCAAGCTCATTGAGAGAATTGCCCTCGTTGAATTTATTCAGAAACAGGAGATTTCTGCTGATTGAAAAGGAAAATTTTAGTTAATATCGGTCTTGATGAATCCAGAGCCGCCGTTGTCGAAAACGGCAAACTGGTCGAATTATTTTATGAAATTCAGGATAGTGAGAAAATTGTGGGCTGCATCTACAAAGGCCGGGTCGCCAACGTGGTGGCCGGCACCCAGAGTGCATTCGTCGATATCGGAATCCACAAAGACGCTTATCTCACCCTGACAGGCGTCGAAAGCAATGACGACGAAGATCTGCGTGACATCTTCCGCAGCCCGATCCAGGACACCCTCAAGGTCGGTCAGGAAGTAATCTTGCAGATACTCAAGGAACCCACGCCCACCAAAGGGCCACGTTCGACCATGACGATTTCCTTTCCGGGAAGATATCTGGTTTACATGCCCAAGGTCGATCATGTCGGCGTTTCGCGCAAAATAAACCAGGATCGCGAGCGCGACCGACTTCGCAACATTGGTCGCCGCATCGTACCCAAAGGTGGCGGTGTAGTTTTCAGAACTGCCTCTGAGGGCCTTGAAGAGAATGTTCTCAAAGCCGACCTTGATCTGCTGATCAAAATGTGGCGCAAAGTTGAAGGCAAGATCAACCGGACCCCCCCCCGTACAATGTTGCACCGGGATATTCCTCTGCCAATGAAAGTTGCCCGGGATTTTTTCACCGACGATATCGAGGAAATGATCATCGATTCAGAGGAAGCTTACCGGACAATCATCGAAGATTGCGAGTTTCTTTCGCCGCTGCAGCGAGCCTCTCTCGAGCTTTATCGCGACAGAACGCCAATTTTTGAAAAATACGGTGTAGAGAAAGAAATAGAGCGGGCGCTGGCACGCAAGATATGGCTTGATTCAGGCAGTTACATCTTTATCGATAAAACCGAGGCCATGTATTGCATAGACGTTAACAGCGGGCGGTTTTCGGGCGGTTCTGATCTCGAAGAAACCGTTTTCAAAGTTAATCTCGAAGCCGCAAAAGAAATTGCCCGGCAGATAAGATTGCGTAACCTTGCCGGCATGATCATTATAGACTTTATCGATATGGAAGCCCCAACCCACCGTGCCCAGGTTCTCAAAGCACTGCGCGAAGGGTTCAAGGGCGACCGAAACAAGCCGAATATTCTTGAATTTTCTGAACTTGGCCTGGTTCAGATGACCAGGCGCAGAACCTCAGCCAGTCTCGACGAAATCCGCAAAGGCCCATGCCCCTGCTGCCAGGGCAGTGGCAAAACGCTATCAACGCAAACGGTGGTCAACCAGATCCGTTCGAGTCTTTTTGATGAAGCAAAGCGCTACCAGACCGAGAAGTTGATTGTCAATGCCCATAAGTTAGTTCTCGATCAACTTCGGGGCCGTGAGAACCGTGATATTCGTGAGCTTGAGAACCAGTTGCAAAGAAAACTCATTCTTAAACCGGTCAACAATTTTGATGTCGAATCGTTCAAAATCGAACCGGTCATGGAAAGAACCGAAAAAAGGCAACCCCGGGACAACGACCGCCGCCCACGAACGCCCGAACATGTCAGAACTGAAGACCTGCCATTTGAGAACGCAAACTCCGCGGCCCCTGTCGAAGAGAATAATACCGGGCAAACTGACGGGCAGGAGCTTGATCAGCAGCCAGATATAGATGAGAACGACCGACAAGATGAAAACGGAGATGGAAGTGAACAGGTTTAACAAGCTGTTGATACTGCTGCTGATACTTGCGCTGCCCGGTGCGGCCCGGGCAGTTGAGATAAAATATGCCTTCAGAAAAGGGGCAACCTATTCATATCAGTACACTCAGCAGTGCACCTCAAAATCATCAGCTTTCACCAGCACTTCCACCAGAACTGTAGCCGTGCCGGCAACCAGCTTCAAGGTCAAAGCCATCGATTTTCAGCAGAACGCCTTTATTCTCGATATCGGTGACCAGAATTCCACTTTTCGCAGATATATCAGGGAAACCGGAGAAATAAAAGGAGCACCAGCCGAAACGGGCCGGGGTATTCCTTTTTTTCTGACCTTTCCTGCGGGCGACTGGAAAATTTCGGAAAAACGCCAGATAAAAAAAGATCTGCAATTTGGCAACCTGGTGGTACCTTCCTTATGGAACTGCATGTTAAAGTCAGTTGACTCTGAAAAGGGTCTGGCCGAAATAATCTTCGCCGCCAGCGTCAAGTTACCCGATGACCAGCTGCGCCAGAAAACCTTTTCTCTCAAAGGGCGGGCACTGTTCAACCTCCCTGAAGGCGTTATACATCAGGCAGACTGGCAGACCACCTATAAATTCAGTTTTTCCAACAAGGAATTCGCGGTTACCCGCAACCTCTGGAACTTTGAGCAACAGGTCAGCCATAGTTTGCTGATGACCGGGATTCAGGAGTAGCAATTGAACAGAATCTTACTGGTTCTTCTGGTTTTTCTGCCTGCGAGCCTTATGGCGCAGGTCAATAGTGATATCACGACTCCTTTTAAGCTCTGGCTGTTAAACAATGAGGCACGGGTTTTTTCTTCACTGGCAGCCGATGAGAACCTCATCAGCAAGGTCAGCGCTCCTTTCGCTTTTCAGCCACCGCCAATCGGCGATGCAACTGGCGCCGAAGAGTCGCTCTGGGAAACCCACAGAAAAATCTATGTACTGCTCGATGAAGCACAGCGCATCTATTCGCTTGCCAGGCGCTTTGGCAACGGTCGTTTTGCAATCGTGGTCAAGCAGGCACGCCCCGAAATATGGTCGATCCTGCCACTTCTGCAGGCAAGGCCTGTGGTAATACCGTCTTTAGCCACGGGCTATCGATGGGCTTTTCACACCACCCTCCTGAAAAGCCTGGGCCTTGAAACCGAGCGCGACATGGATCTCTCGGCAAGAATGGCAAAGGCCGTTAAAAAGCTTTCCGATGAAGAGTTTCGGCTGCTCACTGACTATTTTTCGACCTTCGCGGCCCTTTTCCCTTCAGATGCGAGCATCAGGGTTCTTAAAGGCTTTATTGAGACGGCCAGCAAAAAACCATTTGGAACAGGCCTCAAAGAACTGCTCAAGCCCTCGGGTGTTCTACCCGTACAACCTGCCATGGTTGCCGCCGCGCCCGCAGCTGCACCAGCCGAACCCGAAGACCCTCTTGCCGAACTTGAAAAACTTGCCCAGTTTGATGCTGGCCTCACCGCTTCAATAAACCCCGAAGCAGCCGCCAGTGACCCGGCTGCCATAAGTAACCCTCAATCAGCACCCACGACGCTTGAACCGCCGCCTCCTGGCGTCGAGGATCTCTTCACAATCTGGGAATAACAAGCTGTTTTCACTTCTTTTAGTGTACCCCCATTAACGAGAAACTTGATTTTCAGAAAGAATTGCAGTAACTTGGCAGGCATGCACCGTTTTAATACGGTCAGCTTTGTTCAATCTGAAGGAGAATTTTCATGAAAAAAATCGCTCTTGGTCTTGTTTTGTGCGGAACTCTGGCTCTCGTCGGTTGTGGCGCAGAACCCGCCAAGCCAGCTGCTGCTCCTGCCGTAGCTCCTGCCGTAGCTCCTGCCGCTTCAACCGCTCCTGCTGATGCTCCGGCTGTTACCCCCGCCGCTGCTCCAGTTGACGCTCCCGCTGCCGCTCCGGCTGCTGCTCCAGTGGACGCTCCGGCTGCCGCTCCCGCCGCCGCTCCGGTTGACGCTCCCGCTGCTGGTACTGGCAACTGATTCTCGGAAGTTTTTTCACAAAAGGGGCGCGTCAGCGTCCCTTTTGTGTTTTCTGGTAATTTTGCAATACCGCAGTTTTGCCATTCAGATTTATCGACAGAAGATATATGCTCAGCCACAAACTGGCTGGCCAGCTAATGCAAAAACGCAATTTAGCGGTTGTAATACTCTTGCAGCTTGGGCAAAGAATTGGTGCGCAGTTTTTTCAGGGCCTTTTCTTCAACCTGGCGAACCCGCTCACGCGTCACCCCAAGTATTCGGCCAATCTCTTCAAGCGAGCGAGGGGTACCGTCATCAAGACCAAACCTCAGCTTAACGACGATCTGCTCTCTTTCGGTGAGAGTTTCGAGAATGCGGCCAATCTGATCACGGAGCAGCGAATCAATGACGGCCTCTTCAGGGCTGACGGCATCATCATTTGAAATATAATTTTCGAGGGAGGTATCTTCTTTGTTTCCCACGGAAATTTCGAGTGAGACTGGTTCCTGGGTGAGACGCACTACCTCTTCAATTCTATCGACAGGGAGATCGACCTTGGCCGACAATTCTTCCATGCTCGGTTCGCGGCCTCTTTCCTGAACAAACATGCGAATCTGCTTGCGAACTTTGTTCACAATTTCCATGATGTGTACAGGAATACGAATAACTCGCGACTGCTCGGCAAGGGCGCGCGTAATCGCCTGACGAATCCACCAGGTTGAATAGGTCGAAAATTTGTAACCCATGGTGTAATCGAATTTGTCTATTGAACGCAGCAGGCCAAGGTTGCCTTCTTGAATAAGGTCAAGAAAGAGCAGGCCACGATTGGTATATTTTTTGGCAATACTGACCACCAGTCGCAGATTGGCGGTTATCAAAGCCTCGCGGGCGTCAGGGTCGCCTTCAAGAATACGCCGGGCAAATTCTTTTTCCTGGTCATGGGTGGCCAGGCTCAGCTTGGTGAGTTGTTGCAGATAAAGCTTGACCGAATCATCAAAGATAGACTCTTCCTTGCGCTTTTCACGCTCATCCTGATGATCGACCACGTCTTCATCGTTCTGTTCACGGTGCGGCGAAGCTACCTTGATCTCTTCATGAACAGGGTGATTTTTAACTTCAACCGGTTTTTCAACCTTACCTGTCACTTCGCCTGTTTTAGGCTTGCTTTTCGGCATGTTCCAACTCCTCTTCGCGGGCGAATCTTCCCATGCCGCGAAACTTTCTGTAGCGTCCGTCTAATAATTTATCGGCTTTCATTGCCATTAATGTAGGCAGATGTTTATCAATCTGCTTTCTGATTTCATCGGCAGCCGCCTGATGATTACGATGCGCCCCCCCAATCGGCTCGGGAAGTATGTCATCGATGATGCCTGCCTCTAGAAGATTGCCGGCCCTGAGTTTTAAAGCATTGGCCGCATCTCTGGTTCGGGCCGGATCGTTATAGAGAATGGCGGCACAGCCCTCAGCCGAGATGACCGAATAAACAGAAAATTCAAACATGAAAACCCGGTCGCCGATACCAATGGCCAGAGCACCGCCACTACCACCTTCACCTGTAACGAAACAGAGAATCGGAACCCTGATACTCGACATTTCAGCGAGATTTCTGGCAATTGCATCGCTCTGACCGCGCTCTTCGGCGCCAATACCCGGGAAAGCACCCGGCGTGTCGATAAAAGTAATGATCGGCAAACCGAAACGCTCAGCAGTTCGCATCATGCGCAGGGATTTGCGGTAGCCTTCAGGGTGCGGCATGCCAAAATTACGATAAATGTTTTCTTCAGTGTCATGGCCTTTCTGGTGGCCAATTATCATAACTCGATGGTCGCCAATCTGACCGATACCGGAAACGATTGCCGGGTCGTCACCGAACAGTCGGTCGCCATGCAGCTCAACGAAGTCGTCACCACAAAGGCATTTGACAAGATCAAGTGTAGAAGGTCGGTTTATGTGACGGGCTACCTGGGTTATCTGCCATGGCTCAAGGTTACCATAGACATCGTTTTTAAGAGCATCAATTTTTTCGGTAATTGCCCTGATTTCTCTCGAAAGATCGACCTTCCCTGATTCTGAGATGGCCTGAAACTCGCGAATTCGCGCTTCGAGCTCAATGATTGATTTTTCGAAATCAAATTCTTTTGCCATACTTTTCCTGTCAGGCGACCAGCAGCCGCAGAATACGTGCAACGGTATTTTTTAATACCCGGCGATGAACGACACAATCAAGCATACCATGCTCAAGAAGAAACTTGGAGCGCTGAAAACCATCGGGAAGTTTTTGCCTGATAGTCTGCTCAATGACCCGAGGCCCGGCAAAGCAGATCAAAGCACCGGGTTCGCCGATGTTTACATCACCAAGGCTGGCAAAACTCGCAGAAACACCGCCGGTGGTCGGGTCAGTCATTATGGAAACAAATGGCACAGCAGCCTGGTTCAGGCGTTTAACCGCAGCAGAGGTTTTGGCCATCTGCATCAACGAAAAAATACCTTCCTGCATGCGAGCGCCGCCGCTTGCCGAAACAATGACCACCGGAGACTTTTCAGCGGCACCAATCTCAAGAATGGTGGTCAGCTTTTCGCCAACAACCGAACCCATACTGCCACCCATAAATTCAAAATTCATTACGCCCAGCATAATCTTGCGACCCGAAAGAGTCGCTCTGCCAGTGGTTACTGCTTCGTTAACGTCGGTTTTCTTAACCGCTTCAAGCATTCGCTCAGGGTAAGGTTTTGAGTCAACAAAAGACAACGGATCGACCGAACGCATGTCACTGTCAGTTTCAACAAAAGAGTTATCATCAGTCAGCTGGGCTATTCTATCCCAGAGGGGCATGCGCAGGTGGTGGTCGCATTTGCTGCACAGGTAAAGATTTTTCGCCAGATCTTTGATCAAAAGCGTCTCATTACATGCCGGGCATTTTTTCCAGAGGTCAGAAGGGGCATCCCGTCTGGGACGGGTCAGCTTTGAAAACCATCCCATGCGTTACCGCCATTCCAAAGAATTATTTAATCTACACATAAATTCTGGTTATACCAGATTTAATAACCAGTTTCAAGAAGAAACCTGTTACAAAACCTTGTGAATAAAAGTTTGTTATTTAGCTGTCAACAGGTGGTTCAAACCACAAGACAAATGCATGCATATTTCCAATGAAAAACGCCTCTCCGTAAAGGAGAGGCGAGAAGGTCACCGGGAACAAGGCTTATACGCGATATCAGGGGGCGTCGGTGGTAAATTTTTTGGCTGGCGTTCTTTCTTCAAC
>DAOPYA010000046.1:0-34819 GCA_035352635.1 Candidatus Rifleibacterium sp.
AGCCAGCAACGCAAAATAAAGGAGTTTTATATGCTGTCAGCACGAACCAGACCAGAGAGTATTGCAGAAAAAATCGCGGTGACCGTCCGTTATAAAACCGGTTTTATGGCCTCTTATGATCGCAACGGCAAACGGATTCACATGCAAACAAGCGGTGGGGTTGGAAATCCCAGTCGTTGCCGCCACCAGATCAACCCGTCAAAACTTGACGAAATCTGGAAGAACGACAGGAACGTCGAAAGGGTCATCGTCCGCAATGGCGATATATACGCAATCATTTATAGCGCACCTTTATTCGATAAGAGCAGCGACAAGCCCTGGAACGGGGAAACTGGCGGTATCAAAGTCCAGGTTGCAGACAAAGGCCTTAGCCGCAAGATAATCATCTACCTCTTTCTCGCTATAGCCGCTTGTTTCCTTGCTCCATACAAGTCTGGCCGTGAAGGTTGAACCATGAAACCTGTATTCATTGCAAATATGCCGATTGTCTTCAGCCTGATGAAAAACCTTGAAAACAATCATCGGGCAGTTGAGATGCCTGTGGGCATCAAGAATCGCGGAAAACTTTTCCAGAAGACCGGCTTTATCGCAGCTGAATTCGTAGGCGGGTAGGGTCAACCTATTTAGAGCTTCGGAAACATTTTCAGACATTTATCACCTCAAAAGAAAAGACCGGCGGTGAGGCCGGCCCAAGAAATTAAATCATAAGGGAGTTTAACATGAAGTCAATCGTCGCACCAGTGAAAAACATTGGAAATCTATTAGAGGCCAGCGAAGCGCTTCTGACCAGAACGCCGGGCACACCAGGCATCGGTCTGATCTTTGGCAAGTCGGGCCTGGGAAAAACCACCGCAACCGCCTGGTTTATTAACCGATGCAATGGGGTCTATATTCGGGCATTGGCCACCTGGACACCCGGCTCGATGCTCCAGACAATTCTTCGCGAACTAGACGTGGCGCCGACCAAATTGCGTGCTGCGCCAATGGTTTCGCAGATCGTCGATATTCTAAGGGTCACAGGCCGACCCTTATTCATCGATGAATTCGACTACATCGTCGAAGACAAAAAGATGACCGAAACCCTCAGAGATATCCACGATCTGTCTTCGGTTCCGATCGTGCTTGTTGGCATGGACGGCGTGCAGCAAAAAGTGCAACTGCGTGACCAGTTCGTCAACCGTATTGCCCAGTGGGTTGAATTCAAGCCTGCCGACTTCGAAGACACTCAACTGCTCAGCGGGGAGTTGTGCGAAGTTACGATCAAAGTCGAGTTGCTGCGCAAGCTGTTCGATGCATCAAAAGGAGTCATCAGGCTGATCGTGATCGGCCTTGATGCTATCGAGCGCAGAGCCCAGACACTCGGCATTGCTGAAATCGGCCTTGAAGAATGGGGAAATGCAAGCTTTTTCCTGTCCGAATCACCGAAGGCAAAAAAACGCGGAGGTTACTGATCATGCAAGAGGCAAACAAATCAAATAATTTTGCAGATCAAAGCTGGTATGAGCTGCTTATCATGGCCTATAACCGCTTTGGGCAGAATTCGAGAAAACTGAGTAAAGAGCTCGACCTACCTTTCACGACTCTGCTCTCGTGGCTTAAAAAGAAGCGCGAGCCCAAAGATACCGACAGCGTCAAGGCTTTACTGCTGGAATATTTCAATAAGCCCTACGTTAGCGGCCCCAATCCGAATGTCATGGCCAGAATCTGGCAGACGATGCGCTGCATGAAACAATTTTCAGACAAAGAACTGATTGCCATAACAAGATCTTCCAAAAATTATTGCCAGCAGGTCATAAAGACTCTTCAAGCCTGCGACTATCTGAGGCCCCTATCAGCTGAGCTGCGCATATTCGTTCTGGTTCGTGATACCGGCCCCAAGCCGCCGGTTATTAACAAAAAGCGCACTGCTATCTACGACAACAACACTAATCAGGAGGTATGGGGCGTATGAACAGTAAAGAACCGGTATTTGAGAAATGCAATTCAGAAAAAATGTGCACCTGGCTGGCAGATCGCGTCGAGTGCGTTGGGTTCTCTGGTAAGGGCCTGGTTCCTGTTTATAGGCTCAACATGCACGGCAAACTCACTTCCGTGCTTTATGGGGTCAAATACAAACAGGCACGCGGCGACAACGGCATATTGATCAACCACTGCCCTTTCTGTGGGCAAACACCGGGCTTGTTCGCCAGGGAAAGGTAGCCATGAAATTCAGATCAGTCAAAAAATACCTCAATAAGAAACTTCGGCGACTTGAATGCCAGGCTACTGATCACGTCGGGTGCAAAACTTCCTGCTGTTTTGACTGCCGGGAAGTATGCGGCGAGGTCTGCAAACATGCCTATGAATACCGATTGAGCTTCACGACTTCCTGCCGTCATTTGATTGCCAGGCAAGCTCTCAACCATGTGCGCCGGCTGCAAAAAATCAGAAAGGAACGCAAACCATGAACACTATTGCAAGAATTACCAGGCTGCAGAGTCTGACGGCCGAGATCAGAACCAGAATGATGGGCAACCTGTATCAGTTTGAAAACCTCAAAGAAGAAAACGCCCCCGACCTTTCGCTTGAAATCGTGGCCGGTTATCTGCAGCAGGCTTCTGAAGACGCTTGTGCCGTTGCCGAAGCTATGTGCGGTCGATTCACGACCGTTCAGGAAATGGCGCTGCTGGCTGAGCTTTCCGAAAGAAGTTTCGGCGAGTTCCTGCGTGCCTTCCAGGCATGGAAAGAACAATGCCTCCACTAATCGGTTGTCTGCCCTGGCGGCGCAGAATTGAGCCAGCAATCTGCCTGCTTAAAAGATTGCACGCCAGGGTTTTACTCGCCAGGGGCGAAATGCGCCACTGGATATGGAAATGTTGCGACTGCCTTACCGGGCAGGAAATTGAAAGGAGACACAAGCAAATGGCCAGAACCAAAATTGAAGTAAACCGTGAGATACCCAGAACCCGTCAGGAGCTCGTTGATCAGATCGCCGAACTTGGCCGCCAGGAACGCCTGCGCAGTAAGATCGAAAACGAAATGAACGAGGCAATTACCAAGCTGAAGAAGCGCTACGAGGAAGATGCCGAACCATGCAACCAGAAAATTAAGGCTATCATCGGCGGCGTCGAGGCTTATTGCGAAGTTTATCGTGACGAGTTGACCGACGGCGGCAAAACCAAAACCGTCACCTTGCCTTCTGGCACTCTTTCATGGCGCAAGTGCCCGCCTTCGTGCCGAATTACCAAGCCCGATGATGTCATCGCCCTCTTGAAAAAGAAAGGCCTGTCGCGATTCATTCGCGTCAAGGAAGAAATCAGCAAAGACCTCATTCTTACCGAACCAGCGGCAGTAGCCACAATCAAGGGCATCGCCATCGTCAGTGAAAAAGAAGAACTCTCGATTGAGCCATACGAAGTGAAACTGGAGGCAGTAGCATAGCGAAACAGGGCTTCGGCCCTGTCGCCGGAACGTGGCGGTTCCGGCCTGATGAGCAGCCAGATGAAGCGTTCAGGAGAAACCATGGCAGAAAGCGTAAAAGACATAATCGAAAGACTTCGAGCCAAACAACTCGGCTGGTGGAAGCACCTCAAGAGCGAGGGCTGGCATCTCTGTGCGATCTGCCGGAAAAAGCCCGTGGCGAAGGAAGCGACCGTCTGTGCTTTCTGCGCCGAGTTGCAACGCAAGGGCAAGTTACCAAAGACTTATGCGCCCGACCGCCCGGCTCATTCAGGAGTTTCCGAGAAACCGCAACTGTTGCCACCAGCAAAAAAGGAGGGCCCGGATGACAAACAATGACAGCCCGGAACAAAGGCGAAAAGACCTGGCCATGATTCACCTGGCTAAAAAAGATCTCGGTCTAGATGATGATATGTATCGCGACATTCTCAAGCAGTGTTGCGGTGTCGAATCATCGGCCGATCTAGACCAGCCCAATCGACGCAAACTGTTAGCCTTTTTTCGTGGACGTGGCTGGGGTCGGAAAGATTACCGCCAGGGCCGACCGAAAAACATGAATGTGCCAGATCGCAGTCGGATGCTGAGAAAGATTGAGGCGCTTCTGGCAGACGCGAAACGCCCCTGGGGTTATGCGGATGCCTTGGCAAAACGCATTTGCAAAGTAGATTCGCTCACATTTTGCGAGCCGGCACAACTGGGAAAGGTCATCTCGGCGCTGATGTATGACGCAAAGCGCAACGGCCGCGTGGCCTGACAGTGAAAGGAGTTTTGCATCATGGGTAAACCGGTAGTTGAATTGCCAGAAATACTGTTGATCATCGCTGAAAGCATTGGCACCCAGCTTGAAGCCGACGGCATTGCCGCCGACCGGGCCGCAGCCTTCGCGATTAATGCTGCCAAGACTCTGATGCAAACCTTCGGTGGCGAGAATATTTACATACCGAAGGGCACTTACGTCGAGTTCACCAAACGAGACCGTGAAATGGTCGCCCTGTTGTCGCATCTGAAAATGCGCGAGGTTTGCGCCAGATACAACATCACGCAGCGCCGATTGTATCAGATTATTCATGCTGTCTATGACGGTATCGAAAAGCCGACCCAGCTCGATCTGTTTGACCCCGGGGAATAAAACATGTCTGTCGAAATTGAAAAACCTTCTGAAGAAAGACGTTACATGGTGTTTCTCGTGGTTAATGAGTATTTGTCGGCAACGCTGAGAGGTAGCCATGAAGAAATCGAAAAAGCCTGGAAGGCTTTGAACAAATTACAGGAGAGTGGCGATTGAACCGAGAAGAATTGATTGCAAGATTCGAAAAGTATGATTTCCGTGACCCGCTGGGCCATCCCCTGGTGAATTGCCTCGATTTTCAGATGTTGATCGACCAGGCGATTGCCGACGCTGCCCAGGTAAAACAACTTGAGCGCCACCTATGCGGAGGCAGGCCTAATGCAACACCTCATGGAAATTGAAGCTGTCCGTGACCTGGTGGAAAATGCCCCGACCCCATCAGAAGCGGTCGAAGCCGTAGAGGGCTATCTGGCCCGAAACCGTGACTCCCCCGAACCTCTCCACGCCACCGTCTGGCTCCTGGTCATCAATCACTTTCAGCTGCGCTTAAGAAAGGGAAAACATGAAAAAGTATAAGGCAAAAAGACTGATGCAGAATGGTTTCCGTGAAACTCTGTATGTGGATCGTGGAAAAGACGGTCAATTCAGAGTATATGCAAAAATTGCCGGAAAACGCCGAATCTTCCGCCCGCTTTCCAGGCCATGGCTTATTGAAAACAGCGCTCAACAATACCTTGATGACTACGCCGCCAAAAATGACCTCGAAGAACTCGGAACAGCAGTTCTCGGTTAACGAAGACAAATGATTTGACTATAAGGAGAACCCAGTATGAATGCGCAAAAATTCGCAGAGGAATTTGTAACCATAGACTTTGTTGAAAGCAGCGGCTGTTATGGCCACTATCCATACCAAATGTTTGTCGAAATGGCGGATGAATCAGTTGAAGTAAATGCTCTGGCTCTTGGTGACGTCAGGCAGTGCTACAGCATTTTCGCTTCAAAGCTTGCCAAACAGGCAAAATCAGTATTTATGGCCCTGGATTTTCCAGCCAGCGGTGATATGGTGAATGACTTTGTTGCAGTATTTGCCGTTGAAAATGGCATCGTCGAGATATTTGCAATTCCATATGATCCTGCAACTGGCGACAAAAAAGAACCCATTAAAACGAGCCATTTGCTGACCGCGATTAAATCACAATTTGTGGCTTTTATCGGGATTTCTTATTTAGACGGATATGTGGCTACAGGGAGAAACTAATGAAAAAGGGCGGATGGGCTTATCTCGATAATGCTAGAAAGGCGCATTTCTTTATTCAGGGCCGTTCGCTTTGCCGAAAATGGCTTTACCTTGGGTTTTGCGTTAATCGTGATGAAATCGGTGACCCGGATAATTGCAAGGCTTGTGAACGCATGCTGATTGCCAGAAAGAAGGAGAAAAAGGAACAATGAAAAAACTGCTTTTAATTGTGTGCCTGGTCGCGGCTTCTGGCTGTAGTAATCCGATCAGTTCTGCAGTTGATAAAGAAGGCGAAGAAACCCGCATTCAAATGCAGACTGAACTGGCCACCGCAAAGAACGAAATCAACGCCGAACTGCAGCGCCAGCTCGAAACCATGTATGTAAACATTTCCGGCCAGCTGGTCAGCGTTATGCAGTTTCTTTACCCCGGCAATCGATAAATGCCTGGAAGGAAAACCACACGCAAGCATCCCGGGCATCGGGCGTGTGGAGCGGGTTCAAATCCCGCACCAGGCAACGACACAAAACTTTAACTAAGGACAGATGATTTGACTATAAGAAAAAAAGTGATTTGACAAGCGGAGTGAAAACCGTTATAAAGAGTTCAGGTGCTTCACATCACCTTGAACTGTTAGCGGCCATCACTCCCGTCAGAAGTGTATTTTTGTTTTAGGCAAAATTTGCCGGGAGTAGGCTAATATAACACCCGCAAGGGGAATAGGCCTGGCCGTCTAACAGCGGATGTGAGCTCCCGGCTTTTGCTTTTAGCGGCAAAAGTCATCACAAAACTGTTAGGAGGCATTTTATGCCAGTATCACAATCACTTTCTCCTGTTCCCTTTCACGGTGACACAATTTTCGTAGTCGATCACCAGGGCGAACCGCTTGCACCAGTAAGGCCCATTGTAGAAAATATTGGCCTTGAGTGGAGCGCACAGCGTCAAAAACTGACTGCTAACCGACCTCGTTGGGGTGTGTCGATGATCGACACACCTTCAGCAGGTGGACTTCAAAAAACACTCTGCATACCGGTGCGAAAACTTGCCGGTTTCCTGGCCACGATCAACCCGGCCAAGGTTCGCAATGATCTTCGGGCCAAAATCATCTGCTACCAGAACGAGTGCGATGATGCTCTCTGGAACTACTGGACTAAAGGCGAAGCAAAACGACCGGCCTCTTCCACTCAGCCACATCAACCCAATCTGCCGCTCGATGAGAAGGTGGACGACGTGGTGACTCTGCAGGCCAAATACATCAAGCTGCTCGAATCGCATGTCAGCCTGCTCGAAAACAAAACGGTTTCTTCAAAGGTGATCGGCGCAACTCCCCGTCGCAAAAACAGAAGCTATACTCAGGTCACCGTCACCGAAGCTGATCAGATGCGCAAACTCTTCGCCAACGGCCTGAGCCGCTATCAGATCGCCAAAATCTTCAACCGTGGCCGCACCACCATTTCAAAATTCGTCGGCGGTATTAATGAATGAGCACCATCACCGCTTTAAGAAAAATTCAGGAGGCAGATATGACCACAACAACAATGGTTAAAAGAGAACTGCGAGACGAAATGTGGCGGGTATCAACTTCGCTGCGTGCCGTCTCTGACCTTATGGTGCCCGAAGCCGACCTGAGTGGCGTTGACCGCGAAAGACTGGCAACCCTGCTCGATTACCTCAGCGAAAAACTCAGCGACCTGATGACCCAGGCCAAACTATAGCCCCCTCTAAACTCAAAAAGCCGGCTTAATCGCCGGCTTTTTTTATTGCCCGCTTAGTAGTGAAGCGCTTCACCTTTATCAGAAGGCTTTCATATTGTTATTTTCAGATCATCAGGAGGTGACAATATGGCAAGCAGGAAAATTTCTGACCTGCATCCAAGGCTGCAGCCACCGGCGGTTGAGTTTGTTAAACGCTGCAAGGCTGAAGGCATAAACGTGCTGATTTATATGACCTGGCGGTCAGATGCCGAACAGGACGATCTTTACGCGCTCGGGCGCACCAAGCCTGGCAAAATCGTGACCAAGGTGCCTGGCGGACGCAGCGACCATAATCATACTGAAGACGGCAAGCCGGCATCTCTGGCTTTCGATGCTGTGCCGCAACGCCTGATTGACGGCAAGAAAGTTCCGATCTGGAACGACCCATCGCTGTGGGCGAAAATGGGCGAAATCGCGGCCGAAGTCGGACTCCTGTGGGGCGGCAACTGGAAAAAGTTCGTCGACAAACCCCATTACTACATCAAACTTTAACAGGGGCGACCATGACTACGGGCGACTTTCTTATTTTTTGTCTGCTTCTCGCGGCTGGTTTTTATGCCGCATCGGATTTTGATCAATTCACTTTTTAAGGAGACAAACCATGTCTGAATACATTACCCCGGCCAATGTGGCCATTGTGATTTCGCTGCTCACGTCGATCTACGCAATTCTGCGCACGATCGCGCCGAAAACGAAAACGACCGTTGATGACGATATCGTCGCTTTTGTCGATAAGGCCAGACCCTGGGTTCGTGATTTTTCCGTTCCGATCTGGGCGCTGGTTGAACAGCTGCAAAAATCAGGCAAAATAGACAAGCTGAATAAATATGGCGAGTTTATGTCAACCATGCGAGATACTTTCAAAGATGCGTTCGGCCGGGAGCTGCCCGAAGCACTTGAAGCCGATGCCAAACTTATGGCACAGGGTCTGAGTGCCGCTGACAAGCTTGCAAAGGTTGAAACCGTAAACCCTACGTCGGGCCTGGGCGCGGTGAAGTGACCGTCCAGGCTGATCAGAAAAGTGTCAGTCTTGGATTGAAGGCAAGGCATATCTTCGCCGATCTCAAAGTCGGCAAGGGCCAGAAGCCAGAATTCCAGGTCGGCACCAGCTTCAAATTTTAAATCAGGAGAACAACCATGGAAATCCAACATATCATACCAATCACAATAACCCTTGGCCTTGCCTGGTCGGGCTTCCTGGTTGGCGTCATCCGGTGGCTGCAGATCAAAAATGAAGATGCTCTCTCAAGGCGTCTTGATGCTATCGAAAAGAGCATAACCGAAAGCAGAACCGAGTGGGCGGCAATGCCGCGCAGCTATGTCTTAAAAGACGATTGTCGCCGCCAGGAAGACCAGGTGCTTTCAGCTCTGGCCATGATCAACCGCAAACTCGACGAGCTTGCGAAAGAGGTCAAGAAATGATGCTGAAGTCGGATGAAATAAGACTCGCAGAAGTTCAAACTGTTCGCCGTCGCATATTGCAGACCCTGTATGTCACAGGTAGCGTCGGAGCGAACGAAGACAGCCTGATGAATATGCTCCATAGCGTCGGGCATATACTGCTTCCGCCAGAGCTGCGCAATCATCTCGATTATCTTGAGGAACAAAAAACGATCAAAATAATCGACCGTGACCGGGCCACCTGGGCGGCTAAAATTCTGCCTTATGGTGCCGAGATCGTTGAATACGCAGCCAAGCCGCCCGCCGGCATTGCAAAGGGGTAAACCATGCCAGAGAGAAGCCTGGTGGCCCAGCTGCCGCCCGAAGTAAAAGAATGGCTCGATAAAGCCCTCATTGAGGGCAATTTTTCCGGTTACGAAACCTTGTCAGAAACACTTCGGGAAAAAGGTTTCTGCATAAGTAAATCGAGCATTCACCGCTACGGCAAGGATTTTGAAAGCAACCTTGCGGCCTTGAAGCTTGCCACCGAGCAGGCCAAAGCTATTGTCGAAAGCTCCCCGGATGCAGAAGGCAATATGAACGAAGCATTGATCAGACTCGTTCAACAGAAGTCTTTCCAGATTTT
Source organism: Candidatus Rifleibacterium sp. (assembly GCA_035352635.1). Taxonomy (GTDB): domain Bacteria; phylum Muiribacteriota; class Ozemobacteria; order Ozemobacterales; family Ozemobacteraceae; genus Rifleibacterium. Next base: position 9,525 of record DAOPYA010000046.1, read on the forward strand.
GACAAGGCTCGAAGAGGATGACGGCAAAGCCCTGGCGAATATCGGCCACATGGTCAGCGCCCTCAGCAAGTCTTCGGTTGCGGTAAAGAAGTATGCCACCGAAGTTAAAACCAAAACCCTCCAGGCGGCAGAGGCGGTTGAAAAGGTGGCCAAAAAGGGTGGCCTTTCAGATGAAGCCGTTCAGGCAATCAGAAGCAGAATTCTCGGGATAGCAGACTAATATGACGGCACCAGCTGTATTATTGCCATATCAGCAACGATGGATTGCGGATAAATCGCCTGTGCGGGTTATCCGCAAATCCCGACGTATCGGTTTGTCATGGGCCCAGGCTGCAGAGTCGGCCCTGACTGCTGCGGCTGCATTAGGTATGGATTCCTGGTATATCGGTTACAACAAAGACATGTCCCAGGAATTTATAAGGGATACGGCTTTCTGGGCCAGAAACTATAATCTGGCAGCTGGTGAAATTGAAGAAATTGCGGTTGCAGACGAAGACAAAGATATCCTGACCTTTCGCATCACCTTTGCATCAGGGTTCCGCGTCAACGCGCTTTCATCACGCCCATCAAACTTGCGCGGCAAACAAGGCCTGATAATAATCGACGAAGCCGCCTTTCACGACGATCTTGAGGGTCTGATCAAAGCCGCCATGGCAATGCTTATCTGGGGTGGCCGGGTCTGCATCATTTCAACCCATGACGGCGAAGATAACCCTTTCAACGAGCTGTGCAAAGCCGTTGAAGAAGGCAAACTGAAATACAGCCTGCACACAGTGACTTTTGATGATGCCCTGACAGATGGTTTGTATAAGCGCATCTGTTTAAAAATGGGTGTCGAGTGGACAAAGGCAAAAGAACTCGCCTGGCGAAAAGAGATCATTGAATTTTACGGCGACGGGGCTGACGAAGAACTTTTTTGCGTTCCGAACAAGGGAAGCGGCCTGTATTTCTCGAACGTGCTGCTTGAGTCGGTAACGCAGCCAGGCATTCCAGTTTTCAAACTTTCATTCAAAGATGAGTTCACAATTCGACCAGAAGAGGAAAGAACCCTCGCCTGCCAGGTCTGGTGGAAAGCAAACATCGAGCCGGTTATAGATGCCCTGAAAATCAATTCAAAAGGCCGTCTCCTGTCATACTACGGCTTCGACTTCGCCAGGTCTGGTGACTTGTCGGTTTTTGTGCCGCTGACCGTCGATAATCTGCTGCGAAGAACGCCTTTCATTATCGAAATGAAGAATGTGCCTTTCACCCAGCAACGGGAAATACTTTTTTATACGGTTGATGCACTGCCAAACTTCATGCATGGCGCTCATGACGCAAGAGGCAACGGGCAATACCTGGCCGAGGTGGCCATGCAAAAATACAGCCCGGCAAGAATCACGCAAGTAATGCTTACTCAGCAATGGTATGGCGAAAACTTCCCCAAATACAAATCTGCAGTTGAAGACAAACAGATCATTTTATCTGATGACCCTGACATAAAAGGCGATCACCGCATGGTTAAGACAGAAAAGGGTATACCCAAAGTTCCAGAAGGTGCTCATCGCAAAGGCGCAGGCGGGGAAAAGCGACACGGCGACGGCGCGATCGCTTATTGTCTGGCATGGTTCGCAACCCTGCAAGAAACAATGATTATTGAATTTGAAAGTATAAGGCCGCGTGAGTCCAACCGGGCCGGGCTGGCAGATTTTATCGGAGGCTGATTATGGCAAAGAAAAAGAATTACCAGGCAAAAACCTTACCCCAGAATCTAACTGTTGAAATCGCCTCCGCCCGCGATGAGATACCGCTTTTCGGCGGCGTTTTTCCGAACCCCGACAAAGTGATCCAGGCTCGTGGCGGCGCGAAGGGTCTTGAGATTTATGAAGATCTCGAAACCGATGCCCACGTCAGAACCGTTATCGACAAACGCAAGCGGGCCGTTACTTCGCGTGAATGGGTAGTTAACGAGGCTGATGAATCGCCGGAAGCCGACGCAGCCGCCGAGCTGGTGAGAAAACATATTTCCAAGCTGGGCTTTGACCGGGTGACAAAAGGCTTTCTCGACGGAATAAACAAGGGCTTTTCAATCGGGGAAGTCATGTGGGCGGTCGACGAAGAAGACGGCAGCATCAGACCGACCGAGATTCGTTTTCGCAAGCAACAGCGTTTCACATTCACCATCGGCGACAATGGCTATGAGTTGCGCCTGTTGACGACTGCAGACCCCTTCAAAGGCGAAGCCTTGCCCGAACGCAAGTTCATCAAGTTCACTTTCGATGAACGCTACGAGAATCCATACGGATTTGCCCTGGGCAATAGTTTGTTCTGGCCGGTATTTTTCAAGCGCAAGGGTATCACCTTCTGGCTGGTGTTCTGTGATAAATACGGCACCCCAACGACAATCGGAAAATACCCGACATCTGCCACAAGCGACGAACGCAGAATATTGCGTGAAGCGCTTGAGGCCATAGCCAACGATTCTGGCATTGTTGTGCCGCAGGGTATGGAAGTCAGCTTGCTTGAAGCTGCCAAAAGCGGCATCGATACTTACGAAAAGCTTGTCAGATACATGGACGAACAGATTTCCGAAGTTGTCCTGGGCGAAACCGGAACCACGAATCAGAGCGGCACCGGTGGCAGTAACGCCCGCGATCGGGTTGGCAACGAAGTGCGACTCGAAACAGCGAAGGCTGATGGCGATGCACTTTGCGAATGTCTGAATAACACCCTGGTAAAATGGATCATTGATCTGAACATGCCGGGTGCCCCTTATCCGCAGGTATGGCGCAATTTCGAAGAAGCTGAAGATCTTACTCAAAAAGCCGACCGTGACACCAAACTTGGCCAGGCCGGAGTCAAGTTCAAAAAAGGTTACTTCATGCGCGAATACAACCTGCAGGAAGATGATTTCGACCTGGCCGATGCAACTACGCCCCCGACTGATCAACCGCCTGGCCGACCGGTGAATTTCGCCATAAGCCCTGAGCAGATTCACGAAGACATCAGAAAGGCACTCGGCATGCCCGACAAAGATGAGGTCAGGGCAACCAGATCTAGAAACGCCGTTGAGGGCCTGATCGATGATATGAAGCCTGAAGACCTGCAAAAGCAGGCCGAGGGTATTCTTGCCCCGATCATAAAACTGATCGAGAATGGCCAGAGCTACGAGCAGATCATGACTGACCTGGTTGAAACTTATGACGGCCTTTCATTCAAGGCCCTTACCGAAATGCTCGAACGGGCCTATTTTGTTGCTGCTGTCTGGGGGCGCTTGAATGCCAGATGATGCCGCAATTTTAAAAGCGGCTTTCAATCTGCCGCCCGAAGACGCGATCAAATACTTTGAGCAGAAAGGCTACAAAGTAAGTTTCGACTGGCACGAAATGAAACGCGAAGCCCATACCCGCGCCTTCACTGTCGCCGGGGTCACTGGCCTTGATGTCCTGGTCGATATTCGCAAAACGGTTGAAAAAGCACAACAAACTGGCCAGAGCCTCGAAAGTTTCAAGAAAGAACTGCGGCCGCTGCTTGAGAAAAAGGGCTGGTGGGGTAAAAAGATCATCGACCGCCCTGACGGCACGCAGAAAGAGGTTGATCTTTCCGCGCCCTGGCGACTGCGAACCATCTACCAGACCAATATGCAGACTGCATATATGGCCGGGCGCTATAAGGGAATGAAGGATTCGGCCAGACTGAGACCTTACTGGCAATACGTTGCTGTAATGGACGGAAGAACCAGAGACGCACACCGGCTGCTAAACGGAAAGATTTTTCGTCATGATGACCCGTTCTGGGATAAATACTACCCGCCGAACGGCTGGGGCTGCCGATGCCGCGTTGTCTCCATATCAAAATACGAGTTTGAGAAAAAAGGCTTTAAAACCAGCGACGGCGAGGTTGAGGCCAATGCCATAATGCCATTTGTGCCTGACGGATGGGATTACAACCCCGGAAAAACTCTGTGGCAACCAGACCCGCAAAAATACTCGGTTGACCTAAGGCCAAAAGTGGCCCAGATAATCGAAAAAGCCGCGTCGATGGATGACGAAGACCGTTATGCCGTCAACACCTATGTTTCTGGCGGCAGCTATGTTTTAAATGAAAAACTCAGAACTGAAACGCCGCTGACGGGAGCCGAAGAAAAAATTGTTAAAAGCCTGGATAAAGTTATCGCCACTCAGCCGAAATACAAAGGCGAGGTTACCAGGTCTCTTTTTTTCAACGACAATCAGGCCGTTCAGGATTATGTGTCGCAGTTCAAGCCAGCGTCTATATTCCCTTTCAAGCAGTTTCTTTCCACAACCAAAGGCGACGTCTATAACCCGGATGGTCAGGTGCAAATGTTTATCAAGTCGCTGAACGGCGCTGACTTTGCTGAATTTAACCCGGCAGAACAGGAAGTGCTTTTTGCAAGGAATTCTTCGTTTAAAGTTAAGAAGGCGACATCCAGTAACGATATATATTATATTTGGCTCGAAGAGGTTGCTGATGACGAATAAGCCAACGATTACGATCAAAGAGTTTCTGGCGCTGCCTGACGGTGAAAAAGCTGCAAGATTCGGCGAAATGAGCGATCATGACCGCTTTTTGTGGCGAACCCAGTATGATATACCGGCATTGGGGAATGTCGTTCAGCACGCGCTGCCGAGTCCTGAAGAGCAGGCGAAAATCGATGAGGAATTTAAAGAGATGCTTCGCCGTCGGGGTATCAAGATATGATCGAACTTGAATTTCATGACCAGCAGGTTCGCGCTCTGCTGAACGCTATCATTAAAAAGACCGGTGATGCCACTGAAGCTTTCGACGCCATAGGCGATGAAATGATACTCAGCGTCGAAAGAAACTTTGCCGCTGGCGGGCGATTTTCTTCGCCAGACAACATTGTCGGCGGCGATGAAACATGGAAACCGCTTTCGCCCGTAACGGAAAAAATAAAGGCCCGCAAAAACAAAAAGGGGCCGCATCAAATTTTGATCGAATCAGGAACAATGGCTGCTTCTGTCGGAAAGAGCAAGCGGGTTTCAAAAAATACGGTTTCGATTGCTGCTGGAACCGAATACGCGGCCACGCAGCATTTCGGCGCGAAGCAGGGCTCATTCGGCGATGCTTTGATCAGGGCTCACGTTCGCAACCTGACCAGAAAAGGCAAGCAGATCGGCAAGAGAGGCAAGCCCGGCAAAGAAAAAGCGCTGAAGCTTCAAACGTCGGTGCGGGCTCACTTCAGGAAGGCCCCTTTTGGCAATATTCCGCCCAGGCCATTCATGACGCTTCACCCCGAAAGCATTAAAACAATAATTGGTATGCTCGGAGACTATTTAACAGAAATCTAAAATGCGGCGAATTTTAAGCGTTTTTAGTTTTCGACGACTCCAACTACCAAAATTTAATTCCGATTCGAAAATGACCCGTTTCCGGCGAAATGCCGGGGTGTTTTTAGAGCCACCAAAAACCCGCCAGTAAATAACGATTTTTTAACATCGTTGATTTACTGAAGGGCTTCACCTGTTTCGCACGCTTCCAGACCGGTATTTTGGTCATATCGATCAAACTTAACCAAAATCTGGAGGCGTTGATGAAAGAAAAAATGTTCCGTCTGTTGCCGCTGCTTGCGGTTCTCGCATTCTGTGTTGTCGTGGCTGCTATTGCCGGGGAAACCAGATTTTTTATTCCTGATGGCCAGCGCACTACCAGCACCGACTATGTCGTGCCGGTAATTACGCAGCCGACCGCCGGTTACCTGGTGCCTGCGACCGCTACCTTTTCGATTCCACAGCATACCGCCGTGAAAATTCCGACCCTGCCGACCGGAACCAAGCAATTCAAGGTTTATGTCAACCCGGGTGCCGGTGCCAACATTGGGCCGTCGAATGTCGCCAGCGGCACTACCTTCCCTGAGATTGCCAGCGCAACACTCACCGACCCGATGGCGGTAGGCACTCTCACGCCGGATGTCTACATGATCGGCAGAACGACTGCCGCGACCGGCACGCTGATCTGCCAGTGAGGTAAGCCAAACCAATGAAACCCATTGAAATTTTCCGGCCTGGCAAATTCAAGGCCATGAGCGGCCAGGAGATCGAATTCAGCGCCGCCATGCTTGAAAGCATTGCCAAGGCTTACGAGCCATCAGTGCATCAGTCGCCCCTGGTGATCGGTCACCCGAAACTTGAAGACCCTGCTTACGGTTGGGTCAAGGCATTGAGTTTTGCCAACAGTCGCCTTGTGGCCGAGCCGGAGGCCGTTGTTGAAGAATTTGCCGGTGTCGTTGCCGCCGGTCTTTACAAGAACGTCTCTGCCAGTTTCTTTACCCCAGATCACCCGGCCAACCCAAAACCCGGCAACTATTACCTCAAGCACGTCGGCTTTCTTGGTGCTACCCCGCCAGCCGTTTCAGGCCTTAAGCCCGTGAGCTTTGCCAGCGGCGGCGAAAAGGAAGTCTGTTTTGAATTCGCGGTTGAGACACCACAGCCCGTGGCCAAATCCGACCAGGAAAACGAAAAAATTAAGGAGAACGCATTGAAAGAGAAAGAATTTGCTGACAAGGAAAAAGACCTGAACGAAAGGGAAAAGAACCTGAAAGCACGCGAAGCCGATCAGAAAAAGGCTGAATTTGCCTCATTCCTGGGCGACTTGAAAAAGAAAGGCAAACTTATTCCCGCCGTCGAAGCTGGCCTGGTTGAATTCATGATGGGCCTTGATTCAGGCAATGTTCTTGAATTCGCTGGCGAAAAGAAAACCCAGGTCGATTACTTCAAGTCGTTCTTGGAAAAGCAGCCGAAGGTTGTCAGCTTTTCGGAAGCTGCCCCCGATTCAGTTGCCTCGCCTGATGCCGCAACCCCCAAGCAGCTGGCTGAAAAAGCCGGCAAACTCAAAACCCGTCTCGAAGGTGAAGGCGTTGTCATTTCATACGCCGACGCCGTCGCCAGAGTCTCAGGAGGTGAAGAATAATGTATCTCGGTTTAACCAAAAACTACCTGGCCGAAGATGCCAATGCGCAGTATCTGATCGCCAAACAGGGCACTGCCGACAACCAGGCGCTGAAATCTGGTGCCGCCGCAGCTAACCAGCTGGGCGTTGTAAGCCAGCCTGGCGACATTGTTGCCGGTGAAAGAATGGATGTCGTTCTGCTCGGCGAAGCCGAAGTCAGATGTGCCGGGGCCATCGCCGCCGGTCGTTCGTTCACCGCTGATGCTGACGGCAAAGCCGTGCTGGCAACCACTGGCCAGCGAGCTGCGGGCATTGTTCTCGAAACCGGTGCAGCCGATCGAATCGTTCCCTGCATAGTAGCCCCGCACACTGCGGCATAACCTGGAGGAATTAAATGGCCAAATCGCTTTTTCCCATTGATCCCGTAATGACCGCGATTGTTATCGCTTACCGCAACAAACGCCTGATTGCTGACGAGATTTTCCCTTATATCCCGGTCGGCAAGAGTCTGTTCAAATTTCTGAAATTCAATCTGGAGCAGGGTTTCACTCTGCCAAATACTCTGGTCGGGCGCAAATCCAGCCCGAACAAAGTTGAATTCAGCGGTTCTGAAGTCGAAGCATCGTGCGCTGACTACTTCCTCGATGACGTGATTCCGCAGTCTGACATTGATGACGCGCCTGAAGGCGTGAATCTGATCAACAATGCCAGCGAAGGTATCATCGATCTGATTATGCTCGACCGTGAAGTCCGTGCCGCTGCTCTTGCCTTCAGCGCCGGCCAGTATGCCACCGGCAATAAAGCAGCCCTTTCCGGCAGCGATCGTTTCGACGATTACGTTGCTTCTGACCCGGTCAACACAATCAAAGACGCTCTCAGCAGCATGCTGATGCGCGGTAACGTCATGGTTGTCGGTCGCAAGGCTTTCGACAAGCTCAGCAGCCATCCGAAGATCGTCAAGGCGATTAATGCCAACAGCGGCGACTCTGGTATCGCAACCCGCGCTCAGATTGCCGGACTGTTCGAACTCGACGACGTAATTGTCGGCGAAGCCTTTCTGAATACCGCCAAAAAAGGCGAAACAATGACGCTGTCACGCGTCTGGGGCAACCACCTGTCACTGATCTATCGCGATCGTCTGGCGAACAATTCGAACAACCGCATGACCTTCGGGTTTACCGCCCGTCAGGGAAGCCGTGTTGCCGGTGTATTGCCTGACAAGATGATCGGCGCTCGCGGCAGTCACATCGTTCGTGCCGGCGAAACCGTTAAGGAAGTCGTCACTTCTGACCGCCTGGGTTACCTGATCCAGAACGTCGTCAGCGATTAAGGAGCAATCAGATGGCTAAAGCCGTAACCGTAAAAACCAAAGGTGACTTTGAATGCCTGGTGAAAGTTAAACACGACGGCATAGTCTACATGCCGGGTGACGCTATCGACCTCAGCGCTGATCAGGCAAGAAGCCTCATCGTCAGTGGTGCGATCAAACCGAACAAAACCCTGCCCGCTTCTACTGAAAAGGCTGAATAACCATGAAATACGCTGTTGTCCAGGACATGATTGATCGCTTCGGCGCTGCCGAACTTACCCAGCTGACGGATCGCGCTGACCCGCCAGCCGGAACCTATGACTCAGATGCGATTGAACAGGCCCTGAACGACGCGGAAGCAGAGATTGACGCATACCTGCTCGCCAGGTATGCGTTACCTCTGACCACCGTGCCGACGAACCTGACCCGCATTGCCTGTGATATGGCCAGATACCAGCTGTTCGGGCCGTCTATAACTGATGAAGTAACAAAGCGCTACGGCGACGCAGTTGCTTTTCTGAAAAGCGTTTCTCGTGGCGAAACCGTTCTTGGTATCGATCAGACCACTGGCACTGCGCCAACGGTGGTTAACGCTCCCGAGCATTTCGGCCCGGCCAGAACTTTCAGCCGTTACACCTTGAGGGATTATTGTGATTGATACCATCGAAAGCGCAATCGTAGGCAGGCTGGAATCGCAGATTGCCGATCTGACGATTAAAGCATTTCCGAGTCGGCCGGAAGAATTCAAAAAACTCCCAGTCGGAAACAAGGGCTTAGTGCTGGTCGCTTACAGCGGCAGCGCTCTCAGTGAGCCAACAAACATGGACGCCTTGATTCAGGATCGACTCATTGAGTTCAGCATCACGTTACAGATAAGAGATTTGCGTGGCCATGACGGCGCGTATGATTATCTCGAAGAAATAAGAGCGGCACTGAGTGGCTGGTCTCCGACTTCCGATAATCGCGTCATGTATATGGTCAGTGAAGAATTAATTCAACTGATAGACAATCTCTGGGTGTGGGGGCAAACCTGGCGACTGGCCGTGAGGCAGGCATGACCGCAAAAAGTAATAGCATCATAACTACCCTTAAAACGGCCTTAACGACAGCCGGTATCGCCCTGGCTACCACCAGGCGGCTAGGCTGGAACGAACTTGCTGCGAGTGAGTTTCCCGCCGTGGTCATTGAGCCAGGGCCGGAAAACCAGAGCATGCTCAACAACGGTCAGGCTGAAGTTTCCTGGCTGTTAACTTTAAGGCTTCACGCAACCAGGGTGACCGGCCTCTCTGCCGCCGACAACTGGCGTGAAAAATCCGCTTTGATTGGCCGCACCATTGCCGCAAACCGGCAGCTCAGCGGCCAGGTAATCAAAGCTGAGATTACTGCGAGACAGATCGATGCTCAGGTATTTGAGCCCTGGGCGTCAGGGACACTTGATTTGACTATACGTTTTCGATTTAACGAATTAACCCAGGGAGGTTGATAAAATGCCCATTCAAACTAATGCGATGCTGCTTCTCGGTGGCCTTGAGAGCAGCCCTAACACTGACCCATCGCTTACTGTCGCCGATGCGATACCGACCGGAAAGTTTTTGCCTGGTTACAAGTTCGACGAGCTTCAGCGCCTTGTCGTAAACAAGGGCATAGATGCGGCCAAGAAGTTAATCGGTCGTGAAACAATAGACTTTAATTTCGAAGTCGAACTTCTTGCCAGCGGTGTCGTTGGCGCCGAACCAACCTGGGGCAGATTGCTTGAGGCGTGCGGGTTCACCAAGACGGCTCTTGTCGCCGCCACGATTGCTAACCCGGTTGCCGGTTATGGCAATACCGGCCTGAGCGGCCTTGCCGTTGCAAAAGGTGGCGCTTTTACCGGCGCGGAGCCGAGAGTTTATAAAGTTGAAGTCACCACCGCCGGAGCTTCCGGGGCGGCCAAGGTTTCTGTTACCTGCCGTGGGGATTCGACCCAGAACAGCACCGATAATGTTGTTACCACCGGCACCCCGATCACTATGGGCGATGAAGGCGCAACGATCACCTTCACCTTTGCCAGCGGCTCCCTGGCGCTTGGCGACAAATGGCATGTCCACTGCTACCCACCAGGCATCAGCTATAAACCGACCGCTCACGATGGCACCTGGAAAAGCGCTTTCTTTTACCACTATCTTGGCGGTCTGCTGTTCAAGGGCGGCGGCGCCAGAGGTAATTTCAGTCTCTCTGCCCCTGCAGGTGAAATCGCTAAATTGAATTTTACCTTCCAGTCAGTTTTTCATTCAATTACCGACGCTGCCGTGCCTGACTATACTGAGGATAGCCGCGTGCCGGCAATCGTCGAACTGGCCGGCCTGCACGTCGACGACGATAACACCCTGATTGTTAAGACCATCGGCATCGACACCGGCAATACCATCGTTGCCCGCAAAAATGTTAACGCCGCCCAGGGCGTCGATAGTTTCAGAATTTCGGCCAGAGACAACCAGTTCAGCATTGACCCTCAAGCAAAGCTCGAAGCCGAATTCGATTTCTGGCATAAGCTGCGTGAACGCGAAGAAGTGCCGGTCAGCTTTAAAGTCGGCGTAACTTCGGGCAACATCATTCACACCTTTATTCGCCGCTCAGTTATCGACAATCTCGGCCCTGTCGATGACGAAGACCTTCTGCGCTACGGCATCGCCGGTCAGTGCCGCCCAAGCCCGGCCGGAAACGACAATATCGAAATCTTCGTGTGCTGATTTGCCACGACGAGACATAAACTCCACCTTCGTCAGGGGTTGTTACGAGCAGCCCCTGACCTTTTTAACAGAAAGGGAATTTTAAAATGCAACTTACCAGCAAAACCAACGGCCGTTACTTCTGGCGTGATTCCGGCAATCGCTTTTTCATCGAGATCGATGGTAGACCCGTCGAGCTGAAATTTACCCTGGCGCAGTCAGAAGCCTACCAGGCGTTTATCACCGAAGACCGCGCCAAAGCGAAAGAAGAATTTGAAGCCAGGAAAAAAGCCGAGGCTGAAGCCCAGAAAACCGGCGCCGATATAGACCCCACCGAATTCGTTATTCAGCGCATCACGAAGAGCATCAGCACGGCAGCATCGCAAGTTGCAATCGCACTCAACCCGAAGGAAGAAAAACAGTTTACCAGGGAACAGGTCGTCGATCTTTTCAACGAACACCTCGATCTGCTGCAGATTGTTTCACGCACCTGGGTCGAGAAGAAGGTTTTCAATCCCATGCTGGATTCCGTTCTCGACCCTCACCTGGCTCCGTAAACCGGAGCCGCCAAGACACCAAGCCCATGGAAGTCTTGCGCTGGGAACACAAGCTGAAGGTATGCCGTGGGTATGCCTTCAGTCTTGAACAGGTTTTCGAAATGGATTTCCTGGCTTACCTGATCGCACTTAAAGACCTGGCTGATACCCCGAGTGTTGATGAATCACTGCTGCTGATGTTCGGCGGCAAGAAAAAAGGCCCGATGAGCATAGCCGATCGCCGGGCCGCACTGAAGAGAAAAAGCCGATGAGCAAAGACCGCGAACTCAAAATCATCATCAAAGCCGACGGTTCCGCTGCACTTACCGAAGTCAATAATCTTGACGGCGGGATAGAAGATCTTGGTCGTGAACTTGAAAAAACCAGCAGAAGATCAAAAGTTGCCTGGGCAGATTTTGCCACTGGCGTCAACCAGGCGTTGGAAGCTCTGGGCAAAGGAAAACAGCTTCTGGAAAACGGCTGGGGATTTGCCAGGCAGGGTGCTCAGCTTCAAGAGGCTCGCCAGTCGTTTGATAATTATGCAAGAAGTGTTGGCAAAAGCGCAGATGAAATAATTTCAAAGCTTCGCAAGGCGAGCGGCGGCACGATCAGCGAACTCGGCCTTGTTGTTACGGCCAGTAAGGCTATGTCTCTCGGCGTCACGCAGGATGCCGATAAAATGGCCAATCTTCTGGAAATTGCAAGAAATAAGGCCCGGCTTTTCGGTATGGACACCAGTCAGGCGTTCGAAGATATTGTGACCGGCATTGGGCGTGGATCGCCTTTGATTCTAGATAATCTGGGTATAAAAATCCCTGCCGGATTTGACGAGATGACCAAGAGCATGTCTGATGCCGATAAAATGGCAAAGCTGCTTGAACTAACTCTGGAAGAAGGCAATAAGCAACTAAGCGATATGGGCGGCCTGTCGAATACCAGCGCCGACGAATTGCGAGCATTTGAAGCGGCTATAACCGACTTGAGAGGTGAATTCGGCGTTTTGCTTGCTGAAGCATTTACCCCATATCTTGAGTCTTTAAAATACGACCTGATTCCCGCGACAAGAGACTTTATTAAAGAACTAAAAATTGCCAAGGAAGTGATGGATGTTCCTGGCCAGATACTTGCAACGCTTTATTACGACAAGGATATAAAAAAATACCCTGATAATCTTGAGGATGCACAGGCTAAGTTTTACGAAGTAAACGATCAGATCACGGCAATTCGTCGAAGAATGGCCGAAATTAAACCAGCTATGTCTACCGAGTCGTGGCTGATTGATACGACAAAGTATAAAATTGGCGCAGAATCGTATATCGGGCTCAATAAAGAATCTGAAGAGCTGCAAAAATATGCAGATGAACTTGAGCAGCTCATTGTTGGTTTAGATGCCGCCAAGAAAAAGGCTGCCGAAAAATGGGAAATATCCGGTCCTGATGTTTCTGAAGTCACTGACGAAATCGACTCCATTATTGATGATCTTGACACTATGACTGCCGGGTTTGAAACAACAACGATCAAGGCAAAAAATTCGAACAAAGAGATTACCGATGCAAATCGCCAGGCTCAAAAATCTCAGACGGAACTGGAGAAAATTTTCAAAAGCACAAATCAGACCATGCTCAAGGCCTTTGATGCCAAGCTGATTGATACTTTTGAAGAGGCGAATAAGCACCTGCTTGATATGACCTATGCAGCAGGCGGTTTTGCGGTAAACATAAAAGATGGCACAACAGAGCTTGGCAAATGGCTTAAGGAAATAGAAGAAGTCGAAAAAAAGAAACAAGCCCTATCTTCAGTCGTTGATCTACTGGCAAATATTGGCCAACACGATTTTCTCGGAACTGCTAAGAACTTGTCTCCGGATAGTCATCCTGCAGTTGCTGCTGCAGTAACCGCCTCTATGATGGACTATTGGTCTGGCGGGTTGCTTAGTGCACAAGGGAAATATGCTGACCCTAAGAAAGCGGTCAAGGATATCCAGGAACCGCTTTCAAAAACAATTGCTGAAGCTGTCTCGGCCGGCTTCGCCAACGCCGATTTCTCCAACCTCGAATTAACCCTGGGCAACGTTCTCAGCTCAATTCTGACAAAATCTGTTTCTCAGTCAAATCCTGTTATGTCTGCTTCTGGCGCAATAAACTGGGGTAATCTAGGCACCAACCTGGCAGTTTCGGCGGTCTCTCAAGTCCTGACAAGGCCGGGTCGTTTTTTCGGGGGGCGAGAAGAACACGGTAAAGAATCCATACAGCAGGCCACAGACCTGAAAAGTCGCATGGGCGAGGCGTATGCCGATAGCTTCATCGCTGAAATCACATCGGTTTATGCCGGAAAAGCCATGAAAGAAGCCATAGCCAGCGCTCGTCGGGGCTATACCGGCACGTCTGTCGGTTATTCCTGGTCGGATTCGGGTGATGGCATTTTTTCCGACAAAACCAGAACCTATGCGACCATTGACAATGGCGCATCGGCAGCGCTAGAAAAGCTGACGAAGGCCATGGAAGCCGCCGAGGAGTATAGCAGGAACGTGGAATTATCGCTAAAGCTTCAATCGGCGCAGGGTTATGAATATAAAGTGCTGCGAGAACAAATAGCGGCCTACGAGCAATCGCTGCAAAAAATATACTCTGGCACCGCTCAGCTGAAGTGGGGCGATGGCTCTACAGGAAGCAAGGCCGATCTTACCGAAGCAACCAGCGAGATTAAAACCGAACTTGCCCAAATGCTGCGTGAATTTGCCAGCGCAACCGCTGAAAGATCAACGAAAACCGCTATGGGATTTATGCAATACGCCCCCTGGCTGGAAAATATTCGCGTGATGTATGGTGACGCATCTTTCGGCACCCCTGAAGGTCATCTTCGTTTTAACATGCTGCCTGGCGGCCCCGACGGTTACGACGCGTCTGTATCGCGTCTGAGCAGGGATGAATATTACGATTCATTCGAGCGCCTGCAAAATGACTTTTCTGACCGCAAAATCAGTTCGGGTCTTCTCGACGTGGTAAAGGGTTCGGGCCAGGCAAGATATGACCTTGAGGCGCTCCAAATAACTGACCCCGAAGCGTATGACGAAAAATATCTCGAATACATCGACCGGCAATTAGAGGCTTACGACGAAGTTATGGAGCGCCAGGCCGAGATTTTCAACAATGAATCGAAAAGCTTCGAAGAGCGGGCGGCAGCCCTTGAGAATTACGAAACAAGTATGGAGGTCTATCACCAGGCCAAGCTCGACAAGCTCCGTCTCGAAAAGGCCCAGGAAGAAGAAGAAAAGCGCATCATGGCCGAGCAACGCCAGGCGAAAATGGAAGGCGCTCTTTCCCTGGTCGGCGAACTCTCGCAGCGCAGTGATAAAATCGTGATTCTGCAGGGCGGCGATTCAGACGTTGCTCTCGCAGAACTCATGGAGGAATTTTCCGATAACCCGGAAGTTCTGGCCGTTCTCAAGAAGACCCAGGAAAAAAACGCTGCCAAAGCCAAATGGGGTTGATTTAATTTGAAGCGCTTCAACTGTTTCAAGAGGCCCCCTTCCTCTATTCTGAGGCTGTATGAAATTAATTACAGATCAGAGAATGAGCGCGATCAATGCAATAACGGCCAGCAGCGAGGCCGTAGGGTTCCCGCCCGCCAATTTGCTACAATATGACCCCGATCTTATCTGGAAAGCCGGCAGCTTTCTTACCAGTATTACCCTGGTCATTGATCTTGCCGTAGCGTCATCGATAGATCACGTCTGGCTCAACAACGCTAATTTTTTATCGGCTACAGTCCAGGCCAACTCGACCAACGCCTGGTCGGCGCCGGCATTTTCCATCGCAGTCGTGCTGGCCGCAGATGACATCGGTGTGGTCAAGGGGTTTTTCAACCTTACGAGCACGAAATACCGCTATGTGCGGATTGTGATCCCAACTCAGAGCCTGACCGACGGCGGCACGGTGCCGTCTCTGGGCAATATCATTGTCGGCACCTCTGACTATTTGCTGGTCAGCACCTGGGAACCGACGATCAATCAAGAACTCGATAGTTTCACTTCGGACGGCGGTTCTTACAATGAAGAGGCCAGGGGAAAAGCCCGACACATTTTTGCGGCGGGCATGCTTGGCGAAACAAAGGCAGGCATTGATGCCGCACCACTGAGCAACTGGTCGACGGCAGTAATTTTCACCGATCTGGGCAGCGTGGCTGACTCTTATCTGGTTTATTCGCCGAAGGGCAAGCAAGTCCGGGTAAGGAGCCAGATTGACTGCGATTTGTCATTCACACTGAGGGAGCTTGTATGATAAAAATCGCCATTCAAGCAGGAACCAGCACATATCTCATCGCAAGCAAAAGCATTGGCGTTGATGGTCTCGGTGTTTTTCAAGGTCGTCTGCTCAATGAAGTAGTTCTGGCGCGACGATTCTCAAAGGCAGGAAGTACGCCCGTAACGCTGAATGTTTCAATTCGGAATAACGACGGCTTCATACCCAGAAACGTAAATTTATGGGCTGCTGCTGTGGTTGTCACGACAAACGATGATTATCACTGGCTGGGCAAAATAACCGCCTATGATCGTGATGAAGCCGGAATTTTGCGTCTCGTAATTACCGAAAAAACCGCACCAGAATTAACGATTCAGTTTCCTGACGAAGTGGCCAGGCTGGTCACCGTTGATGAAAACTTTCATGTGTCAGCCCTGAACGTAACTTTGCCCTTGGTTGTCGGTGGCAATACCGAAAAACCGATTCTGGTCAAAGGCATCCTGATCGACAAGACGCGCGGCATTTACCTGCTTTGCGTCGGCGAGAATCATCAGGTTGTTAATGTTTATCGCGGCATTGAAAAGCTGACGACCGGTTACGCGGCATATACCGGCACGGCCGGGCAGACGGAATATGCTGGGTTTGCTTATGTCGAACTCACCGATTCCGCATTGCGCAAGACCGATGAAGGCAACTATGTCGAAATAAGCGCCGAAGTAATCGGCCTGAAACTCGGGAGTCATACCGTCGAAGAATGCCGCAATGGCGCTCGCTTCCTGCAATATCTTCTGACTACTGCCAGGGATGGTATTTGCGGATGGGGCCTTGGCGTGGGCAGTTCCGAAATCGATGCGACCGCGTTTTCGGCGGCAATAGCCAGCGTCGACGCCGCCGGGCTGAAAATGGATGGTGTTTTCTATTTCCGGCAGCTGGCGCAATCATGGATCGATCAAATCTGCCAGGCAATCAGAGGAAGCTACGAAATTGGTGATAACGGCCAGAGGCGGCTTTTTGTCAATGCAGACGCGGCCAGCGTTAAAACATACACTAAGAAAAATATCAAACTTCTGCGAGATGGCAAAGGCGCATATACCGGCCAGGTCTACAACAGAGGGCGCCTAGACTTCGACTATAACCCGCTGACCGGCCAGTTCATGCAGCATGTCGAATATGAAGATGATATCAGCGCAGCAGCCATCGGCGAATTGGATTTCAGTGGTCAGAGTTATCTGATCCGCGACATGGCTACCGCACAGGCTATTATCGAATATACCTGTAAACGCAGTTTGCTGGGCGCTGACAAGGTCTACTTCAGAACGCGTGAACTGCCTATGAATGCCAGGATTGGCACTGTCATTACCATCGATTACCCGGAAAAAGGCCTAACAGGCACCTGGCAGATAACTTCACTCGATATCGGCTCTTACACTCACGAGATCGAGGCCGAAAAATTTTCCTCAAGCATTTTTGTTGTTGGCGCCCCCGGAACCGCAATCGACTGGTCAGGCGATGCCCCGATAGTTTCACCGGTTTTACCAGGTGCAGCCAGCGGACTGACCCTATCCACCGAGGTCGAATATGATGCCAGCGGGGACGGCAGCGCAATCCCATATATATCAGGCACATTCACGATCCCAGAGGGGAAATACCTGGGGGCGGCAGTATTCTGGGGCGAAGGTGCGGCGCCATCGTCGTGGAATAGCGTCACGATCAAAGGCACCGAATTCAAGATCAAGCCGGTCAGGGCCGGTGTGCAATACACGGTCAAAGTTCAGATGTTCAACCAGTCTGGTAGCGCTGCCGCGATCACCGGCAGCATTGTTGCCGGCAAGCATGAGACCTTGCCGCCTATGCCGACAATAACAGTTCAGTCGGGTCTGGGTTGCGTCATTATAGATATAAGCGTCGCGGCCTTTTCTGCTTTAGCGTCGTTCGAAATTCAGCGGCGCAAAAGCGATGGGTCGAGCCTGACGATTGTCGCAATAAACCATCGCAGCACCCGATTCGTCGATGATTCGCCGGAAATATTGCAGAATTACGCGCAGAATTATCAATACCAGGCTCGGTCGATGAGTAATTCGCGCAAGTATTCGGCCTGGTCGGCGTGGTCAAATAACGTCCAGCCGATCCAGATCCAGTCAAAAGACATAACCGATCTGCCGATTATCAGCAAAACCTTTATGACTGCCGCTGGCGTTGGCACATCAGTCGACGGCGTCAAATTCTCGCCGGCTGGCATCGAAATGTGGCAGGCCGGAATCAAAAAGGTATCTATCCCGGTCTCGGGCTCGCCCGATTTCAAGGGAACTATCACAGCCCTGTCTGGCTATATCGGCGAGTGCGTAATCGCCGACGGCGGTCTCAGGTCGGTTGATTTTGTCAGCGGCAATCGCGGCTGGCGCGTAACCAAGACCGGGGAAGCGGAATTTAACAACCTTCGCGCTCGTGGCGCGATCGAGACTGTAGTATTCAAAAAAGACGAAATCAGCGTAATCGGCGGGCGTCAGATGGTCAGGCCGGCGACCGTAGTTGATAATTACGATTACGACGCCTATCTTGCCGAGGTCGTCACCGATCGCCTTGGCGGCTATTGGCAGCAGCTCGACAGCCTTCTTGATGTCGTTGAGGCGCCGCCGGCTTTTCCCTGTGCCGACTATGACGATTTTTACGACACAGAACTCGGCTACTGGATGCAAATCAGCGGCATTCTTGAAACTGGTGTTTTCGCGACAGCGATCACGCAGGGGGGCTTCACTTGCCTGGCTCAGCAGTCGCAATTCGCGGCATACTGGGTGACCCTGAATAGTTTACTTGACCAGAGCATGGCGACCCCGACTTTTGCGTGCACGAATTTTGCGGGTTACGAGTCGGTAGAATTCGGCGGCTGGATGCAGCTCAATGAATTTCTCGACCTGGATATTTTCGAGCCCGCAATCGGAGCTGACGACATTCGCCTGCACGTTGAATCGGTCTCTGACTTCGCGCTTGGCGACGTGGTAAGAATCAAGGACGGCGCCGGCGATTACTGGGCTGTCGTTGATTTTATCGGCACTGATTATATTGACGTTTCGCATCGAGCCGGGTCTAAATTCGGCATAACGCCCGGCCAGGCCGTGGCGAATTACGGCCGCGCCGGCAGCGGTGGCATTATGCTCGACGGTCAGGCCCCGCTGATCGATCTATTTTCGCACAACGGTGAGCCGTGGAACGGCACTGACCTGCTCGTCAGGCAGGGCAACCTCAAGGGCTGGGGCGGCATCACCGATGATGTTTACGGCATCGCCATGGGTTCGCCGGGCGGCGATTATTTTCTGGCCATCCCGGGACAGGGCATTATTTTAAATGGCAAAATACAGATCACCGGCGGGTCTGGTATTGGCAATTTTGCAGACTCCGGGGCTTTGGCCAGTCGCGACAACATCGACCTGAGCTATGTCACGGATGCCGGCGCACTGGCTGGCGCAGATAATCTCGACGGCGTGCCCGACGGATCGACATACAAGCGAGTTACGTCGAACGAAAAGGCTGGCGCGGGGCGCGCTTATAGTGGCCTCGATGCCAACAACCGCCTTATCACGGCCGTGATTCCCGGAACCGCCGTATCACCGTCGGGTGCAGGCTTATACCTGGGCAGCAATCGCATGGGGTTTTACAATAGTGGTTGGAAAACCTACATGGACAACCTGGGCAATTTCGCCCTGATTGGTGGCGGCGCACACGGTTTGAGCTGGAACGCAGAAACCGGCGTGTTGACTATCTCGGGCAGCGTCACGATTCTGGGCGGGTCTGGCTATGGCAGTCTGACCGATAAGCCGACAAGCCTAGCCAGTATAAACAGCACCGAAGGCGGCAAGCTTGCCGGCATCGCCGCCGGCGCAGATGTAACCGCAAATAACACGGCATACGACACCGCCAGAGTCGCGGGCGTGGCGGCAGCCACCGTGAAAGACAATGCGGCGAACGCGATCAGCCAGCTTAATGACATTTCGGCAGACAATAAGCTGGTTCCGCTGGAAAAGCACTCTGTTCGCAAGGAATGGGATATCATCGCCGCCGAAAAGGCCGGCATAAATTCGCAGGCAACCACTTTCGGTGTTACCACGGAAAACACGACTTACAACAATGCTTTCCAGGCTCTGGCTACCTACCTGAACGCGGGCACTACGTGGTCGAGTGGCGTGCCATCATGGCTGTCCGACGCCAATCTCGGAACTACCACAACGATTGTCGGAGCCACTTTTCGGGCCAACTGGAAAGATTACTATGACGCCAGAACTGCCTTGCTGAACGCGATTTCTGCCAAGGCGAAAACGCTTGCTAATACGGCGCAAAACACTGCCGATAATGCAGCATCGGCAGCAGCAACGGCACAAACCACCGCGAACAATGCCGCTACTGCGGCAACAAACGCCCAAAATTCAGCAACCACCGCCAACAATCTTCTTGCCGACATCGCAGCTGACAACAAGCTAACGCCACTTGAAAAGCAAGACACAAGGCAGGAATGGGATATTATTGCAGCTGAAAAAGCAGGTATAAACGCACAAGCGGCGGCTTTCAGCATTACGACCGAAAATACAACCTACAACAACGCCTTTCAGGCTCTGGCGAACTATTTGAACGCCGGCACGACGTGGTCGTCAGGTATACCGTCATGGATTTCCGACGCCAATCTTGGCGTAACGACCACGATTGTTGGTGCAACTTTTCGGACGAATTGGAAAACATACTACGATGCCAGAACCGCGCTGCTTAATGCTATCGCTGCAAAGGCAAAAACCCTTGCTGATAATGCTCAAACAACCGCTAACGTAGGCTCGGCTCACGCTGGCACCGCCCACGCGCCAAGTAACGCGGATCACACGCAGACCACCATCAACGGCGGGCTGGTGACTACCGGCACCGTGCAGGTAGTCCAGGGTGGAACGGTTGCAGCCGGGATTACCGGCAACACGGCGGGCGACACGGCTGTAAGATTCTGGGCCGGGGCAACTTTCGCAAACCGCGCATCGGCATCGTTCAGGGTATTGCAAAGCGGCGCCCTGTTCGCGACAAATGCAACCATTACCGGCACCATAACGTGCGGGTCTGGTTCGCAGATCGCTGGGTTTACCGCCACTGCGACCGACCTGACCGCCGGAACAGGGTCAACAGCCATTACGATAAGCGCCGACACTACGAAAGCGGCCCTCTTCGCTGGTAGCTCTTACGCGTCAAATGCTCCATTGGCGCTCTTTCATGATGGCACGGCCAGGATCGGCGGTTTTTCATTTGACGCGAACAGCGGATTATCGCAATTCGCCAATACCGCATTTACGAATAAATTGATGGTAGTGCGGCCGCCGGATAGTGACGCGATAAATGATCCGTTAATCACTCTTCAATACAAGTATAACAACGTCACTCAGTCTACCGTCTACTTAACAACCAGCGTCGGATCAACTAAAGAATACGCGCCCATCACTACCACGGTGCCCACATCGGGCAACTTTGGTTTTTATACCAACGGCAAAATCCATGCTGACGGTGGCTTTTTCCCCGTCTCGGACGAACGCGCAAAATCCGACATTACCGACGTATCGGTGCTCGGGCCGTTGAAATCCCTGCGTGTAAAAAAATACCGCATTGATGACGTCAAAATGAAGCGGCTAGCGAGAGAGAAGTCTATCGCTACGTCGTTGCGCGACAAAAATGCAGCGGCGATAGAACCTATAGCGGAAGAGCTAGGCCTACCGAATTATGATTCGAGTCTGAGTATCGGCGTTATGGCCGCCGACTTCAACGCCGCATTCGGAGTCTGCCGAAACGACAAAGAGACTTATAACCTGTCAGACGCAATCGGCGTTGCCCTGCGTGCTATCCAAGAACTTGCTGAAATCGTTGACGACCAAGCCACTGAAATCGCCGAACTGCGAGCCGTGCTGAAACTGCCTGAAAAGCCACAAAAGGCCAAAGAAGAGCTGGTCGAGGCGACCCAAGAAGAGCTTGAGCTTATTTATTTACTGGAAAAAAACATTGACGAGCGCATTGAGGTCATCCGGAAAGCGCTGAACGAAAAACAAGTGATCGAAGGAGTTAAACATTGAACATCATTAAACGCGACGGGGCCGACACAAGGCCCGAGTATGTAAACAGTTTCAGAGCTTACGCCGGAAACGGTGAGGTAGTTCTTGAGCTTTCCCGGGTTGATCTGGCGGCGACGCTTGAGGCCTCTACGGGCGAAGCCGAGCCGAAAGACATGGTGCTCGACATCGCCGGCCGGTTTATTTTCCGGCAAGACCAGATGGCGCAACTGATCAATACTCTGGTCGGTGCGATTTCGCCGCAAAACAAGGAGGCTGGCAAATGACAAACACGATCGGCGACAGACTGAACGAGGCGCTTGCGATCAAAAACGACATCAAAGACGCGCTGGCCATCTATACGAACATGAACGGGGTGCAGTTTTCGGGCTACCCCGACAAAGTTCGCCAGATAGCAACGCGCCGATGGGGTATGCGTATCGATAAAAACGACTCAAACCCCGATACCCGCGTGACGTATCTTTATGATGCCGTCGGCATGACCCCGGCGGGTATGAACTATGTTACCGGTCAGTTTGATTATGGCTCATGGTATGACTTCTGCCAGTGGCTTAACCGTCCAGTCATGCTGCGCTACGACGGAACGGTCGACTACGAACTCGATCGGGCCGACCAGACGAAAAAAGCTGACGGCACCGCGTCGGACGTTTCTAACACTGGCTATGCCGGCAACGCAATGGCTGAATTTCGAAAGATCTGGCTGAAGCAGTATGAAGATTCCGGGTATCACTACATCGTTTTCTCAAACGTGCAGTATGACCCGGATTACCGCGCCGATGCGTTTACCGACACCAATGGAAGCATCCGAGACTTCATGTATTACGCCATGTATGAGGGTTCTTATGTCGCGCCGCGCCTGCGGTCTCTGGCGACAGGCACGGTTATGGTGTCGCAGACCGGTCAGGTCGAAATTGAGCGGGCCGAGGCGAACGGGGCGGGCTGGCACGTCAATTACAAGTCGCAGCGCGATCTGATCACCTATTTACTGTGGCTGATCAGCAAAAGCACCTACGACATGCAGAAATTCGGGAATGGTAACAGCAATTCTGCCGCCTACGTCGCGCCGGGTGCTCTTAAGTCTGCCGGGCAATTTATGGGCTATAACACGACCGCGCAAGCGGTTAAGACTTTTTACATTGAGAATTACTGGGGTAATTACTGGAAACGCATGTCTGGCCTGATGCTGGCGCTCGACGGCGAAGTTAGAACGAAGTTAACGCCCCCCTATACTCAGCCGGCAACGCCGGGCGAAAACATAATGCCTGCCGGTTACGCCAATACGGGCATCGTGCCAAGCGGCACCAGCGGAACGCATCTGAAGAACGTGGCAACGACTGCGGCCGGCGGGCTTATTCCGGCAATAACCGGGGCTGCAGATAACACGTATTTTACTTGCGGCTGTTGGTGGTCGATCGGCACGACGATCAAGTGGGCTCTTGTCGGTGGCTACCGTAGCCTTGCCGGGCTTTGCGGGGCCGGGGCGGTGGATCTGCTCTATCCTCTCTCGGCTCCGCTCTCGGCCTTTGGGGCTGCGCTCTCTTTTCTTAAATCCTCCAGTTAATGGGGGCCTGGGGGCGATCAGCCCCCGGTATTTTTAAAAACAAAGGGGCAGAAAATGCAGCGTGGGCTCTTGTCGGTGGCAACCGTAGCAATGCCGGGCTTTGCGGGGCCGGGACGGTGAATCTGAACAATCCTCTCTCGAATCCGAACTCGAACATTGGGGCTGCGCTCTCTTTTCTGTGGCATAAAATAATGATCATTTTCTGTTCCTCACCCCTTGGTGAAAATTAAGCCGTAACTGGAAAGGCTTGGTAGGGCAACTGAAGAGCCTTTAGGCCATAAGAAACCATGAAAACCATTAAAAAAATATACGAAAAAATATGTAGTATCGAAAACGTAACCGCCGCCATCAAAAAGGCCTCGGTCGGCAAGCGAGGCCGCTCCGAAGTTCAGAGGGTTCTGGCTGACGTTCCCGGGCATGCCCGCATCATTTCTGAGTTGCTGGCGAAGCAGGAGTATCGGCCCTGTGAATACGTTGAAAAAACGATCAAGGAAGGCGCGCACGGCAAGGAACGCAAGATCGCCAAAATTGCCTTTTTCCCCGACCAGGTTATTCACTGGGCGACCATTTTGCAGCTTCAGCCGTTTCTGATTAAGTCTTCCTATAAATATTCCTGTGGCTGTATGCCCGGCCGTGGCGTTCATTACGGGAAAGCCGCAATAGATAAATGGATTCGACGCGACCGGAAAAACACCAAATATATCGCCAAGCTCGACATCAGAAAGTTTTATCCGTCCATCAGTCACGAAAAAATGAAAGCGGTATTCCGGCACATGACTAGTGACAATAGCCTGCTTGCAACTCTCGACGCCATTGTCGAAAGCTATTCGCCTGGCCTGCCGATCGGCTACCTGACAAGTCAGTGGTTTAGCAATGTTCTGCTACAGCGTCTTGATTATCTGATTAAGCAGACCATGCAGATCAAATATTACGTCAGGTATATGGACGACATGGTCTTGTTCGGAGCCAATAAAAAGAAGCTGCACTCAGCCGTCAGGAAGGTTTCCGCTTATTTATCCGGCATCGATCTCAGCCTCAAAAAAAACTGGCAGGTCTTTCCGCTTGAGGCCAGGCCGCTCGACTTCATGGGCTTCAGGTTTTATCGCGACAAGACCACTTTGCGTAAAAGTCTATTACTGAGGATTACCAGGGCAGCAAGAAAGACGGGGAAGTCGAAGAATCCGGGGCCTGATCGGGCCGCGTCCATGCTCAGCTATATGGGCTGGGTCAGGCGGTCACAGTCTTATGGCGTCTATAAATCAAGAATCGCGCCGGTGGTTAGTATTGCCGGCATGAAGAAAATCGTCAGCGAAGCATCAAAAATCAGGAGCAGAGCATATGAAAACAGCAAGGGTCAGCAGCGGATTTCGCCCGTCTGAAATCGACGAGGCGAGTAGTCCGCACACGGTCTATGTCAGGAGCGACATAACGGAGACCGTCATGCAGTTGGAAAACGGCGAAAACCAGTCCTGGTGGGAATATACCGAACGCCAGTATGACCGCAGGGAGTGGGAAGATCTGCAGATTGCGAAATATGTCATCGATCTAGAATTCAGGCTGGTTTTATTAGAAACGCAAGGAGGCATTATATGACTTACGACTTTTGTAAAATGATCATCGAAAAAAAGACCTATGTCCGGGCCGATATGCTCGAAAAACTCGACCTGTTCTACCTTCGCGACCGCATTACCCGCGAGCAATACGAAGAGTTGGCGGGGATGATGAGTGTGAATAGTGATTAGTATGCTCACTCCCCTGTTGTCTCTTCTCTCTAGAGATGACGATTACATTAGGCCGATGAGCGCTCTAACATAAAGAAAGCCGCCAATTCTACCAAATCGGCGGCTTTCTTTTAGTCAAATCATCTGTCTAGCGTATAGTCAAATCATGTGTCCGCGTTACAGTCAAACCATCTGTCCAGCATAGTCAAACCATTTGTCTTTTTACA
>DAOPYA010000047.1:0-34467 GCA_035352635.1 Candidatus Rifleibacterium sp.
CAAGCTTCGGCCCCTTATAATACAGGGCGCTGCCTCCGGTTTTTGTCAATGGCATTGTGTATTCAACAAGAGTTCTGACCGACGACAAGGCCCGACACACCACCAGATCAGATTTTTCGCGGTATAACGGGTCGCGACCTATTTCTTCTATGCGGGCATGGGCAGTGGAAACATTGGTGAGGCCAGCTGCGGCCGCCATCCGGGCCACAAATTCAACCGATTTCTGCCGCGAATCAACCGCAATTATCCGGCTGCCGGGCAAGGCCACCGCCAGCGGCAAAGAGGGGAATCCTCCGCCCGTACCGAGATCCATAATCTGGGCAGATTTCCATTCAGGCAGGTTAAAACAGAGTGGCGCCAGACTGTCGAGAAAGTGCCTGAGGGCCATTTCCTGGGGATCGAAAATCTTGGAGACACTCTTGTATAACGGATCGGCAAGCATTGAAGCCGCCAGACAGTCAAGCTGGTCATATTGGGCATCTGAGAGACGAACGCCGATTTTTTCAAGGCAGGGAAAGAGAAATGCTTTTATGCTGCTCACAGTGATTTTCCATGGGTATGCTGATGTTTTCGGATCGACATGAGAATGACCGCGAGATCAGATGCCCTGACCCCCGGTATTCGCGCGAGGGCGCCGAGGGTTGCCGGGCGCACCGCGATAATTTTCAGGCGGGCCTCTTTGCTCACCGCGATGGGAATATCTGCGAAAAAGGCTGCATCAAGCGGCTCGGCCTGCATGCTTTCGCGAAGGCTGAATTCGCGGTCCTGCTGTTCAAAGTAGCCGGCATATTTAATTCTTGCCTCGATCTCAAGCACCGCAAGGCGGTCGAGACCAGCAATTTCGGGAAACAAATTACTAAAAGCCGCGAGCTGTGCCTCTGGCCGCCGCAGGAGCTGGGCGGCAGTTACCGCGGATGCAGGCGCCGGCTCGGCAAACTCAGGCAGCATAATCGGCAAATCACCCGGATTAATGCGGAACTCCTCAAGTTTCTGCTGGACATTGGCAAGGGTAGCGGCGCGAAGCCGCAGGGCTGCAATCTTTGCGTCGGGCAGAACACGGTTGGCAAAAGCGATTTCGGCAAGGCGCTCTTCAGCGTTGGTCATGCGAAGATTCAGCCTGAATGGCGACCTTGAAGTGAACACCCGGTATGGTTCACTGATACCGAGGGTGGTAATCTCTTCGACCATCAGACCGAGATAAGAACGACTGGCGTCGAGAACGAGCGGCGAATTGCCCAGCACAGCGGCAGTAGCGTTAATTCCGGCCAGAACCCCCTGTGCCGCGGCCTCTTCATAACCCGAAGTGCCATTGATCTGACCTGCAAGAAACAGATTCGGGATCGATTTTGACATCAGAGTCGGGTGCAGATCAATCGGATCAACGATATCGTATTCGATGCCGTAGCCTGGCCTGGTTATTCTGGCGTGCTCAAGACCTGGCAGGGTATTGACATAAATATCCTGAACTTCTTCAGGCAGGCTGGTTGATAAGCCCTGCAGATAGATTTCGCGACTGCATGCTCCCTCGGGTTCAAGAAAAACCTTGTGAGTATCCTTGTCAGGAAACTTGTTCAGCTTATCTTCGATTGACGGGCAGTAGCGGGCGCCGGTACCGGTTATCAGGCCGGCGATCAAGGCTGAACGGCCAAAATTATTTTTGATGACCTGGTGCGTCGCCGCAGTAGTGCGGGTAATGTAGCATGGCCGCGACGGCAGCCGCTTTTCGGGGTCTGACCAGAGCGAAAATGGCGGTGTTTCAGGTTCTTCTTCCTGTTTTTCGAGGCCCGAAAAATCAACGGTTGCAATATCAACGCGGGGCGGAGTGCCTGTTTTGAAGCGCATTATCGGCAGGCCGATGCGTTGAAGCGCTTCTCCAAGTTCTACGGCGGCTGGTTCCCCGGCACGGCCTGCGGCAAAACTAACTTCACCGATATGAATTTTGCCGCGCAAAAAAGTTCCGGTGGTCAGAATAACAGTCGGTGCCAGCCAGGTCTGCCCGGTTACCGTTTTAACACCGGCAAGATTGCCATTCTCGAAGCACAGATCGGTAACCATAGCCTGCAACAGTCTTAAACCAGGCTGTAGCAGAACCGAACGCAACATGCGCCGGCTATAGGCCTCTTTATCGGATTGAAAGCGGTTCGCCTGAACAGCTATGCCCTTACGGGTATTCAAGCGTCGGCGTTGAATGCTGGTTTCGTCAGCAACTACGCCCATTTCGCCGCCCAGAGCATCTACTTCTCGAACAAGCTGCCCTTTTCCCTGGCCGCCAATCGAAGGATTACAAGGCATAGCCGCCAGAGTATCGATATTGATTGTCAGCAGCAGGGTTTGCATGCCGGCACGAGCCGCGGCAAGTGCCGCTTCACAACCCGCATGACCGGCGCCAACCACGATGACCTGAAATTCGTTTTTTTTGTTCACTTTTGCAGTTGCAGAGCTTTTTCGGCCAGTGATTTAACCGTTTCATTGCTGTCGCAGGTCAGTTTCTGAAGCAGTTCGATGGCGTCTGGAGTTTTTTTGCGTGACAAAAGCTTGACCGCCGCAATACGAATGCTCTCGTCTTCGAGCATCGCCGCTTTTGCAATGAGCAACATCTGGTCATCGCCCATGACAAAGGCAATGTCTCTGGCTCCGGTTCTCTGTTCTTCGACGTTTGCCGATGCAAGCCTAGCATAAATCTCTGCAGAACGGGGCTTTGCAAACGCCGGCATTCCGGGAATATTGATTGCAGGCCGGGCCGGTGCCGGCGACACCGTGGCGGGTCTTGGCGGTGGCGTAACCGTAGATGGCATACGCCGGTCTGGAATAACAATTTTTGCCGCTGGCTGAGCCTGCGGTTTAGGCACCGCGGCCGGTGTCGGTGGCAGAGGTTTCGGCATAGTCGGCCTGGCAGGTGGTGTCATTTCTTCGATAGCGGGCAGACCCGTGTCAACCGCTGCCAGAGTTGGAAGTTCAGGCAGCAAATCACCAGGCACATCGATGGGCGCCGCAACGGGCGCGGCAGGTGGCGGTGGGGCTTTTGCCTGCACCTGAACCGGGGGCTTAGAAGGCGCCGTGGCCGGAGAAGCCGGCATGGCAGGAGCCGCCTGACGGTTCTCATCGCGAAGCGGGGTGTCTTTGATTTTTTCGAAAAGAGACGCGGCAACCTGCGCTACTACAGGGTCAGGATCACCACAGGCGGCTTTAAGAACCTGTCTGGAAGTATTATTGTTTATTCTGGCCAGCGCCTTGAGAACACTAAGCCGGATGCCCTGATTGGGATCTTTGAGAGCAGCTTTCAACAGAGTCAGTGATGCCTGGTCGCCTATTTCGCCGAGGGCGAAGATGACGCTGTCGCGCAACCAGACTTCGGGCGAGACCAGCATTGATCTGAGCGTCATAAAAGCCTGCTGAAAGCCATTTTTAACAAGATACTTGGCGGCATTAACCTTTACACGGTTTTCAGGATCTTCAAGTAGAGCGACGATATGCTTTTCACAACCGTGAATATTCTGTTCCTCGATAACTTCAACCGTATTGGCACGAACGCGAGGATCTTCATCCTGAAGGCATCTGACAAGAGTCTCAAGGCCTTTTTCCCGGCTGCTTCTCGCAAAAACCTTAACCAGGCCCGACTTGACGATCACGTCTTTTTCTTTGAGAAGAATGCTTTCGAGGCAGGCAGAATCAAGATCGACATCAGTTTCCATGATAATTTTAAGCATCAGAAAGCGGCGCTGCGAAGAATACTGTTCTTCGGCAAGCATCGGGGTAATCTGAGTCGGAACCCGCGGATCTTTTATGTTAAAGAGGCTCTGCAATGCGGTCAGGGCAACTTCTTCCATGACATGCCTGGCAAGTTGAAGCAATTGAGTAACATGCCCTGCCGGCTTTTTGGTTGCCAGCAGCTTAATATGCTGCAGCAGAGCGCCAATATCAGTCATTTTTTTCAGGTCAGGCAATGAAGGATCAATTGGTTCATCAAGCGGGGCCGGCAGAGTTATTGGCTGCGCGACCGGCGAAACAGAAGGAGAAAGCGGCACTGCCTGGGCGATTGATGGCGGGGGTGCGGCCGCCCCGGGTGTAAAAGCCGGGGGCAGAAAACTTTCATTGGCCGGGCCTGCTGGTGCCACTGGTGCGGTGGCACCATGCGTGCCAGCACCTTTCAGGCGGTTGATGGCTGTTGCTGCGAGGCTTCTGACGTTTTCGTCAGGGTCTTGAAGCACCACTTCAAGACAGCTGATTTTTTCAGCGGCAGGCATCGATGGCAAATTAACCAGCTGTTCAATCGACATGCTTCTTACTTCAGCAGAAATTGAACGAAGGTTTTGGATAATCAGTTCCTGACGCTTCTTGTTAATCATTTTTCTCCGACCTCTTTTTCTCCCACGCTGTTCTCACCAAGCACCGACAAAAGAATAGCAATTTCTGTGCGTGAAAGGCAATGTTTTCTTACCACCTGACTCAGATCATCGTATTTTGTTGAAGATAAAATTTGAACTGCGGCCTCAGAAAGCACGTGCAATCTTGCATCTGCCATGACCAGCGGCAATCGTATCTTTTCAAGAAAGGCGGTCTGAATGATTTTTTCGGCTTCCCGGTCAGCGTAGCCCCGGTATTTTATCTCAGTCTCGAGAGCATAAATCTCATCGGGGGCAGTCAGACCTGCGGCAGCCTGAAGCTGCATGAGCTCAAGAACTTCGTGGTAGTTGATACCTGGTCGCTGCAGAAGTTCGATTGCCGAAGCCGGTTTTTTTAAATCGCCGCTGTTGAGAGAGGCGAGGCGCTCCCGGGCTTCACTACTGGGCAAAAGGCTGAGTTCAGACATTCTGGCTATTTCTTTCTCGATTCTGGCTGACCAGGCGTAAATTTTCGCGAAGCGCTCCTGATCGATCAGGCCAATTCGAAAACCATCGGCGGCGAGACGACGCTCGGCAGAATCATCACGCAACGTCAGCCTGAATTCGGCATGGCCGGGGGTAATGCGGTATGGTTCGGGTTTTTCCCATGTTGAGAGGTCATCGACCAGCACCCCAAGATAGCTGCAGGTGCGTGAAGGCCAGTAGGGAGGCTGCTTTTTTAAAGACAATACGGCATTAATACCAGCAATAAGCCCCTGCCCCGCAGCTTCTTCGTAGCCAGAAGTACCGTTAAGCTGGCCTGCGGTGTAGAGCCCATCGAGAACGCGGCTTTCCATGGTCTTTCTGATCTGCCCCGGAGCCAGGGCATCATATTCAATAGCGTAGCCATAGCGCATGATAACGGCATTCTCAAGGCCAGAAACGCTGGCGAGAATATCGTGTTGAGCAGCGGGCGGCATGGCGGTGGTCAAGCCCTGCAGATATAGTTCCTGGGAATCCCAGCCTTCGGGTTCAACAAAAATCTGATGTTTGACCATACCTGGGAATTTAATAATTTTTCGGTCGATTGAGGGGCAATGCTTTGGCCCATCGTCGGTTATGTTTTCGAGAACCAGCGGGCTTTCACTCAGGTTTCGTTTGACTGCCTCGACCGATCGCTCATCAGTAAAAGTAAGAAAGCATGAAATCTGCCGTTCATAGCGCCGCAGGCGATTTTCCCACATAAAACCACCGGCATCGACATCACCAGGCAATTCAGTCATTCTCGTCAGATCGGCAGAGCCTTTGAGAATCCTGGGGGGGGTGGCAGTCTGCAGGCGCCTCAGACGGATTCCTGATTCAATAAGAGATTCAGAAAGCCCGAGAGCCGGGCTTTGATTCTGTGGCCCGCCTGGCCAGGTCGCCCGCCCGAGAATAATCCGGCTGTTGAGGTAGGTTCCGGAGGTGACAATAAGTTTTTCGCAAAAAAAACAGCTGCCGGTTTCGAGTTTAACGCCAGCAACCTTTCCATTCTCAACAATAAGACCAATCACATGCCCCTGCCTGACCGTCAGGTTGCTGGTAGTGAACAGAGCCTGCAACATTCTCTGTCTATAAAGGTATTTATCGGCCTGCGCTCTTCGAGAACGCACGGCCGGCCCTTTTGAAGTATTCAGCCACTTCATCTGAACACAGGTTTCATCGATACATCGCGGCATTTCACCGCCGAGAACGCCGATTTCCCTGACGAGATGGCCCTTGCCTGGGCCGCCGATGCTGGGATTGCATGGCATAAGGGCGATTGTTGAAATATTCATGGTCAGGAGCAGAGTATCGACACCAAGTCTTGCCGAGGCCATCGCCGCTTCACAACCGGCATGCCCGCCGCCAATGACAATAATCGAAAAATGCTTTTTGTTCATAACTATTTTCCAATGCAAAAGCGCTCAAAAATAAGATCGAGGGTATTCAGATCTACAGTTTCGCCATTGACTCTGCCAAGCTCTCTCACCGCTTCTTCAAGATCGATGGCCAGCATATCCTGATAGAGATTGCCAATACCCTGTTCGGCCCGATCAAGCGCCATCAGGGCCTTATCAAGCGATACCGACTGTTGCGCACCCAGCAGAACCATTTCTTCAAGGCCGGCTATGCCGCTCTGCACGATAAGGTTTCCGATTACGGTTACCAGCTCAGGCAACCCGGTGGTTTGCAGTGCCGACATCCGCACTGGTGCCAGACCAGCCAGAAATTTTTCTTCAAGCTTTTCGGGCAGATCAGCCTTGTTCTGCACCACGATTACCGGTTTTTGAAGATTTTGCAGCATCTTCAAAACCTGGTAGTCTTCGTCGTTGGCCGGTTGCGAGCCATCAAAGACGCCAATAACGGCAAAAGCAGCAGCCATAGCCTGGTTAGTTCTCTGAATTCCCATCGCTTCGAGGCGATCTCCAGGCTTGCCCAGCCCGGCTGTGTCGATGATTTTAACCTGAAAATCACCGACCATCACGCTCTCTTCAAGCGTATCACGGGTGGTGCCTGCAATCTCGGTAACCATAGCACGGTCACGCCCGAGCATATAATTCATCAGGCTTGATTTTCCGGAATTGGGGCGGCCAACCAGCACAATTCTCAGACCTTCAGCGACCAGGTTGCCATTGCGGGCGTTCTGCGCGAAAATTCTGAGTTCGCCAAGAATCAGCTTCAGTTCTCGGGCCAGCAGATGCTCGTCGATTGACTCTACGGCATCTTCAGGAAAATTCAAACTGGCTTCAAGCTGCACCAGATGCGTCAACAAGCGCTCACGGATGCGGGCCACGAATTGTGAGGGCAGGCCATCAAGCTGATTAAGGGCCATTCTCGCCTGAGACGTGCTGCCAGCCGTCAGCAAGTGCGAGAGAGCCTCGACTTCGAGCAGATCCATTTTGCCATTCAAAAAAGCACGCCGGGTAAATTCACCAGCTTCAGCGGCCCGGGCGCCATTTTTTAACAGCAACTGCATGACCCGGCTGACTATAACAGGGTTGCCATGCGTAGAAATCTCGGCAAGGTCTTCACCTGTGTAGGATTTTGGTGCCAGAAAAGTCGTCACCAGACATTTGTCAGCGACCAGGCCGGTCTCAGGCTCGATGATCGAGCCATAATACGCAGAAGAAGGCAGGGGGAAAGCTTTCTTTCCCCCTGTTGTGAACAACATCTTCAGGATTTTGAAGGTATCCGGCCCTGAAACCCGGATCAGACTGATTGCCGACCTGCCAGCAGGAGTAGAAATTGCGGCAACCGTGTCAATCTTTGGCTTAGACATCTTCCTCTAAGAACATCGGTACGGCGCTTGAATTTTCGAGCTTTTCAGAAAAATCTGAATCGCTGTCATCAGCAACCGGCTGCCACTCGGCATTAGGAGCACCCTTTTTCTTCTTCATCGGCGAAATTACCACCCGCCGCATAGGTTCGGCACCCTTTGAAAAGGTTTCGATGTCAGTGCGGTCTTTGAGAGCCATGTGGATAGTGCGTCGATCAAGGGTTGACATGGGTTCAAGCTCTACCTGGCGTCGGCTGGCAATCGCTTTTTTGCACATACGCTGAGCAAGAAGAATCAGATTGCGGTAACGCTTTTCACGATAACCCTGGGCATCAAGAACCAGTTTAATGCGGTCGTCGCTGCCTTTGTTAAGGATGATATTCATGAGGTATTGCAAAGAATCGAGATTTCGACCACGCTTGCCGATAAGCTGCGAGACGTTTTCGCCCGAGGCTTCAATTACCCAGGCGCCATCACGCATGAAGTCATGCAGATCAAGCTGTTCGATACCGACATTAGAAGCGACATCACGAATCAGGGAAAAGATTTCCTGATAGGAAGAATGACCCTTTATAACTTCGCTGACCGGGTCGCGTGGTCGTTCTGGAAAAACAACATCTGCATCGGTGGCGTCTTCGGGAGCATTGTCATTAAATTCACGTCTTGGCGGACGCCCGCGGTTGTTCTGGCGACGTGGCGGTCGAGATGATCGCCTTGGTGGGCGGTCGTCGGCGGGGTAATCGTTTCTTTCGGCGGGAGCTTCTTCTTCAAAACTGCTATTAACGGGGGCATCAACCACCGATCGTTTTTCTACAAATCTTTCTACGGGTCTTTCAACTCTTGCTACCGGCTTTTCGCCGATGGTAAACCGAATTTTGTATTCCTGTTTACCGACGAACCCGAAAATACCACGGGTCGGAGCGGAAAGGGTTTCGGTGGCAACGATCATCTCGTTGTCGTTGAGTTCACCATTGGCAAGGCCTTTGGCTTCTTCTTCTGTCTTAGCAATGATTTCGATAGTTCTAGACAAGGTTACTCCTCCTTAATGGCAGCCGCAATGCGGTTAGCCTGTAACTGCTGCAATAAACCAAGTACACTGCTGGCAAACCAGTAGACCAGCAGGCCGGCTGGCAAAGACCAGGTGATGACAAACATGAAGATCGGCATGAAGGCCATCATCTGTTGTTGTTGCGGGTCGGTCATCTTTCCCTGCTGGTAATACATCAATCCAGCGATGGCAATGGGAAGAATCAGCAACGGGTCGCCCTTTGAAAGATCGGCGATCCAGAGAAAAGACGTTTTTCGCAATTCAACGGCAATGCGAATGGTGTTATAGAGGGCGATCAGAATCGGCAACTGCAATAACAGTGGCAGACAACCGCCCAACGGGTTAACGTTATTCTTCTGATAGAGCTTGAGAACTTCTTCGTTAAATTTTTGGGGATTGTCTTTATAGCGATCTTTTAGATCTTGGACTCGGGGCTGAATTTTTTGCATCTGGGCCATCGACTTCGTCTGTTTGAGAGTCAATGGGTAAAGGAGGGCACGCACCAGAACTGTCATCAGAATAATGGCCAGGCCATAATTGGGAAAAATACCATAGAAAAGCTGCAAAATTCTGAGAAGAATGGTGCTGAGAAAGCCATATTCAGAAACCTGCCCACGATTGATCCTGGTCAACTGATCGAGAATGATCGGGCCGGCATAAACCCTGAATTTAAATGATCTTGATTCTTTAGCGCCAAGATTAAACTTTGGCAGAGTGCAGGCAATACCATAGCCCTTATAGGTCTTTTTTTTCTGGTCTTCGGATGGAACCTCAAAAGCCGTGGCCGAGACCCTTGCCGATTCTTCGGTGTCGATGATGACGCAGAAATACTGATCTCTCAGCCCAACGCCATTATAAGCACCGGCAACTGCGCCTTTTGCTGAAAAACCCTGAACATCAGTGAGCACTTCGACCGCACCGGGCTTCAGCCCAAGCAGGCTCATCGGCCCATAGGGGTCAAGAAAAAGCCCCGGGCCAAAATGCATGCTGAGAGCACCTTTATCGTCAGTGCCGATGCTTGCGAGTTGTTCACGCAGATTACTTATGACATGCTCAACATGAAAAAAGTAGCCATCTGTTGAAAAAGTGTAGCGTTTAACCATCGACAGACCCGGTTCTTCAGCACCAGATTTTTCGGCCATGGCAATCGCCACGTTGGCCGTGGCTCTGACAACAATTGTTTCGGCGGTCTGTTCTTCGAGGTCAATGGTATAACCTGTAGCAGGCAGAGGTGAACCCTGTATCTCGGAAATAAATGGTCTGAGGCTCTCTGAAGCAATCTTGTACCCGAGATCCTGGAGGATGGGCGGGTAAAGGTTTTCTTCAAAACTCGGGCCTTTCAGATAATAGACACTTGGGCTGCCAGTTCGACTGGAAAGAATGATGCGCAACAGCCTGGTCTCAATAAATGCATCTTTCAGGCCATCACCATCGACGTCTTCGATTTTAACCGAGGACTGAGCGGCAGCAGCGGGCGTTACACCCTGAGCGCCGGCGGGCAGATAAACAGCCAGCAAAAATGCCGAAAAAATAAAAAACGAGCAGAATAGCCTGCCCGTTCTCGATTTACAGTTACGAAAAACCTTGCTGATCAGGCTTGTCTTGCTCATTATGATGTTAATTTCTCCGGAAACAGGAATTTCTGCAATTAATTGGCCTAGCGAACCGGGTCATCCCCGCCACGACAGAAAGGGTTGCATCTGCAGATACGCCATGCTCCCATAATTCCGCCTTTCAGCAGACCGTATTTTTCGATTGCCTGATAAGTATAACGTGAACAGGAAGGGGTAAACCTGCAGACGTCCCCGATTAAGGGCGACAGAAAACGCTGATAAATTCTGATGAGTTTCAGGCTCAGGCTAGCGGGCAGAGAACAATGCAGCTCATCGTTCATTGCTGCTCAGCCTCAGACTTGCTGCCAACCCGGGAAATCTTGCCAAAAGCCCACTCACAGGTAGTCTTGAGACAATCAAAATCTAAATCAGCGCATGGCCTGCTGATACACAAAACGACCTGCGCTTCAGCAGGCAGGGCTTCACTTCTTCGAATGATTTCTTTGAGGCGGCGACGGGTCTTATTGCGCTCGACTGCTTTGCCGAAACGTTTCGGAATCGAAATGCCAAAACGAAATTCGTCACCGCTGATCTTGCGATAACAAAAACCGAGCCCATTCCGAAAAAAACGCGTTCTTGCAGCAAAAACTCGCTGAAATTCGGAATGGGCACGCAGCGTTAACCGCCTGGTGGCGTTCTGACCATTCACCTACAGATATCAGAGGCAGAGACTTTTGCGGCCGTGGCGGCGGCGGCGTTTAAGAACATTGCGCCCGCTGACAGTAGCCATTCTTTTTCTGAAGCCGTGGGTTTTGGCACGTTTTCGTTTGTTTGGATTATAGGTAAAGCTCATGGTTTATCTCCTGAGATTAAAATCTGATTAGAGATTAACACTATATAACAACTGACGAATAATGTCAACCGGGAATCTGCAATCTTCCTTTCTGATGGCCACAGAAGCGGATAAAACGAGTCAGGCAACTGTACCCCTTTATCGGTCAGGCGCGATTTTCGCCGCAATCGACAGAGAAAACATCAACGGTCTGTTTTTTGCCCTTGATCAGCTGCGGAGGTAGCTGACGGAAAGAGAACCTGCTGACCACGGTCTTTGGCGTCTGATTGAGCGCCGCGTAAGATTGACCGCAGATGAGAATACCGTCTTCTCCGGGCTGAGAACACAATCTGGCTGCAAGATTCACCGCATCACCTATTACCGTTTGCTCAAGACGCACAGCTTCGGTGCCGATAATACCGGACCGCACCCGCCCCATGGCAATGCCGGCACGCACCCGGCAAGATTCGTCAACCAGCTTGTGACGCTGCAATCTTTCAATAATGGCAACGGCTGCTTCGAGAGCCGCCGCAACTTTTGTTCCGGGCAGGGCTGCGTCTTCGATAAAAAATGTGGTCATAGCCTTTTCGGCAATAAACTTGCTGACTTCACCGCCCGATTTGCGAACACTCGCGCCAACCGCCGAGAAAAAGCGGTTCAATTCAGCAAGAGCGGCAACAGGATTTTTGCTGCTCGAAAGCCCCCAGACTCCTTCGAGTATGATAAACATGATCACTGCATTTCTTGACTGCAGGGTTCTTTTAACATCCTGCCCGCCTGATTCCATGATTGTCTGCAGAGCGCCTTCCGAAACAAATTTTCGCAATATGCGCCCATTTTCGATATCATCGGCAACAAGATTGAATTTTCCCGCAATCAGGCTGAATTCTTCATCGGCCCACTGCTCATTCATTCTCGCTGTCAAATCACCTTCCATAAGTCGCTCAGAGGTTTCAGCGAAGCATATCACCGGCCTGATAAAGCCAGCGGCCAATCGCCAGCCGATAATGCCACATAAAACAAAAATGGCCAGCATGAACAGACGAAATTTCTGCTTGAACATCGCAAAATGCCGGTAATGATCAGACAACGGAATCAGCACCGACAACTGATAATCAACCAGATCGCGACCGGGCAACGATGCAAAAAGCCAGTTCCGGCCGTTCCAGTAAAAATCGGTAAACGAGGTTTCATGGGTAAGGCTGCTGAGCTTGGCAAAATAAGCAACCTCAGCGGGCAACAGCCCATAAACAAAGCGAAGATAGCCGAATTTGCCACCGAGGGTTATCTTGCCAAATGGGGGTTTCTGAAACCAGTCGAGTGTCAGTTTCTTTTTAATCAGCCAGACCGGCTTAAAATCTTCGCTGGTGAAATTTTTGAACCAGCGGTTAAAAGCAAGGCATTCAAGGGACGGCGGGTTCATAGCTACCATGAGAGCACCCTCGATCTGTTGAAGCTGACCAAAAAATCGGTGATAGAGAAAAGCCTGGTCACCAAATCCTTCAAGTCTGGTCAAGCGGGCAAAAGTATTTGCCATTGCCGGAAAAACTTCAGGTGAAAGAATACTGCCCATAATATCGAGCACTTCTTCTGCCTGCGCCTGGGCAAGAATCTTCTGGTCATCATTGCGGCGGCTGTCTGGATTCAGAACATTTATGGTCGGCAGAAAAATGCTTGAACCCATCTGCTGAAAGAATTTCTCTTCTGATTTGTTGCTCCCCACAAATCTTGAAGTGATTTTGCCATCAGAATTAACCACCAGCACATTTTTCATAATTACCCCGAGTTGCTGAAAACCTCTAAGGAAATGCCCCAGCCACTTATGCTGTTCTTCTGATGAAGCCAGCGACAGAGGAGGATTAGCGTGGCTGGCCTTATGAATTTGATCGTCGGCATAGGCACAAACCCTGGTTCGATAAAGTTTTACTGATTTATCAAACGCTTCCAGTGCTTCTTCGCTTGTCTCTCTAATTCTCTGAATGCCTGAGTTGCTTGAAGAATCCAGATAACGTTCCATGTTTATCAGAGCCTGCAAAAACGCAGGCAGCAGAACCACAGCAACAATTAACAAAAGTTGCAGGCGCAAACCCGCCACAACTTTGCGGCGCATCACCAGAAAATTGCCGGTAAAATATAAAACCGCCGAAAACCACGCCAGCAAGACCGAAAACACAAGAGCACGCATCAACTTTACCGATTCAGACTCGAAAGGAACAGCCCTTGAAAGCGTTACCATGCGATTCTTAAGACCTCGAACGATTGTGGCTGTCTTCAGGCGGCCATGCTCTCGATAAACCCCTCGCTGAATTCCGGGCCACTTTTGCTCAGTACTTTTTGCCAGCCAGACACCAGGGTCTGCTGATGCCGTTTGCACTTCAGGAAACTTCAGATCGCAACCGGTATGGCGGAAATTTTCTTTCAGGGCCTGATCAAAGCGTTCATTGCAGGCAATGGCAAAGTTTTCACCAGTATAAAGAATCGCCACCAGCCCGACAAAAGAATCAGGGGTGCGATTCCCGGTAGAATTGGCTACTTCGCTGGCCAGCCAGCCTGGTGTTTCGCGCTGCTGACCAGCGAAAACCGGTAACCACATGAATCGATACTGTTGCCCGGCAATAAAGCACGACTGAAAGGTTCTTACTGAACTGCTGATAAAGGCTGTCTTTTCGAATTCGGTTTTTTCATCGATCATGCCGTGTAAACGTGAATCGATGAACGCTTTGCCCTGAAGAGTGAGGTTGCCATCAAAAAGAATTTCGAGGCTCTTAACGGTCATAAGCCGAACCAATTCACAGATCTGGCTGCTGAGCCCTGCAGAACTCGAAGCAAATTCAAGCTCGTTTCCCGAAAAGAACTGCTGATTTCGTATCGTAGGGGTGAATGCAAAAAACGCCCAGTCATAGGAATCTCTGTAGGGGCGACCGCTCTCTTCAACTATCTGGGCCACCAAAGAAGCAACGGCAGTTCGCGAAGTAATGCCGGCGTCTGGCATTGCACTTAAATTTTTCTGCAAAATGCCTGAGATTGAAGTGCCAAGGTGCATTGCCGGCGATGAAGACCTCTGCAAGAACTTGAGATCACTGAGCAACTTTCTTCTGACGGTCGATTCAGCATAATCCCGTCGCGCACTGGCATAATGTTCCAGACTTTGCCAGACAGCAGCGGCAACCAGAGCCGCCACGGCAATTACCAGCACGGCGACCCCAGGCCCGAAGCCGGGCTTATTTTTTATTCTCTGTTTCACTGGCTACCTCGACGACCTCAAAAAGATTATCGCGCCCGGCAATATTGCAAAACACGAGTTCATGCAGTTCTTCACGCAGATTGCCGGTAACCACGATACCCGTATGCTTTCCCATTTTAGATGAAGATTCGGCTTCTTCAGCTTCGTGAAGCGTTCGGCCAACTACGGTGTAATCAAGCCTGACACCAGAGTTGCCCATAATGCCGGCCAGAATTTCACCTCTTGCCAGACCGGTGCCGGTGCGAACCGTAAAACTGCCGGCTCTGGCTCTTGCCTGTTGATTCAGCTCGTGCGCCTGCCGCATTTCAAGCGCCGCAGCAAGCGCTGCGCCAGCCATCGATCTATCATCCTCATAAAAAATGGCCCAGACAGCGTCGCCGACAAAGCGGTCAATAACCCCACCCCACTTCTGAATAATCTCTGACATGGCGCCAAGGTGGCTGTTTACCATATCAAAAACCTCTTCAGCCGGGTATTCTTCAGAAATTGTGGTGAATGACCTGATATCAGAAACAAGAATGATTACTTTGCGAATCGTTCCGGCGCCAGCTTTAATGAAGTTGCTGGCCAGAACCTCGTTGATCGCCTGCGGTGAAACGAATTTTTTGATCTTCTCGCGCTCTGCTACCCATTCAGCCATGCGTTTTATGGAATGGGCCGTCGCTGCTATTTCATCTTCGCGCGACTCCTGGCGCGAACGAATTTCTCTGCCATTTCTGATGGCTTCGAGATCGGGGATAAAATCACGTAGAGGCCTGCCAACCCAGAATGAAGCGAAGAATGAGCCTGTCAGAACCACCAGCAGAATGATCGCCATGGCCCCCAGCATCGCAAACTGCTCGGCAAAAACCTGCATTTCAATCTGATAAACCGGCAGGCGGGCAACAAAGACGTAACCCGGCAAACGCTGCGAAGGCACCATGATGCTCGCATAATCATGGTTATACAGGTAAGCCGTTCTTTCGACCGGCAGGCGGGTGATTTGCCTGAAGCCATCAGTGCGGCCAGTGGCCATCACCAGTCTGACTTCTGCCGAGCCGGTTTTGTAAACGGCGATGTCTGGTGACAAGCCAGTTTCACGGCGGTATTCAACAGCCCGTTCTGGTAATTTAAGCTGCAACACCCGCTGACAAAGCAATTCTGGGTTAAAAAGAACCACAGCTATGGCAAAGGGTCTGGCTCCATCATTTATCTGGTGAAAAATATTAAGAGAAAAATCATTACCAGAGTAAAACTCCGACACGCTTTCAAATTTTTCCTTTACCAGTCCGAAATTTTCCTGCACGCGAAAATCGGTTGCAGCAGCCAAAGTCGAAATTCTTCTTTCTGGGTCGACCAGTTTGCTGGCTGGCTGATACTGCTCGTGAAATGCAGGGTCAACCTGTTTTAAATAACGGTCGAGAATTGAACCAAATAAGGCCCGGCAGGATCTGCGAAACCGCCTGGGGCTTGACTCTGAAAACGAACTGAAACACCATCCGCCCTGGGTAACCAGAATGATGGCCGACGCATCAATGCTAAGTTTTTTGAAGCCTTCGTTTACCCGAGCCAACACCTCTTTATCACTCTTCGGATTTTCGGGCAAACGACGCACTGCACCCAGAAGCCCCGAATCTGAAAAAACCTTTTGAGAAGCCTCATAAAACCGGTCAGAAACGCCTCCCATATCCGCTTCAAGGAGCAAAACCTGCTGTTGAAGGTCACGGTGCAGACCGGCAATTTTTAC
This sequence comes from Candidatus Rifleibacterium sp., assembly GCA_035352635.1. Classification (GTDB taxonomy): domain Bacteria; phylum Muiribacteriota; class Ozemobacteria; order Ozemobacterales; family Ozemobacteraceae; genus Rifleibacterium. Next base: position 16,024 of record DAOPYA010000047.1, read on the forward strand.
TTCGCGAGAATCCTGCAGCGAGGCAGTCTGTGAACCAAGTGAAAGCCCTGCAGGAAAAGCAGCAAATGCCAGAAACCAGAGAAGAACCCTGAGCGAAATCCTGATTGCTGGTAACCGCCCAAAGATAACAGCACGTATGGCAAAAAGAACCCAGACACCAGTGATAATTCTAAAATACCAGCTGGCAACCTGCAAACGAATGCTGGCTGGCACCTGCGGCATATCGGCCACCAGCATGCCAACGAAACCGCTTACCGGATCTGAATAGCACAATCGACAAATCTGACCACCAAGACTGAATGATCGCCCGACCTGTTCTACAGGCACGTCAAGGCCGGTCATCCTTTTTGAGCCAATTGCCACCGGAAAATTAGAGTGAAAAAACTTCAGGATCAACTCCCGGTTTGCGGCATTGTCAACCTGCGGATGCATGATAAGCCGCTCGGTATCGGTAGCCAGAAGGCTGTAGACCACCGGACAGGAACTCTGCCCACCTGAAAGGGAGTCGTTTACCATTGACCAGTTGCTGATGATTCTTCTTGCAAGCGCATTCCCACGGGCAAAATCAGTTGGAAACAAAAGAAAAAAGCCCGCGGAAACCTCTTCAGAATCTTCTGGTGAAATAAAATCCCAGATGAGGTAATAACTGTTCTCTTGAAACAAAACTGGTGCCGGCTTCATTCTAGCAGCTGGCAGAAACATTTCGCTGTATGCCATCTTGCCGAACAGGCTTTTAATGCGTTGTTCCCAGCCAGTGCCTGACAATTCAGACATTCCGCGGACATGATGCAGTGAAATCTGCTTAAACAATTGCTTCAACAGGTAACTTGAATTGATTTTGCAGGTGCTGACGGTTTTCCAGTTTGAATTCTCAGTGGTAAAGAAGATCAGCTCAGGATTAAGGTTTTCTGACGACCTGATAAAGCCGCCGGCCTTGTTCAGGGCATCTTCAACAGGCATGGATCTTTCAATCAGAGAGCGGGTCATAGCTCCAAACCTGAGAGCGGTTTCCCGACACCAGAATTCAGGGCTGGTTGCCTGATAAAATCTCTCAGCCAGGACATCTTGCTGTTTATACCATTGGTTGAATATCTGCCGTTGCACCCACACGGTTTCGCCGGCTGGGTTCCAGTCCCAGGCTAGAATGAGGCCAGGTGCAATACTGAGAAGAACAATCATCAGCCAGCTGAAAAAAGCCCCCGACTGCCAGGTCAGCAGGTTGTGCAAAAATTTTCTGGCGCTGTTCATTTGCTCCGTATGCTCCTGAGCAGGGCCTCGGCCTGAGAAAAAGATTTTCGCGAATCACTGCCGGCATTGAAGACCGCCTCGTTAATCAATGAAGAAACCTGTTTTAGCACAGAAAAATCATGCTCATTGACTATACCGGCGGCAAAAAGTCTCTGATGAAACTCGGCCGGAGTTTCGAAGGGTTTGCGATCAACCGGCAGCCGGGCCTCCCATTCAAGATAAAAAAGCGGAATCCAGTTCGATGAGCGCACCAGCTTTCGAAAGATAAACCGGAGCTTTCTACCGAAAAACACCACCAGCAGGAGCAAGACAATAAAATATTCTTTATGAAAAAGCGCTGAAACGAAAAAGTCAAAGCGCTCATTCATCGCCACAAAAATCTTGCGAAACCCTTGAATCTGCGAACGGTTGTCGAAACTGAAAACATAGCTGAACCAGTAGCCTTCAAAGGTTTCCCAGAGGGTTACAAAAAACTTTTCGACCTCTGATTCAATTTCGCGTTCAACCTGGGCTGGTGTCGGGTCAAACGGCACCCAGCCCGACTGGGGAAAGAAAACCTCAACCCAGGTATGAGCGTGGCCCTGCCTGACCGTAAAAAATTTCCCGACATCGTTCCAGTCGCCCATGGTATAACCGCTGACCGGCCGAGCCGGTATCTGCATAGCCCGCAAAATCAATGCCAGAGCCGAGGCGAAATGTTCACACGAGCCGGCTTTGTTCTCAAACAAAAAGAAATCAACCGGGTCTCGCTCACCAGTTACCGGCTGTTCAAGCGAATAAATGCACTGCCTGCTGAGGAAAGACATGGCCTTGTCGATTCGTTGTGCGATGGTGCTGGTACCAGAGGCTAGCACTGCAGCAAGATTGGTGACCCGTTCAGGGATGCCGGAAACATCCATAAACTGCAGGGTATCACGCCCGGGAACAATGGCTTCAACGAGTGAATCAGTAACTTCAAGCGGGTTCAGAACGAGACTGGCCACATATCTTCTGCTGCCAGAGACGCGGTTAACAAAATAAAGGCTGCGGTCATCTTCAACCCCGATATGAGTCAGGCCCATTGCCAGAAAGGCAGTTTGGTCGGGTACAAAAATCAATGGTGGCTCGGTGTTTTCGAGAATGATTTCGAACGGATGCACGTCTCTTTGCGAAAAGCCGCTCTCGATGAGCTGAACTTCGCCGGAATTTCTTCTCAGGTCTGCAAACCAGCGTCTTTTTCTGCCCTTTTCCCATTTTCCGGAGCGGTAACGGGCAAAGGTGGTGCCGCGCAATTGCCTGGATTTAAGGCGTCGCACGATCGAGGGTGACATGGTTTTTTCTTCGATCGGCCTGATTCGCATGACAACGGCGGGGTTGTCTTCAAGAACTCCCGTTTCACCGAGGCTGAGGGTATCGCTGAAACCGGTCAATCGACGTTTCGAAGCCTCTGACGCCAGGCCAAGACTCTCAGTTCTGGGAATCAGATAAAAAAGCACCAAACAGAGCACAAGAAAAGCGGTGGCTGAAACAAAAAAGCCTACCAGCTGGCCCTTCAAGGCTTTTGTTGCCAGATCGATCTTAACGCGCCCGCCTGCTACAGCCTGGTGCCGAAACAGTGAAATCCAGCGGAGAATCAGGAAAAAATTCATTACGTAGGGCGTCAGAATTACCGGAAAAAGAAAATTCACATTCATGGCGGCAACCGCTAGAATAATCATCAACGAAAGAATCAGGGCGCCGTTCAGCGCCCGGAGCGAACGCAGAAACACGATCTGGATGAAAAGAACGATACTGGTAAACTGCAGCAGCAGAACAATGCCCGGCAACGGCCCAGAACGCTGCAAAAAAATATAAATCAACGAAGCCAGACTGATCAGCTGCCCGACAAAATTAGCTCGCGGGCTGTTGATGGCTCTACCGTAGAAAAAGAAAAACAGAAGGGGCAGAGAAATAACAGTCAACAGTGGCCTGAGAAAACCGGTGGTATAGATACCGAGAAAGGCGCATAAAGCCAGACTGACAATAAGCCTGAAAACAAATCTATCAACCGGAACTTCTTTTGCTGCGCCAAAAAGGCTGGCACGGCTGCTTCCGAGGATGTCAGATTTTTGTAAATCAACGGTGATACTCATCAGGCCTGAGCCACCCACTGACTGATTTTTATCGCCTCTGAACTACCCTCAGCGACGGGCTGTTCTTCAGCCTTAGTGAGACAAGCCAGCCATCTGACGATTTTCGGCATATCGTGCTGCAGAGAAACCCACATATAACCACGCCTGAAAGAATTTGCCCAGACAAAAGTCTCGTTGGGCTGGTTACGCATTTTGAGCAGCAGGCCGGCAACAATCTGCAGACTCGCCTCAAACCTCTCAGGCGAAAGCCCCGAAAAATCAAAGAACAGACGGTTAGTGCTGCCCAGGTTAACGGATTTGATCAGAACCCACTCATGAAATGAACGAGCCGAAATTTTCCAGTTGATCAGCGAAGCGTCTTCGCCCTCCTGGTAGTGGCTTTGCATCCAGTAGTCGCCTTCTTTGCCATTCGATTGCTTCTGAATAGCGCCACCCGTATCTCTGGCGAGCAGTTCAGGAATAAGCCGTGCAGGAACCGGGCCAACCGCCAGCGCATCGGATGGCAATTCAAGACTGGTAAGAAAAATATCAACCGGATAGCATGAAAACAGCCTGAACTGCTTGACGAGAAACTGCCCGCGGGCCGCTACCCGAAAAGAAGTTTTCATAATTGCCATCGAGCCTGGCTCAAGACAGGCGAGATAGTCTTCTTCGAAGCCGATGCAACGGTGTATTCTGCCGAGTCGGTCTTCGATGCGGCAACGCAGAATGGTATCTTCGCCGGCAAAGCAATAATCAGGCAACAGCAGGTCAACTTTCAGTCCGGCCAGGTTCCGAAGTGACAGAATGCCAGAGACAATCAGGCAAGAGAAAAAGCAGCTGCTCATAAGATAAAGCAGGTTATTGCCAGTGTTCTGGGCGGCCAGCAACAGAAAAATTGCAAGAAAAAGCAGGGTTTTGCCCGAAGCCGACAGTCTGAATCTAAGTCTCGCCTTATTCAACATCAACCCTCTGAAGAATCTCGCCGGTCAACCAGTCGTTGCGTGCGCCTTCGCCGCCATACAGCGACACACCACGCAGACCGATTCTATGAGCAAGAACCTCAGGGGCAATTTCTTTGACGGTATCGATGCTTACCCATTCCTGACCGCGGAAAAACGCCAACGCCTGGGCAGCGTGCATTAAAGCGATACTGCCCCGTGGACTGACGGGAAGTTCAACTTCTTCGTGACTGCGGATTGAAGTCATTAAACGGCTGATATATTTGAGAACCGGTTCGGCAACCTGAATAGCCCGCACCTGTGCCTGAGCCGCGACCACGTCGTTCAGACCAAGAAAACCCTGCATGGCGGCATCTTTGACCGGATTCACATGTTTGCGGAGAATCTCGATTTCTGAGGCCTCATCAGGGTAGCCCAGGGAAATTCGCATCATAAAGCGATCACGCTGTGACTCTGGCAATGGATATGTGCCGTGGAAGCCTTTCGGATTCTGGGTGGCAATAACCATGAATGGCCGGGCCAGTTCGAGATGCTGCTTTTCAACGCTGACGGCAAATTCGTTCATCGCCTGGAGAAGAGCGCTCTGGGTTTTTGGGGGCGCCCGGTTCAGTTCGTCAGCCAGAATTACATTGGCAAAAATTGCCCCTTTGATAAACTCAAAGTCTTCTGTCTGCCGTCGATAGATGCGCGTACCAAGAACATCAGAAGGCAAAAGATCTGCGGTAAACTGAATTCGGCTGAATTCACCACCAATAGCGTGAGCAAGCGCTGAAGCCAGCGTTGTTTTGCCGACTCCGGGCATGTCTTCGAGCAGCAGGTGGCCTTCAGCCAGCAGGCATACCAGTGTTTTCTCGATCTGATCGCCTTTGCCGACGATAACCTGTTTTAGACTAACAGCAAGTTGCAAAAATGATTCGCGGATTTTTTCGATATTCATAAGTTTCGGTAATTACTTTACCAGTATTTTGCATTTTATGGTAGTATTATTGCACTTGAAACCAGTAGACAGCTACGAAAGGAAGGAATTAATGGCAAAAAAAACAGTTGCATCCCCAGAAAAAGGTGTCAAAGCTTTCAAAGTTGACAACGCCTGGGACAAACTCCACGGAACCGAACAAAAACTTTACGAGAAACGAACCCAGGAATACCTGAAATTTATCTCGACCTGCAAAACCGAGCGTGGCACCATTGAGTTCATTGAAACTCGGGCACACAAAGCCGGTTTCAAACATCTGCCGCCTCTTGGTCAAGGCAAGAAACTCAAGCCCGGCAGCAAAGTGCTTTTTATCAATAAAAACCGCGCCCTGGGCATGGCAGTTATTGGCAAACGCCCAGCCAACGAGGGTTTTCGTCTGATTGCCGCGCACCATGATGTGCCACGCATCGACATCAAGGCGCAGCCTCTCTATGAAAAACACGGGTTGGCCCTCTTTAAAACCCATTATTACGGTGGGGTCAAAAAGTTTCAGTGGGCGGCCATTCCCCTTTCTCTGCACATTTTTGCCATCGACCGCCATGGCAAAACAATGAGTTTCTCAATCGGTGAAAAGCCAGGCGACCCGGTCTTCACCATCACCGATGTCGCCCCACATCTCGGCAAAAAGATTCAATATGAACGAAAAACCGCAGATGTTATCAGCGGCGAAGAACTTAACATCGTGGTCGGCCATCAGCCAGACCCGGCTGCCGATGCCAAAGAAACCGAAACCCCGAATCGCATCAAAAACGCGGTTCTTCGGCATATCGAGAAAGCTTTCGGCCTCACAGAAGAAGACCTGGCCTGGGCCGAAATCAGGGCGGTGCCCGCCATGCAGGCCAGTGAGGTTGGCTTTGACCGCGCCATGATCGGCGCTTATGGCCACGACGACCGCGCATGCGTTGGTGCTGCCTTTGCAGCCATCAACGAACTCGGCACCCCCGAGCACACAGCAGCCATTATGCTCCTCGACAAAGAAGAGATTGGTTCGGCCGGGCCGAATGGCGCCCAGTCTCAGATGGTAACCGACTTTCTTGGCATGCTGACCGAAGCAACCTCTGGCGAAAGCACATTTGCCGCGATAAGAACGGCACTGGGCGCTACTCAGGTTCTTTCAGCCGATACCAACGCCCCCATTGACCCGACTTTTGAAGGCGCTTATGACCCCATGAATTCTGGCGTAGTTGGCAAGGGCGTCTGGGTCTGCAAGCACTCCGGTTCAGGTGGCAAATCTGGCAGCAGCGAAGCTGATATCGAGTATCTGGCCTGCATCAGAAAAATGCTGACCAGCGAAAACATTCCCTATCAGTTTGGCGAAATGGGCAAGGTCGATGAAGGCGGCGGCGGAACTGTCGCTTATCTGCTGGCGAATCTCAATATGAGCGTTGTCGATATCTCACTCGGCACTCTCAGCCTGCATTCACCTTTCGAGCTGATTTCGAAGATCGATTACCACTATTCAGTAAGTGCCTATCTGGCGTTCATGAAGAACCACTACTGATGACACAACCTGATGCAGCAGCCCCTTGCCGGGGCTGCTGCATTTTTTAACCACATGGATGCCGCCACTTTAGAAAAACTGGTAAGAAGCCGCAAGCTCCTGACACCGCTTTTGGTGTTTTCGGGCCCTGAAACCTTCCTTAAAGAAAAAGCCTTCGCCTTGATGGCGCAAACGCTGGTGCCACACGAAGATCACCCCGAAAATATCCACCGGGTAGTCAGCAATGCCAAAGAACTGCCCGACACACTGAACATGCTGTTCAGCTTCTCTTTTAACCCAAGTCCACGACTTTTCTACATCCAGGAAATCGACAGTGTACCGGCAAAGCAGCGCAAGGATTTTCTCGACAAGCTGGCGCAGGGAGGCATCCCCGCCGACACGTTCATCGTGTTTGCCCTTGACGACAGCCGCATCGGCACTGAGATTGCCGCCAAATTCAAGCAGCAGTCAGAACGCATCGACTTCTGGGCGCCGTTTGCCAATCAGCTGGGCGCCTGGGTTAAACGAGAAGCGGCGGAACTTGGGGCCGAAATCACCCCCGAAGCAGCAGATATGCTGATTGAACTGGCCGGTTCTGATCTGGCGCTGCTGCACCAGGAACTCAGCAAACTGGCTCTGGGCAGCCGGGGCGGCCGAATCGGCCTCAACGAGGTTAAGACTGGTGTCGCCTACCTTCGCCAGGACTCAGTGTTTGATTTTCTTGAGTTTTTCGGCCGACGAAATGCGGTCAAATGCCTGCGCTGCCTCGACAGCCTGATTAACCGGGGTGAGGCCCCGCAAAAGCTCTGGTTTATGCTTTGCCGGCAACTGCGCGAATTCAGGTTATTTCAAGAAACCGTTCTCGACCGGCCCGACCTGCTAGAACCGGTCGCGACACTGTTGAAAAAGTACCGGCAATACGCTGACAAGTCTGATTTTAAAGCCAACCAGGAAAAAAAGAACATTATCGCCGAGATTCAAGGTCTGGCCGAAGAAATGCCCGAAGCTCTCGTTAAAGCCACCAGCCTGAAAAGTCAGCCCAAGTTACGCAATCTGTATCTGGCGATGAATTTTTCTTACAACGAACTGGTTAGAGCTTGGCCTGTCATGCTGGCCACAGACCACCATCTTAAATCCGGTGCTCCAGATGCACGCACAGCACTACAGAGTTTTGTGGCAGGCATGCTGACCGACAAACCAGCCTAAAGCCACAAGCCGCAAACATGCACGCGGCATGTCTGCGGTTAAATGGCTAACAGTTGATCAGTTAAAAACTGTTGATTATTTCTGCAGTCTGTTGACGGCCTTCACCAGGCGGCTGATTTTTCTGGAAGCGGTTTTCTGGTGAATAATCTTGTTAGAAGCTGCCTTGGCAAATTTTTTGATAGCTTCCTGGGTTGCTTCAGCTACTTCGGTTGCCGGTTTTTTAGTTTCGGCGGCGACAATAGCCTTTTTGCGGAGGGTTTTGAGTTCGGACTTTACAGCTACCCGCTGAACGTGGCGGCGGGTGGCTTTGCGAGCATTCTTAGCTGCTGATTTAGTATTAGCCATGACGATCACCTTTCGTAATTCAATATTGGAAATTTGATTTTAGCATCTTCAGAGACAAATTTCAAGCACTTTTTCAGCAAAATCGTACACAGACCCGCCCGCCGGGTACAGGGCCAGTACAGGCGCGTGGTCAACGACAAAATTTATAGCTTGATTTTATTGCAGGTTCTGTGTCTGCATGGTACTATCGCCCTGAAAAATCAAGAGGAGAAGAGGCAAACCCATGCTCAAATCATTGCGTTACATCATTCCCGTCATTATTTTCATTGCATACGCAGGCGTGCTTCAGGCCGAAAACAGCGGTTTTGTCTGGCAGGGCGCGGCCGACAAAAAAACGGTAACTGCGACGCTCAAACACGACGGCAAACAATTCACGACGTTGCAGATAAGATTCAGCGAAGCTGCTGACCGCCTCAATCTCAAAATCACATCAAAGAAGGAGCAGGGCAAAGCGGTTTACGAAACCAGATATTCTACCAATCTCGAAGGCAAGAACGGTCTGACACAGACAATCGACAGGTTGTGCCAGATACCGGGCGAATACGAAATCCAGATTTCAGGAAAAGCGGCCTCATGCACGATTTTAGCCGAGCAGCATGCGCCAATAGACCAGTTTATCGCCGGCGAGCAACCGGGGGAACTGGTCGTAACCGGCACTGGCGGTGCAACCGTGTCGGTTGAACCTGACATGTTCTCAGTCAAGCACCCCGACTTCAAAAAAGGCATGAACAAGGGCATAACCAGCCCCAACGGTGATATTTTTTTCAGATTGCCGGCGGGCTACTGGGTATTGCAGCGCAGCGGCAACGGCACTGGTTACGCCAGACTTATTCCGGTAAGCAGCGGTAAAAAAACGACAGTAAGGTGGGCAGCCACCCCCGAAATAAGCCTTGAAAGCCAGATTGCCACTTCTGCCAGACGCCTCGAAATTCGTTCAGTAACTTCTGAAGCCGACTCAGAAAATGCTCTGTGCCGGTTTGCGGTTCCGGCCGGTCTATCGAGTCACACACCTGCCATTGACCACCTGCAAAGCTTCGAGCGTTCACTGCCAGCTGAAATTATCGATATAAAGCAGTCAGAAACACCATTACATCTGGTTATGCTGCTCGACAGTTCAGGCTCGATGAAAAAATCGATGAAAGCGGCTATTGACGCCACGGTTAAATTTGTCGAAGCTCTGCCAGAAAAAGCCAGAGTCGAAGTGATCGACTTCGATACCAAAGCAAAGCCAATCAAGGCGGCAAACCGTAACGAACTTATCAAATCAATCAAAGCCATCAAAGCCGATGGAGCGACAGCACTCAGAGACAGCATTCTGCTTGGCCTTTCACAGTTAAAAGGCTCGCCCCGACCAGCACTTGTCGTTTTCACCGACGGCTTCGACGCCAACCACAATGATACGGCGCCGGGCAGCAAAGCCGGCGAAAAAGAGGTGTTTGAAGCGCTCACCAAGGCACGAATTCCAGTTTTTACCATCGGTTTCGACGAAGGCGCAGACCGCGAAACCCTGGCGCGGCTGGCCGATCTTTCGGGTGGTCTGTTTCAGACAGCCGATGAGAGTAATATCAATGAGGTTTTCGCCAGACTCGAAGCCACTGTCGCCCGCGAATATCTTCTCACCTATCGACGACCGCAGAAACCAGGTTTCGGGGTTCGACCAGTAATCAGCATCTGTGTCGATACCAGCGGTTCGATGGCAAGTGGTCTTGAAAGCGGTGTTGCGGGCAGTCGACGCGATATCGCCAGAAATGCCCTGCACAGCATGATTAAGAAGTTGCCGGCCAACGCTCTCGTGCAAATTCTCGATTTTGATGCCAATACCCGCATCACCCAGACCGCTACCGCCAACCGGGCAAGAAATCACGCCGGTCTGGCTGCTTTTGACGATGGCGGCGGCACTGACGTTCTCAAGGCGGTTTCGGTCGCCATGCAGGGCCTGCTTGCCGTGCCGTCGAACCGTCGTTATATGCTGTTTCTAACAGATGAAGCTATTAAAACCGGCAACAAAAAAGACGAAGAAATGTTCAACCGGCTGCTGGCACGAATGAAAGACGAGGGCATTTTCTCGATGTGGATCGGGATGGTCAAAGAAAATGAAAATGGTGCATTTCATCAAACTGCGGCAAAAGCTGGTGGAGAAGCAATTATCGCCAGCAACCTTTCTGCCATGCAACAGACTGTTGACAAACTGCTCGCCAGAGTTGCCGAGCCTGCAGATGAAAGCACGATACCGTTCGAACTTGTCTGGAACATGCCGCAGCAAGCCAACTCGCCGGTAACCGTTTCGGGCAACGGCATTTTCAAGCTGCCGCCGCTGCAACAGGTCGCCTCGGGAACCGAAGAAATCGTGGACACACTGCAGATAACCAGCACTGACATTTCTGCCGGTTCTGCAACAACAGCTACGAACGATTCGGTCGATGACGGAGCACTCGAAAATCAGCAGAAAACAAAGCCTTCTGCTACCGGCAACACAATGGCAGGCACTGGCGGCAGCCAAGCACCAGGCAACGCCAGAATGGCGATTGATCTTGACCTTAACGGGCAGAACAGCGCCTGTTCATTTCACATAAGAAAAATGGCTCTGTATGACAGTCTGAATGGCGTACAGGCGCCCACAAAAAAACTGTTCGCCGCATTCGATATCGAACTGAACAACATTCTGCCCGAACAGGATGTCGCGGTCTACCCTGACGGCGGCAATCACCCGGCACAGTGGGTGAGTCGCAGCAACGACAAGGCTAAAATCATCAAGGCAATACCGCCATATCAAATCGGTGATCTGGGGCGGCATTTTTATCTGCGCTGGAACAACGACCCGGCAGTGCCATTTTCGCCGGCCGCATGGCTGCTCGACGATTCACTTTCACCTTTTGGCAGCAAAACGGTCACGGTAAACCCGGGCAAACCTTTGCGCGGGCTGCTTGTCTTTATCGTTTCAGATGATCAGGGGCTAACTAACGGTGCAATCGATTTCTTCGACCGCGGCTACGGGCATGTTTCGCTGACAATTGCCGGCAAAATGGAACCGGCCGATCTCAAAGCTGCCAGGCTGCCAGAAGCACCGACAGGCAAACTCGGCTCTGCCTTCAATATCGCCATCAAAAGCTGTGCCGATGTCGCTTCGCCTCTGGCCGGCGCAACCGCCGGCGGGCATCTTCTCTGGAGGGTAATCGACGGCGAAATTGAATCGCAGGTGCAGGCCCTGCTCGATATCGACCCGAAAGCCCGCATGCATCTTGCCATACCGACAACAGCCGGGCCGGTGCGTCTGCCGCTGTCGGCAGTGACCGGCCTGCTGCCCTTCGGGTTTTATGACCGGGTCAAACTCTCGCCCGGCTCGAACAATTACTTCACACAGGCATATCTGCTGCCAGCCGAGCTGGCGACTACCGCTTCAGGCAGCCTCTGTATCGACATGAAAAACGACGATATCAGCATTGCCCTCAGCCCTGCAGAAAATTTTGTTGATAAACCAGCAGAGCGCAACTGGTCTGCCGAAGGCAATGGCATGAAATTGGTCATCAATAGCCATGGTCGCCTGCCATTGCTCAACAAGCGCAAGGGGGACTGGCTGATCGTCGATGCTACCATCGCCGATCTGCCAGATGGCAGTGCCACGCGCCTCGACAAATTGCTGTTTCTCGGCCGGGCCGATCTGAAAGAACAGGGTTTCACACTCAAACCCGGCGAACGCATGGTAAAAAACGCTGATAACCAGACCGGCCACAAAGGCATGGGCAATTTTGCATCGAAAAATGAGGCTGACGGCAACCAGACAAGAATTTACCCTGATTCGGTATGTCGCCAGATGCTCTTTGCCGCAAACGAAAATGCGATTGTGCCCGATGGCAAAGAGTTGAGATTTGTCGCAGTTTTTAGAATGCCGACAAAGGGCGACTATCTGCTGACCGCAGAAGGAATGCCATTTGCCGTGACCCCCGCAGCGGCAGAACCTGATAACCTGCCTGCCTGGCTGCTTGCCGAAAATGACGAAGCAGTTCCGGTTCTGGCGGCCGATTTTGAAAAGAAGCTCGCAGAGCGACTTAAACAGCTGGCAAATGAAAGGCGTCGGCAAAGTGCCGCAGCCATTGCTGAGGCGGCTGATAAAACAACCGACGCCGACGGCAATATGGTTGAAGCAGCTTTCAGGTTGAGCCCGCCGGTTATCGCACCCTGGGCCGCGCCGGTCGACAATCACTTCAGAATCGAAGTTTCAATTGATGCAGAACCGGCCGCCGAGGGAGCCGCAGCCCAGACTGGCGCGGCTGCTTCGGCGCTCAGCGGCGGTAACAGCAAAACCCGCTCCTTCAAAGTAATCGGTTACAATCTGCCACCCGAAAGCATTGCCAGGAGTCCGTTCGAAATAATCTACGCCGAAGAAAGCGGCAAAGACGGCGAAAAACTTCTCAAGACAAGTCTGATCGGCATCTGGGGTTCTTCTGAATGCCGTGAAAGCATCGACCTGAAAGCATGGAAACCAGTCAAAGAAAGAATCGCTGTTGGCGGCCAAGGCATAAAGTGGCCAGTTATTGAGCGCGATCTGACCGACAATTCTTTACAGAACCGCATTCACAGTATTGCACTTGCCCTGCCCGACATTTCGGCAGAACAGACAGAAGACCTGCAGAAGAGATGGAAGGCAGTCAGGGTCGACAAAACCCCCGATCATCTGTCGCTCTGGCAGTGGTATGCACACGCCCGTCTGGCAGCGTTCATCAGCGCCCAGACGACTTTCGAAAAACAGCTCTGCGAAAATACCGGCATAAGTCTGAGTCGCGAGAAGCAACCGCGCCTGATGCTGCTAACCGGTGCGGCCGACGACAAAGGCACATTTGAAGCCAGACTCGACCTCGTTGCCATACAGCCCGAAATTAAGGCCGAAGCTGAGGCAGCCGCCGCCTTTCGCATCGCCGCCGGGATTTTTGTCAGCGATCTTGAAGCAAAAATCATGCAGGGAAAAGGCGTTTTTCAGTTCTGGGGCAGAAACCGTCTGCAGATTGTCGCCGACAGCGGCAAACAGAAAAATGCCTGGCTGAAGTTCGCAGCCAGCCGAGGCGTCAGCGAGCGGGTCATCAAAGCTATAAAGAGCACCAGGTCGGTGGTTCTTTTCCCTCAGAGCCCGGCGCTGATAAACGACCGGCCGTTCTGGGCCTGGCTCGAAATCAACCCGAAAACCTACGAAACAATTGGCGTTCTCGAAACCGGCGAACGCGGCACAATTGCCGGCGAAGCCATTATTCAGGCCCTGATTCCTGATGGTGCCGGCATTGCCCTCGGCTTCTGGAAAGGAACCGAAACTGCAGTATGGGGCATGTCCGCCTTCATTCTCGAAGGACAATCTGCGCTGGAAGCTGCCGCCAGCACCGAAAAATTCATTGGCGATCTGTCTGAGAATCTTGGCAAAGTCGGCGACTCGTTCGAAGTTGAGGTCGGAGACGCCAGCATCGATCTGCTCAGCGGCAAAGTGACCCTGGCCGGCTTCTCTTCTGAAGGCGACTACTCGCCATGGGATGGTTACAAAGGCTTCGTTACCGGTTTCAACGCAGGTGCTTCATGGTATCTCAACAAGGTCAAGGCTGCCGCATCAGGCAAATAAAATAAAGGAAACAGCAAACTCAAAGTAAAAATCGACAAGGCAAGGTCGTTCGATAGTGCAGTGCCTTATATACGGTTCTTGTTCATCGGGCAGAGGGTTTGCATCAAGCTTTCTTCACACTTACACCAACCTGGTTATCGCCCATGCCGGGCACACGCACAAAAAAGGCCGCCACAATGTTTGTGGCGGCCTTTTTTTGTTTGGAATCAGGGGAGTGTGTAAGTGCAGAGCGTGTAATTAGTTTCATCGGGATAAAAACTCATTACCCGGCCATCAGGGCAGACCACACGTTTGCGCGGCAGGTCTGGGGCGAGATGCGGCACAGTAAGAACATCTAACTGGCTGAGCACCTTGCCATCGGGGGCACACTTGTAAAGGCGTTCGCGATAGATCTGGCCCATTTCATGGCAGGCTACCAGGCAAAAATAAACATTACCGGCAGCATCGAGGCCAAGAATTTCACCGCCGGCATAGGTGACGCCCGGGTAGCCTTCTTCGTAGGGGAAAGTCGCAAGAACGAGGGTCGCGGCCGGAGATGCCACAGTGCGCAGATAAAGGTCGGCTGCGAGGTCGCGAATTTCAAGGCCATACAACTGACCCGCCGCGTTCGGAAACAGGCTCAAACTCTGATCGCCGACCAGTTGCTCTTTGAGTTCACCATTTTCAGAAAAACGCAAAACTGACTGCATCACAGGGTGACTGACCAGCAACTCGCCGGTAGAACCGAACTCAATAGCCCTGGCGCCGCCAAAGCCTTCGATTTCGTTAACTTTTTCACCCTTGGCATCCACAAGATAAATGAACCCTTCAACATTGTTGAGAAAGGCCATTCTTCCGTCGGGGGCCACGGCAAAGTCAATAACCATCTGGCCGAAAGAGGCTATCGAAACAGCGCGTTCAACTGTTCCATCTTTTTTGAATAACTTTAAACTCTTGTTCAGAGTATCAAGTACCCAGACGTTGCCATCATCGGTCATGCGAAACGCCCACGGAACCCCATAAGAGGCGGCGTCGGTTTCTGAATCCTGGTCCTGGCCGCCAACATTGGCTGTTTCGCGGCCAAAAGGAATCTTGAGGTAATCAACCGAAGGTGCAGCGTTCAACATACTCTTGTGATAAACAAGACCGTTAACTGTCTTGAAATCGTCAGCAGGAGGCGCTGGGGTTTCTGTGACCGCCGGGGCTTCAGTCACAACTGGAGCTTCTGTGACTTCAGGCGCGGCCGGGGTTTCCTGGGCATAGCCGGTCAGTGAAAGAAACAAACAAAAGACAAGAACTATTAACTTTTTGAGCATTTTTTATTCCTGTTAATCTCAAGGCATCGGCAGTCCGCCGGACCTCGGGTTCACATGTGTTCCATTTTTCTTGAGTTCGAAATGCAGGTGGGCGCCGGTTGTATAGATACCAGTGTTGTCAGAGCGGGCTATTTCTGAGCCTTTGTTTACCCGCTGGCCCTGCTTGACCGAATAGCTTCTCAGGTGGCAGTAGAATGACTCGTAACCGTTGTCGTAGCGAACCTTAACGTAACGACCACCGCCTGATTCATAGCCGACTGCCACAACCGTGCCGTCGCCGAGAGCGTTCAGCCTTGTGCCGCTCGGTACCGGCAGGTCGATGCCGTAGTGCATGCTGCGGGTACCCTTGGTGGGGTGAATGCGCATGCCGTATTCGGAACTGGCCCGCGAAGGCATGGGAGCGCACGGTGCCGCACCCCAGGCCCCTTTCGAATTGGTTGCCGGGGTTGAAGAACCGCTGGTTGAGTCCGATGATTCCTGCCAGGGGTAGACAACCGGCGTTTTGCCAGCTGGATTGCCGGGGGTTTCGACGTAATTGGCATGAACGTAGGCGGTCTTGCCGTTGTAGATAATTTTGTACCAGGCGCCTTCGCGGCCAATTACCTGCAGATCGTCACCTTCACGAAAACTGCCGATAATGGTGCCCCAGGCTCCGGAGCGAATATTGAGAGTGGTATCGACCCTTACGGTGCCTTTGGTGGCTTTAATTTCAGAGGAAGCCACCGCTTTGCCTGCCTGTGAGTTCAAATAAACTTTCTTTTCTTCAAAGGGGTCGGTCGCCGCCATGGCCATCGCCGCTCCGCCGGTGAGAACAAGCGCCAATATGATATTGCGTTTTTTCATAACTTAAACCTCACTTATTGGAATCATATATTATACTGCGACTTTTTTCATTAGTTTTTTTAACCGCTCATCATTGGTTGAATTGCTTGCACTAAAAGGTTATAATCGGCTTTAATAAAGTAGTCCACCGCAGATGGAGTATTTCTTGAACATTGATTTGCTGAATGCCCTGACCGAAATCGAGGACCTGGCTGATTTTTGTGAATTCCCGGCTCAGAAGCTTGCCCTTCTACGGAAATTCTCTGACTATCTTGGTTTTGGTCTGAGATTTTATACCGGCAAAGAAGAAGAGTGGCAGTGTTTTTCATTCGACCTCGCCGATAAAATAGACCTCGGTGAGGTTTGTAGTTTAGTCAGCCCGGTTCCGGGCGCCCTGCACTGCTCAACCAGGCAATCTGTGAAAAACCTGGTCAACAATGTTGACTGCCTGATTCTTGTCAGACCGTATTTTTCAGGGCATTCCCACCTTGCAGATCTTGTCTTGCTGCTCAAACCAACCCCGACCCCCTCGATAAATGAGTGGTCGCTTTTTGTTGACTGTCTTGCCGAGCGCATCTGCAGCAAGTTTCAATATTCTCTGCATCTTATGCATCACCCCAAAGATAACCCCGACCATCTGCTCGGTTTTATTCATGAGGTTCAAGCCCTGTTGAACAATGGCAACCGGGTTGACGCCCTGCCGCCAGGTACGCCAGACTGCGAAAAACGCCAGGCCGAGCTTTGGTTCACCGATGACAAGCCGGTTCTAGAAGCCTTTCTGCGAAAACTTCAGCTTGAATTCAATCTATACGCGGCTTTTATTATTCAACATGCCGGCCCGGGCTACTACCACCAGATATCGATTGCAGCAGTCAACAGCGATGAAGAATTTCCCCAGCCGCTCAATGAAATGGCTGAAGAGATACTCTCGCACGACCCGATCCATGAAAAAGCAATAGTTTCAAAAGAGACTGTACATACCGGCCGGGGCGAATTCTGCGTCGATTCACCCGACCCGTTTTTTTTCACCTGCCAGGCCGGGGGCGTTACCTATGGGCATCTTGGCGTCGCCGTCACCGGGCATCAGGTGCATCGCCACGTCAACCACAGAGCAAAACTGATTCCGATGCTGGCCAATCAGCTCGGGTTGTATTTCAGCCATTTTTACCAGTTGCGCAAAGAAGCTATTCATGGGCGCATGTTGCAGCAGATTAATCAGACCTGCAATACTATAAACTTTTCGGTAGATACCAAAGCGATTCTGAGTAAGCTGACCGAGAGCCTGAATCACCTTTTCGGGCAGTATTCAGGCGCCATACTGACCTTTTCGCGCGAGACTGACCAACTGCTTATTTCAAGCCATCTTGGCGAAGATCGACCTGCCAATCTTAACCTCGCCGAGTTGATCGTATCACCAGGCCCGATCACCGAAGCCATAAACGAAGGGGCCGCGTTCGATAACCGCAACGGTAAATACAAACTGCCGATCCGCTACGTACTGCCGCTTGCAACAACGCCCCAAGCAGTCGGTGTAAACACTGAATTTATGCCTCTGAGGTCTATGGGCGGCGTGGTTCTTTTTGATTCGCCGGCCAACCGCAGGCTTTCAGAAGAAGACCTCAACAAACTGATGCCGATTCTGTTGAACGGTATCAGCGCTTCACTTCAAGTTGCCAGCAACTACGCCGAAAAGCTCGAAACCATCAAAACCCTTGAAGTTCTTATTTCACGCCTCTCGAACATGGAAAACCTTCTCGATGACATGATCTTTATCATCAGAACCCTCTTGAAGGTCAACCGCATTTCATACCTTGAAGTCGATGAAACCGGGAGCTTTCTGCGAATTAAAAAGGGGTACAATCTGCCCGCCGGCATTCTCGACAAAACCAGAATACCGATCGGCGAAGAAATATCTGGCTACGTCGCGCAGCAGGGCAAGTCATATCGCATTGATAACATTGAATCAGAGGGTGTTTTCAAAAAACGTTCACAGGAACATTACCTGAACGCTTCGCTGCTCTCGGTACCGCTGATCAGCAACCGACGCCCCTCGGGGCATCGGGTTATCGGTGTAATCAACGTTAACAACAAGGCCAATGGCCTGACCTTTACCCCCCAGGATCAGCAACTTCTAGAAGCCATAGCGCATCTGGTGGTCACCGCCATCGAAAATGTGCGCCTGCAACAGGAAGAAAGCGAAAAGAAAACCCTTGATGGCCAGCTGAGCGCCGCCCGCGAAATTCAGATGTCACTCATGCCAACTGATTTCTCACAGATTCACGAGAACCTCGATGTTTTCGGCCAGAGCATTCCGGCACGCATGATTGGTGGCGACTTTTTCGATTACTACACTCTTCCCGACGGAAGACTGCTGATGGTGCTTGGCGACGTGGCGGGCAAAGGCATGCCGGCCGCAATCCT
>DAOPYA010000048.1:0-34183 GCA_035352635.1 Candidatus Rifleibacterium sp.
GCTGCCGAGACGATACTCATTCTTTTCGGCCGGGCCAGAAACAGCTGCTCCTGGCTCACAAAAATCAGGTTTGCAAATTTTCATGCCATCGTAAATGACCGGGCCCTGACCCGAAAACAGAGCGCGTTTTTGCCAGCGGTCGGTGGCGCCTATGGTGACAGTGCAGGGCAGGGCGGCCATGCCGGTAATCGCATTCGGGTTGTTACCTGCGGCGACTATTGGCAAAATACCGGCATTGCGGCAGGCAAACAAAGCTCTTGCCACTCCGCTCGGTGCCGGGGTCGAAAAATCGGTGCAAAAAAGAATGGCGTGTGGTGGTTCGGGTTGATTTACCAGCCAGTCGATCGCGGCAAGAACAGCATCTGCCTTGCCTGGTTTGGCGCTCAACATTGCAAGAGAAATCTCGGCTTCTGGAGCGATGCCCGAAAAACGACCTTCTTCATAGCCCCCAAATATGCCGAGCGGGTGAAGAAGATGCAGGTCGGCGACGGCTCGCTGCACTGGTGCACCACCAAATTTCATGATGTTTTTGATGCGCCCGGCCATGGCCGGGTGATCGTAAGAATAGTTAAGGGTAATAACGCCAAGGCGCATGCCCCGGCCAGCGATACCAGATTCTTTAAACCAGGATGCACCACTTTGTTCGTGATTCCAGGCGGGAACTGCTTTCGCACAGTTGCCGGACATTTTTGCTTTGCTGACTTTGATAGTATTAACCTGTGAAGCTTCAGCGGCAAGGTCATCTATTAACAAGTCTGGAAATTGTTTTGAGAGTTCAGAGACGACTGCGTCTTCAAGATCGGCAATTACACCGCCGGCCACCGAAAATGGCTGCGCCGCAGGAATCAAATCGAGAAGCGGCATAGCTTGCCGGTTTCCTTCGCGCAGAAGGGTTTGAACTGGTGAATTAGAGAATATTTCAGCTGCGTCTTCTGCCGAGCTGTAAGAAAGTTTTTCAGCAATAAACCGGGGGCTGGTAGCCCCCGGCTGAACTGTATAGAGAGTGAATAGGAGGAGCAATAAAAACAGTTCTGGCATTTTTGAGTTTACCAGGGCACTGTTGAATTTATTCAGAAAAAGACCTCCAGATTATTTGCCTTCGATACCGGTAACTACTGATTCGCCAGTGGGTTCCTGCAGAATTTCATAAGTTTTGCCGCAGGCTTCCCAGACGGCGCTGTTCGACCATGAAGATGATTTGCTGCGCAGCAGTTCAAACCATACTTTATTAACTTCGAATTTGCGATTGGTTTTGGTAACAATTGCCTTGATTCTCTGAAACGAAACGTTGGCAACCAGCATCGGTTGACCGCCCACGTTCATGTGGAAAGGTTCAGAGACGCGCAGGTCTTTGATGGCGCCACCGGTAACCATGCCGGTAAGAATTTTAACGATATCGATATTAACGGTCAGGCTGACGTTCCAGGTGGTGGTAATTGACTGTTCTTCGAGAACCCAGGTTACGCCTTTTTCTTCGCGATCAAGTTCGCGGCCTTTGCGATACTTGAAGCCTGGTTCTGAATAGCCATAACCAGGAAAATATTCACGAAATTTTTCTTCAGTGAGATAATCATCAGCCTTGTGGGTTATTTCAAACTTCATGTAGCCAAGAGTAGGATACAGTGACTGTCTGGCGCCATCGGGCAGTGATTTGTAAATATCGCTGAGCATGTCGAGCTGGCCATAATGGCTCTTTTTAATGGAGAGCATGACTCTTTTGCCAATTTCAACGCAATTTTGCGTATGTGATTCGATAGCTTTGTTCCATTGCTGCTCGGCTTCGGGAGTCTGGTTTTCAATATATTTTACAAAAAGTTCCTGAACCTGCCAGTAATCAGCGATGGCGGCAAAAATGCGCTGTTGCGGCTTGTAGAGGGGGTTGCCTGGCAACACGCCTTCAAAGGCAAAGGCTTGACCGCTGATCAAAGCGGCGAACAGCACCAGAATCACGAAAATCTTTTTGGTAGACATTACTCTATACTCCTCCAAATACTTTTCTGGAAAACTTTGTTAAAGCTTACCGGTAAAGTATACCCCCATACGTCGGAACCCTGCAATGATGAGGAAAGTGACAAATTACAGGGAGTCGGTTGCCCTTAAACACGCGGCTTTCGGTGGGCGTCAAGGCGGGGTTGTTACAAATTTTATGTAGTTATTTAGAAATCAACATCCAGGGTACAGCCAGCGAAAGTTTAACTCCGTGGGTGTCGCCCCGAATCTTGCCAGTGCTGATGCGGGTTGAAGGCGATAGGCTCTGCAGTTGCTTTTTAAGGCGCTGCAATGTGCTTTTGAAGGCTCCGTAGTCGAATTCCGGGTCATACTCTGTACCCCATGCCGAGCTATAAAGAGTCGAAATGCTGATCGGATATGGCTGTGCCATAAAAAGCTGCTGTAGAACGCTTCCCGGGATAGAACCGGCTTTAATTCTGGCGGTGTTGCCTGAATATATCAGCATTCCGGCAAAGGCATCAAAAATCAGAATTCCATCCGGCCGTTCCTTTTTCCAGGCAAGATACTCGTCATAGTGCAGGGTACGGGTGTTGTCGCGACTGATCATGGTAAGGAATTCGCTTGAGCGGTTACCGCCAGGCTGAAATTTGATTACCGCTGCGGCAAGATGTTTGAAATGGCTTGTTAAATGCTTCATCATTACCGGCGGCGTGCGATTAATGTGGAATTTAAGGTATTCTATGGCGGCAGGTGAGCCGAATTCGAGCAGTTTTTTGGAAATATGCGCCCAGAAGGGGTCAAAACAACCCGTTGCCAGAAATCTTTCGAGTTGAGAATCAAGATTTACGGCAATCGATGACTCTGGAAAATACAGAGAAACCATGATCAGCAATTGGGTACGCTGGATTCTGGCTTCTTCGGTTCCGATGTTCTTTCTGGCGTCAAGAAAGCAATTGTAGGCTTCAGAGTTTCGCCCTTGAAAAAGCAGGGTAGCGCCCAGGCCATATTGAAGGTCACCGAATTGTACACCGGTTGAACTTCGCGCCAGAGAGTCAGAATACATTTTGCGATACTGATTTTCGGCTTCATGAAAGCGGTTGTTAAATACATGTGACATGGCCAGCAGTGACTCGCCAACATGGCATACCCGTGGTTCGAGGCTTTGCTGCTTTCGAATATTTTCGGCATTGTTATGCCAGGTTCTCGCGGCGGCGGTTTTTCCAAGCAACTCGCAAATCCAGGCCAGCAGAGAGTAAATTTCATAAATTCCGCTGAGATTCTTTTTTTCCTCGCGTATTACCAATACTTCCCGAAAAATCTTCATGGCCTTGAAAAGATAGCCCAGCTTGAGAAAGAGCTTTCCCAAGCCCATCCCGGCAACAGATGCGCTCCAGTGATTGTTCTGCGACTTGTAGAGACTGTAAGCCCTCGAAAGCTGCAAACGGGCGCCGGCAAAATTTCCCGTGTCAAATTCGACCAGACCAAGATTGGTCATAAATGAGGGCAGCTGGGTTTGCAATTTGTGCCGCCTTGCAAGGTGGAGGCCTGCATGATAGTGGGTTTTAGCAGCCTGTGCATGACCTCTTGAGAAATACAGGTTGCCGAGTGAGTTCTCTGAGCGTGCCAGACCGGCCGGATCATTTTCGATTGTGAATGCTTCCCGGGCCAGGAAAAGTTCAGCAAGTGCCTCATCATCACGGTTCAAGCGTTTGAGCACCAGAGAGGTTGCAAAAAAAAGGCTGCCCATGGCGTTGCCCGGAGTATTTTCGTAGAGAAGTTTGGCGTCTTCAAGCAGGCTCAGTGCATCATCAAAGCGTTCCTGGGCCGAAAAAGTTTTGGAAATATCTATATAAGCCGTGTGGGCAAGCTTGATGCCACGTGCCAGGTAGTGTTCTGCCATAAAATTGATTATCTGAAAACGACCGGCATAAAACAACTGCTGGCTGATCGTCTCAAACCTTGCGATCACATCTTCATCAAGCCCCATGAGAGCTCCGATAAAAATGGCGGCTTCGGCACGACGAATATCAGAACTCGGCAGACTGACGTTCAGCCATGCCCTGATTTCTTCATGGCGCAGCGCCAGCACGTCTGTGCGACTTGAGATAAATGAAACCAGCATTCGGGGAATCAGTGGCGGAAAGTCAGGCTGCTCAAGACTGTTAAGCACGTTATCGAGCAGCCAGACCAGTTTTTCATGCCCAAGCCCTCTGAAAATTTCGACGAAAAAATTCTCAATGATTGCTTTGCTGCGCGGTTCTGGGGATTCCCTGATGAAAACCATGCCGGCAGCGGCCTGTTTTTCACAGAATTCGGGTAAACGCTTCAATTCCATCCACAAACTGGTTTCGCGGTCAACATCGGCGGGTGGGGGGGCAGGGCAGTGCTGCAGAAGTTTTATTGGCAACCGGCAATTAAAAAGCCCGTTCCAGAGCAGTCGGTCTTCTTCGCGTGGATCGAGCTTGACCGGGGTTCTTTTGAAGAGCTTCAGAGGCAGATCGGCGTATGTCAATCGCCCGCTCCACGCAAGATACAAAGAAACCCTTTTAAGAACGCTGTCAGAAGTCTGGCGGGCGATGTTCAGCAGCATTTTGAGATTGAATGAGACCCGGCAGAAAAGATCAGCGGTTTCAAGAATTGGCGGCGCGTAGGTGCAGTCTTTGGTCAGATCGATCAGAGTTTTTTCAATGGTCGAGACCCTGAGGTGCTTTTCCATGAAAACTACGGTTTGAGTGCCCGAAGCTTCTTCTTTGCCATGGTAAACAAATACCAGCTCAAAGCTGCCGAGTCGACGGTTTCTTCGGCGGCGGTCGGCAACTATGGTCAGGGTTGCCGGTGGTTCAGATTGAAGCCCGAGAAGATACAGGGCTGTCTGATGCGAAAAGTATTCACCTTCGCCCTCAGTCAGCCCTGCAAGCTGCTCGATAATTTCAGAAAACTTCTGTTGACTTTTCAATACTGCTCGAAAGCCTTTAAACGAGAGTTTTCACATGCTTTTCAATGGTTGCTGAATCTGGCGCCACGGGCTGGGGAAGTGTGCATACCGAGATGGCAGACTCGATATCTTTCAGGCCGTTGCCGGTGATCAACACGACAACCTTTTCATCTGTTCTGATGTTGCTTGCCAGAGCATGTTTTTTAAAACCGGCAAAGGCAGTTACCCCTGCCGGCTCTCCAAAGACTCCGGTGCTGCGAGGCATTTCCAGAAGAGCCGATTTAATTTCATCATCGGTTACCGAGATACAGTCGCCATTCGATTCTTTGAGGGCACGCATGGCCTTCAACCTGTTACGTGGAATACCTACCGCAATTGAATCCGCGATGGTATTTCCCTGTTGCGCCACGAATTCGCCAGTCTTCATTGCGACTTCGACCGGGTTGCAACCCGCAGCCTGTACCCCAATGATTCTGGGCAGACGGTCAGCAAGACCAAGTTGAATGAGATCGTAAAAACCCTTATAAATCCCAGAGGTTATACACCCGTCGCCAATCGAAACATAGACGCGGTCAGGTATTTCAAAACCCAATTGCTCCCAGATTTCGTAGGCCACAGTTTTTTTGCCCTCAACCAGAAATGGGTTATAAGCGCAATTACGGTTATAAAAACCGAATTTTTTTGTCGTCTCAACCGACAACTCAAAAGCACGGTCGTAGCAATCATCAACAATTACAGTTTTGGCGCCATAAACGAGTAACTGGGTAACCTTAGCTCTGGGGGCGCGTTTTGGCACAAATATCACGGTTTTTAAACCTGCTGACGCAGCAAAACCAGCAAGTGAACTGGCGGCATTGCCTGTCGAAGCGGCGCAGATAATACTGGCACCGGCTTCTCTGGCCTTGGCGATACCCACAGCACTGGCGCGATCTTTAAGTGACGCGGTCGGATTCCGGCCATCATCTTTAATATAAACATGGCTTAACCCGTGCACTTTTTCAACGGCAGAAGCCCGATATAGTGGAGTCCAGCCGACCTGCAGCGGGGCAATCTGGGTGCTGTCAGCCACCGGAAGCATTTTTCGATAACGCCAGAGTGAATAGTTTTTTGAAGCCGCTATTTCTTCGCGACTGATTTTGATCGACTTATAATCATAAACAACGTCAAGAATGCCATCAATGCCGCATTTATCACAAACATAACGGTCAGGTGCGTCGGGGTATTCTTTGCCACATGCCATGCATTTGAGAAGGTTAACTTTCATTCAATGACTCCTTTAGAGGTTTTATTAATGGCTGATTATAAACCCTCAATTAACGATTAGCCAAGTCTTATTGAATCCTGCAAAAACAAAGTCGATACAGTAAACTGCAATAGGGTGACTGTTCCCCCGGCATGCGATTATGTAAACCATGAGATTGAAGAACTCATGAATATTGACTTATTTTCCGGCAAGTTTATAATGTTGGGGTGTTGGTTGTCTTATTTTTAACTAAGGAAACTAAATGAAAGCTCGAATATTGACTGCGATTCTGTTTTGCGGACTTTTACTCGGAACTGTATCTTCCGGTTTTGCAGCCGAACCTGAAACCCTGCAACCCGACCAGATTCGCCAGGAAATGATGCAGAATCCTGCACCAGTAAACGAATTCCTTGAAAGCAATCTTGGCAAACTCCAGGAAAAAGTTCAGGAAGCAAACAAAGCTGGAAAAATCAAAGGCCCCGAAGACATGAAGGCCATCATCGGTGAAGACGCCAAAGCTGTTTTCGCCAAAGCCCCTGAATTCAGAAAAACTCTTAAAGAACCCGAATTTCGTCTCAAACTTGATGCCGAAATGATTCAGATCGGTGCCGCAGCCGGCATGGTTGATGAAGTCGTAGGGCTGCTCAACAACTGGACCTCTGGAGACATCAAAGACAGCCTGATTATAACGGCCGCTCAGTTGTTTCAGCAGAGCAAAGCTACTTTTTCTCCGGCATTTGATGACCTTCTCAAAGAAACCGCAAAATCAAAAGATCCTAAAATTGCCAAGTTCGCAGAAAACATGCTCAATGAATTTTTCCGAAATCCGATTGGCAAAGTTTTTCCTGCATTTCCGGCTGGCAAAAAAACCACCGAAGGTCAGGATCTCACCCTTGAACGCTTCAAAGGAAAAGTTCTGCTCGTTGATTTCTGGGCCACCTGGTGCCCGCCATGCCGAGCTGAAGTGCCCGAAATAGTTAAAACCTATAATGCCTACAAAGACAAGGGCTTTGAAGTAGTGGGCATTTCATTTGACCAGGAAAAAGATGCCTTTGATAAATACATCAAGGAAAACGCAATGCCATGGCCGCAGTATTTCGATGGCAAAGGCTGGGAAAACGAAGTTGGCCCAACCTATGGTATCCAGTCAATTCCGGCGATGTACCTTCTTGATGGCGAAGGCAAGGTCGTGTCAACCGACTTGCGCAGTGGCAAACTCGAAGAAGAACTCAAAAAACTTCTGAAGTGATTTTATGGTCTGGCGCCAGTTAAGCGAAGCCATGATTTTTTTCATAGCTTCCATCAAGGCAACATTATAAATCAGCAGGGCAGGGGACTTAGCAGTTTCATGCCCTGCTTTTTTGCGTTTGAACCGTTTTTTTTCGGGAGGATATTTACACATCAAGGATTTTTCCTTATAGTTAAAAAATCTGGAGGTGCTGATAAATGAAATTTTCCCGAAATATTGTGATGGCCGCACTTGCCGTTTCTCTCACTATTCCTTGCGTTCCTTCGTTCGCTGCTGACCAGGTAAAAGTACTGGTTATCGACTCAGGCAGTGACTTTACGCACGAAGCATTAAAACCCCTGGCACTTCCCCGAGACCAGGAATTCAACGGCAAACCCGGCGTTGACGACGATAAAAATGGCTATGTTGATGATATTTTTGGCTGGAATTTTGTAGATAACAGCGCAACACTGGTTAATCTCTCTGATACCCCTCCAGACTATGACACCGTTCTTCGCTGCATGGAACTCCTCGGCAAACTTCAGGCTTATGGCAAAGAAGGCATGACTCCCGAAGAGTATAAATATCTTGTCGATCACTATAAAGACAAAGAATTCTGGGCATGGGTCGGTTTTACTGGCGGTTGGGCACACGGAACCCATTGCGCCGGTATCGTATCGACTAACAACAACGGTGTTCACCTGAATGCGATCAAGCATATTCAGACCGGGGCTTCCCCCAAAGAAGAAACCGCCCAGGCTTTTACAGCCCTCAAACATGCAATGGCTCACAAGAGCAGCGTGCGTCGAAGGGTTCCAGAAGCCGCGCCCACCAAAGTTACAATTGAAGAGCTTGACCAGTATTTTACGCAGCTTGGCAACGACAACGCCAAAAAAATCAAAGCAAAGGCTGACTATATAGCATCACTGCAACCAAGACTGATCAATTGCTCATTTGGCACTGAAAACAAAAATTTGTGCGAAATGATGAAAGGCAATATGGCTCAGTGGGGTTACGAAAACCCGACCGACGAACAGGTTCAGGAAATCGTGAACCTGTTTGTCACCAAAGCTTTTCTGCCCCGTGACAAAGCGTTTTTCAGCGGCTGCAAAGATGCTCTGGTATTTATTGCCGCCGGCAACTCAACTGAAGACCTGAACATCATGGTAACTTCGCCGAATGATGTTGATATAGCAAACAAGATGGTTATTGCCGCCACTGACGAAGATCAGAAGATCGCTCCGTTTTCGTGCTATGGCAACAAAAAGGTAGACGTAGCAGTGCCGGGCGTTAATATCTTTGCAACTTATCCGAACCAGAAGATGGGTTTTATGTCCGGAACCTCAATGGCTTGCCCGAACGCTCTGCGCATGGCTTCTATGGTTCTTGCAGCCAAAGATGACCTTAAACCGGCAGAACTTAAGAAGATCCTCATGGAAACCGTTGATAAAAAAGACTGGCTTAAAGAAAAAGTTAAATCAGGTGGTGTGATCAACGTCAGCCGTGCAGTTTTTGCCGCTCAGCAGATGGTAGCCGGCAAAACCCTCGAAGAAGCCGTTAAAATTGCCCTTGAAAAAGTTGGCGATAAAGTATCAAGACCGGCTAAACGCACCAGACCAGATCTCAAAGACCCCATGGTTAAAGAACTCTATTTCTCAGTCATCAAATAAAGGCTTAGCTCAAAACCGGCTGTCAGATCAATCTGACAGCCGGTTTTTTATCAGGCCTTCATTGAAAAACTACATTAATTGAAACCTGCAAAAACAAAATAGAGTCTGTTCGACGGCCCGTGGGGAACTTTGATCATGCAGTTATCAATAAATTATTTCAAAAGAGTCGGTAAATAAATATCCTGGTGGTTGAAAGCTGGCTTTATGAAGTCGAAGCACGATAACGCAAAGAAATCAAATTGGCAGGCCCAGGCGTAATGAATGTTGAGCGAAGCATTTGGCTAAGGTTTACATAACTCTTGCAGGCGAGGTGGTCATCGGTAATACTTTGTAATTTTAACCCTGCACTCGCTTTTGGTTTACATAATATTTATTATCAGACGTTCTTTTTTGAGAATTGTTATAGCATTCGTGTCGGTGAACTACCGCCGCCATATTTACAGCAATGCCAAGAACAACTGCTAGAGAGAATCATTCAAAAAAAATGTCAATTATCCATATTGCATGACTTTTAAGACATTATTATTGAGTCCTTCAATTAAAGTCGGTTTAAACGCTGGCACCACCTATTCAGCCAGTTTTTCTTTTGAGGTTTTGTTCGATTCGGCAAAATTGACCGGGAATTGGTGTAATCAGGCTTAGTTAAATTTTGTGGTTATCGTGGTAATTTTTTATCAAGCCCAATATTGAAGTTTGCTTTGCTGTGCCAGTAAAATATCTTGACGGTTTTGTACAACCCCAATTATTATACTTCTATGAATTTATCGGATTTAACTGCTGCCGAACTGGCACAAATAGACAAAGAAAACACTTTTATAATTCTTCCACTCGGTTCTGTTGAGCAACATGGGCCGCATCTGCCGCTCGGTACAAAGTGTTTTCTCTCAGAAACAATCGCCTTCGATGCTGCCGCCAGACTCAAAAATGATGGCTACAGCATTATTATCGCTCCGACGGTTCCGTTCATGCCATGCCATACCAGTGCTGGCTTTCAAGGTTGCTTTGGTATCGGTGCCCGTACATATTCTGACGCATTGTACGAAATCGGCAGTTCTTTCAGCCGTGATGGTTTTCGTAATCTGGTGTTCGTAAATCTTTCGATTTCACCAGATGCCCTTAAGGCGGTCAGCGTATCGGTTGAAGACCTTAATACCCTGCGTTCGTTCAGAGCCATCGACCCGATGCCCCTCTGGACATTCGCCCGCAATGAACGCCTTGATGCAGCCTTAACTGAACTTGGGCTTGATTCAGGCAACGAGATCCACGCTGACGTCAAAGAAACCAGTGCGTTGCTGCATCTTGATGCCAACCTGATGCGCCCTGAAATTGCCGCCCGCCTCGCAGCCTGTTGTGTCAACCCATCCTGGGAAGTCCTGAAAGGTAATTTTTCTTTTCAGGAAATGGGTTCAAAAGAAGGCTATCTTGGCTCACCAGCCTCAGCAAACCCAGAGCTTGGCAGAGTTTTTATCGACGAGGCTGCTTTTGCCCTTGCCGAGGCAGTTAAATATGCCGCCGGTGGCAACAACATCCCTGAGTTGCCGATTCAGATTCGTATGCTCCTTAAAATGATCGATCTCGACGAAATGTAAGTTGTATACAAATCTTCAGCGGATCTGAAATCATCGAAACCATTCTGAAGGCTCCTCGTGGAGTTATGTAAACCAAAAATTCCCGAAATCATTTTTGTTTGCTCTGGCTGGCAATTCTCGCTCAAAAGCTTTAGATTTAAGCAACCCGCCTGATTGGCCGAAGCTGCGCCTTTTAAAAGACAACTTGTTAAACACAAGTGTCTTTTGATGAGAGTTACAAACTCCCCGGGAATTGCTGGGCTCTGGTAGAGTTTTTGTATCCTGACATACAGGTCTTTTGGCATCAATTCTGCGTATCTTTTCCCATGACCATATAGACCTTCTGCCCCATCTATGAACGATTTGGGAAATACATTGCTTTAGTTATGTAAACCTAAGCAAAGACTTGGTCAAAATATAAAAAACGCCAGTTTTGTAAGGAAAAATTTTAAATTTATTGCAAATTGTTCTGTTGCATCTTGACGATTCCATTCTGCATCAGTATTATTGCAATACTTTTACATCAGTTAATTGATGTCATTCCAGCGGTGGGAGGCTTTCATGTCACAGGTTCTTAATATTTACGGAGAACTTACTTTCAACAAGGCGGTCATGCGCGAAAAGCTCAGCAATAACTCTTTTGAAAAGCTTATTGCAACTGTTCAGAGCGGCAGTCCCCTTGATCAGAGCATTGCAGAAGATGTTGCCCATGCCATGAAGGAATGGGCAATCAGCAAAGGTGCAACCCATTTCACCCACTGGTTTCAACCACAACGAGGTGGCACTGCCGAAAAGCATGATGCTTTTCTCAGCTATTCTGACAATGGTGAACTGCTCGAAAGGTTTTCGGCCAAACAACTCATTCAGAGCGAACCTGATGCTTCATCCTTCCCTTCCGGCGGTATGCGCTCAACCTTTGAGGCCCGCGGTTACACCGCCTGGGACCCAACCTCCCCCGCCTTCCTTCTCGAAGTAAACAAAACCAGAACCCTGGTAATTCCGTCGGTTTTTCTTTCATGGACCGGCGACGTTCTTGACATGAAAACTCCATTCTTGAGATCGATGCGCTCATTGAATGATGTCGGAATCCGCCTGCAAAGGTTGCTGGGCAATCGTCTGGCCCGCAAAATTATCGTAAACTGCGGCCCCGAACAAGAATATTTCGTCGTTTCAAAAAAACTTTACGAAACCAGGCAGGATCTTCGAACCTGCGGCAGAACGCTCTTTGGTGCTCCTCCTGCCAAGGGTCAGCAGATGGAGGATCATTATTTTGGCTCTATTCAGGACAAAATGATCCGGTTTATGGAAGACCTCGATCATGAGCTTTATCGCCGTGGAATTCCGGCTAAAACCAGGCACAACGAGGTTTCACCGAACCAGTTTGAAATGGCCCCTCTTTATGAAGAAGCCAACCTGGCAATTGACCACAATCTGCTGGCAATGAATGTCATGAAGCAGGTTGGCTACAAGCACGATCTCATCGTTCTTCTGCATGAAAAGCCCTTTGCCGGGGTCAATGGTTCAGGAAAACATGTTAACTGGTCTATCGGCGACAACACCGGCGCCAATTTTCTCGAGCCTTCGGCTTCGCCTCTGAAGAATCTGAATTTTTTGCTCACTCTGGGCGCGGTTCTTCTGGGTGTTGATAAATTTGGCGGTCTTTTGCGTGCCTGTGTTGCTGATGCCGGCAACGATCATCGCCTTGGTGCAAATGAAGCGCCGCCCGCCATCATGTCAATCTATCTTGGTGAATATCTTACCCGTCTGATCGATGAAATTGAGAGTATGGGCAAGCCTACCGAGCAGGCTATGGCTAACATTAACATGGGAGTTCGCAATCTGCCGCGCATTTCAAAAGATTACGCTGACCGTAATCGCACATCGCCGATCGCTTTTACCGGCAACAAATTTGAATTTCGTGCCGTTGGTTCTTCACAGAACCCCTCAGAAGCTGTAACTCTGTTAAATCAGATGTGTACCTATGGCTTTTTCATCATTGAAAAGAGGTTGGCGGCCTATAAAGACAAAGACATCCGTGAGAGTGCCCTTCTCGTGTTAAAAGACGTTTTTAAAGAAACCAGGCGCGTCAGGTTTGAAGGCAACGGTTACTCTTCTCAATGGCATGAGCAGGCTGGGGTTCTGGGTCTGCCGAATGCTCGCAACACCCCTGCCGCCCTACCCGCTTACGAAGGAAAAGAAGCCATCGAACTGATGGAAAAGACGCATGTGCTGACTGAACGGGAAGTTCGGGCGCGGGTTGAGATTAAATTTGAACATTACATCAAAACCAAGGAAATCGAATATAAAGTTGCCATCGATATGGCCAGAATTCAGATTTTACCTGCGCTGACCCGTCAGATAACTTTGAGCGCCGGTGCCTGTGCTGCCCTGAAGGCTTCTGGTGTTATTTCAAAAGTGATGCTTGATGATGTAAAAAATCTCGAAAAGCTCTATGTCGAGATCAAAAAGTCGCTAGAAACCCTTGAAAAGTTGCTTGAAAAAGCTGAAAAACGCAAAACAGCGCATGCAAAGGCTGAATTATTAGCCGATGAGGGTGAAAAAGCTCTTGCCGGGTTGCGCAAAGTTGTTGATGCCGCCGAAGAAGTCGTGGCCGATGAGCTTTGGCCCATGGCCAAGTATCGGGATCTTCTTGATCACCTTTAATACTCTGGCAAATTAGAGTTCAGCGTTGAATTTTTGCCATTCAGGCTCGAAATAATGCGTGGCGTCTTCGTCAAATCGCCTGAAAACTTTTTCGAACAGAAAAATCCACTGGTCGCCCTGTGGCCAGAGAAGGCTGCGCGGTTCTTCTCGATAGAATGGGTCGAGGCGAGCGTATTTAGCCTGCTGGCGTGCCAGTTTGAGAAAATAGGCGGCTTCATCAGGCTTTTCTAGGGCCAGACAGCATTGCGCCCATAATTTGCTGACAAACGGGCAACCGGTGTCAAAGGCTGTCAGTTTTTGCAGCATATTGACCGACTGACGATATTCACCAGCCAGATAAGCAAATCTGGCGAAAAGAAACTGCCCGGACAAATCTTCATTGTTTTTGCTGCGAAAATTGTATTTTTGCAGCATCTGGTCGTAGGCTGCAATAAAACCGCCGTGATCTGCCTGTTCAAGGCGAATCCAGGCCAGAGTTCGCAGGCAGGCCGGGCCATGCTGACGCAACAATTCGGCCAGCATATCTATTTCGTTGCGATCGATCGGCGAAAGAAGTCGGGGTTTTAATCTGCCCGTTGAAGAATAATCAACCTTCTCGTAATTCTTTGCGATTAGTTCAGCTTTTGCCAGACTGACCGCTCCAATCATTTCATCGAGAAGCCAATCTGGCAGAACGAATGGATCAAGGCGCCTGATAATGCTCTCATCGACAACCAGGCCATTCATGGCCAGATTTTTGATAGAGCGTGCCAGATGCACCGCTGAGAAGAAATCATGGGGTTCATTTCGGGCGGCGAGACCCGTGGCGAGGGTTCTAAATCGGTTGCCGAAGCGGGGGTGATTCAGCAACATCGCGGCTCCCCACTGGCCCCTCGCCAGAGTTGCACCGGCAAAACCTTCGAGAAGGTCACTGTTCAGCTGCATAGCAAGTATGGCAGCCCTGGCGTTTCTTATGCCCGAGAGATCGACCCCTTCAAACAGCAGGGTCTGCTGGTAGAGATTAAAGGCCGTGTGAAAATCACCGGCAATCTCTGCCCGGCGGGCTTCAAGAAACAGGGCTGGCCAGAAAGCCGGGAAGCGTTGGCGTAACTCAGCCAGCTGGCTGATGAATTCGCCATCGATTTTTTCGCGTGACAAATGCCAGAGGAGTCGCTGCATGCGTGCATCGACTGAAAAAGGCAGCCGGGTAATTGCGTTTTCAATTTCAGATTTCCAGGTGTCGTTGCCGGTTGCCAACATCTGCAGGGAGCGGTTATAAGAGTTGAAGCCTGAGTGCATGCCTGTCAACCAGACGATTACCAGCAGCATGGCCAGCGAAAACCCTGTTTTAAGTGCAAAACTGCTGTTCTGGTTATCGCTGCCAGGCTTACGACCTGGGATAAGGTAGAATACCGCCAACAAAATCATCGCGGGAGTTCGCCAGGTAAAATCAGCCAGAACCGTTGCCGATACCGAAAGAATGGCAATGGTCATGCCTGCCATATACCAGAATTTTAGCGCAAATAACCAGCTGATCGCAAAAACAACCAGCAATGGGATGCCCCCCCAGAGCAGCATTTCGAGAAGAATCTGATGGGTGTGGGGGTAGTTCCAGTCGTAGACCCAGACTGCTGATGCTGAGTCAATCTGTTGGGGTAACAGCGCGAACTGCAAAACCCCATGCCCAGTCCATGGAGCCTGGGCAATCAGCCCTGCCGCAGCTTTCCAGATAAAAAGGCGTTCGTTGCGTGCCAGTTCAAGAGGATCAAACTTGTAAAAAAACCGACCCGTAAAAACCACCAGCAGAAAGAATGCTGTAATAATAAGCAAATTGCGGCGGGTTAACAGACCGACTGGCGCCACCGTCTCGCTCTCGCTCTCGTTCTCGCGCTGCGGAACAGGCTTTCTGAGAGATAAAAGGTAGTGCAGTGCCAGACCACCAACAGCAGTCAACATAATCAGGCGGGCGCCGCTGATCAGAATCATCAGCAGATAAAGTGCTACAAAAAAAACGCGACGATTGACATGCAGCTCAGGATAAGCCTTGTTGGCAACTACCAGCGCCCAGATCATGGCCAGACACCAGGTAGCAAGGTGGTTTGGGTGCATTGAACCGGCCCAGGCTCTTCGCGAAAAAAATTCACTGAGCGAAGCTGATTCGAGCAACTGATTGGCCAGGGCGGCGCCGATAATCAACAAACCGCCCGCCATGATTGCGTCAATATGTCTTTGCTGTTCGCGGGCATCTGATGCTTCAGAACATGTAGCGAAAAAGAGCAGGGCCGCCGCAGCAAAGGCAACAAATTGAGCGGTCAAATCTGACGCCATACCATGGTAATGGTTGACCGCCAGCCATGCGAGGCCGGCGACCGCAAGAAAATGCCGGCTTTCGACGAGAAAACTGATGCGGTTATTCCAGAGTTCGCGAATAAAAAAGATCAGAAACAAAATGGTAACCGGCGCCGCTGAAAGACCTGCCTGCATGCCAACTCCGATGGTAACCGCCGAACCAGGATCAAAGCTGAGCCCGGCGTGATAAAGCGTTAAACTGCCCGCTCGCTCAGGTTGACGATAGAGAAGAAAGACACATACTGCCCAGGAAAAGATATAGAAAATCTGAAAGTTTTCGACCCTGATGGCTGACTGGGCATGAATTTCGTAAGAAAGAACCACGAACGCCGGCAGAAAACCCGAAAATTTTCGGCGCAGCAGCCCGGCCAGAAAAATGATGGCGAGCACCGGCAAGTCGAGTAGCCCCGAGATAAACTCATGCTGACCCGGCAGAACAAACACCAACCAGTATATAGTGAAACCCCAGCCGAGAATAAAGGGTACAGCACGTTTTAAGGCATCAATAACTCTATTGTTTTGTAACATGCAAACAAATTAACATTTTTTTTGTTTTGACAGTGGAAATTTTTAAAATTTCATGCTAGTATGTAACTTCCCATGAAACGCTAGCCCTTAACTTTAACTCGGTTTAACCTCGCAAACCTTATTACACTCAAGATTGGGAGTAAATAAAATGTACGCCATTATCGAAATCGGTGGAAGACAGTACAATGTCGAAAAAGGCAGCAGAGTCCGCTGCGAAAAACTCGACCAGGCTGCAAACGCAACTCTGACCATTGACAAAGTTCTCATGGTCAAAGACGGCGAAAAAATGCAGGTTGGCCAACCCTTCGTCAAGGGTGCTCATGTTCAGGCCAAAGTTGTTGGTCATGCCCGTGGCAAAAAGATTACCGTTCTTAAATACAAGAACAAGGTTAACTATCGCCGCAAGCTTGGTCATCGCCAGCACTTCACTTCTCTGCTCATCGAAGAAATCAAGGGCTGATGATCGAAGTTGATTTCTCTGTTGTCAGTGCTGGTCAGGTCGCTCTTAAGGTAACCGGGCACAGTGGCATGGCAGACAAGGGTTATGATATAGTGTGCGCAGCAGTGTCAACACTGGTTCAAACCCTCACCGGAGGACTCGAAAAGGTTCTTGATGCGAAAGTTGAAGGCGCTCTGGTAGCCGGGTCTTGCGATCTGAGTATTAGAGTCCCTGAAACTGAGCAGCAGGGTCTTGAAGTAGTGTGTCAAGTATTTAAATTCGGGTTCCGGAAGATTGCAGAATCGTATCCGGATCATGTTAAGTTGAATTCAGTCAGGGGGATTTATCATGGCTCATAAGAAGGGACAAGGCTCAACCACCAACGGTAGAGACAGTAATGCGCAACGACTGGGCACCAAGAAATTTGCCGGTGAACTGGTCAAAGCCGGTAACATCATTATCAGGCAGCGTGGCACTCCGATTCACCCAGGTACCAACGTCGGCAAAGGCAAAGATGATACTCTTTTCGCCCTCACCGAAGGTCGCGTAAAATTTGTCTGGTTCAAAGGCAAACATTGCGTCAGTGTTATTCCTGAAGCAACCGCAGCCGTTAACTGATACAGTCAGTATGAAAAAGCCGCCGATTCCGGCGGCTTTTTTGCTTTCAGGTGATTTGTTTCGCCTCGAACAGGGTCTTAGAGGTCACAGAAGCCTTTTTCACGGGTTATCTGCGACAAATCAAGCATAGTGACGACCGCGGCGATTTTGCGTGCTGCATCTTCGCCTTCATAAGGGCTGTCAGCCTGGGATATACCAGCAATGAAGCTGGGTTGGATGGCCGTAGCAATAGCCGATGCTATCTGCTGACGATCAAGCGGAACGCTCAGAACTGCCTTGCCATGTGGCCGGCCCAGCTGGCGACGACCGATATTGACGACCGGGGCTGGCAGCGCTGGAACCTCAGCGATACCGCTCGAAGAATTACCAATTACACAGCCAGCCAGCCTGGCAAGCGACAGATAATTAAGTCGACCGAGAGAATTTATGAAGGTGGCGCCAGGTCTGCCAGAAACGTAATTCATGATGGTTGAATTGATCATTTTTCCTTCGGGGTCGGCGTTGGCCCCGGTAAAAACAAGCGTGTAATCAGGGTATACCTCAGAAAAAATACTGAATAATGCTTCGATTATTCGCAGCCCGGCACCGGGTGTGCAGGTTTCGGGGTGAACGGTGATTAAAAAAAAGCGTTTCAGGCTTTGGCCAAGCAGTTTTTCGAGGTCGCTGACCGGGGTAAACGGCGTTTTGTGCAAATCAGCCAGTGCCAGTTCGCCCACGTTGTAGACCCGTTCAGGGGCTTCCCCTAATTGAATAACCCGTTGACGGTAGGTTTCGGTGGCAGTGAAATGCAGGTCGCTGAGTTTGGAAATGCAGTGGCGCAGACAGTCATCAACAGCGCCAATGGTGACTTCACCGCCAGAAATGTGGGCAATTCTGATACCGATGAGTCGACAGACGCTGGCTGCGGCGAAAATTTCGTAGCGGTCGCCTAGCACCAGCACGAGATCAGGGTTCAGATGCTTTAACTTGTCAGGGAGCACTTTAAAAGCATTGCTCATGGTGAGCAACATGAGGTTTTCGTCTGACGCATCGGCATCTTCGGGGGTAATGGCGGCTTCAATCAGTTCGGCCCCCTGAAGCTCGTTGAACTCACTTATGGAAAACCCGCTCTGGGAATGAAGATGGCTGGCGGTGGCGATGATAGAAACGCGGTTTTGGAGTTGCAGCAGTTCTCTGGTGACTGGTTGCAGCAGACCCCATTCGGCCCGGGAGCCAGAAATTATAACAATATGTCGATCTTTCATACTCGGCAATCCTGTGTGTCCATGTTATTCCTGGTTCTGAAACTTTAGAAAATTCTGCAAAATTCTGTAATGCAAAGTAAGCAAACAGTGCGGGGGAATTCTCATAAAAACTTTTTTGAAAAAAACTCTAAACTTTTATTATTAAACTACCGATAAGTAATTAAGAAAAGTATTTTTTGCAGGAGGTGCCCGATATGTGCGCTCAGGAATTAATAGCAATCTTTCGTTTCTCTGGTAATACTTGCCCGGCATGTCAGCGTATCGTATCAAGATATGAGCGCACTCTGCAACTTACTGACAAAGATATGGAGCATCTCGAAGGCTGCATATTAAAAAAATTATAAATTGCCCTGATCAAGGAAAAAAGCGGGTCATGCCAGATGGCATGACCCGCTGGTTTTTAGAAGAAATCAGGGTCGGTGGTTTTGCGTTTAAGAAATCTTCCCCCACCCTTCTGGCCCAACCAGCCTTTGTCACAGCTGAAAATCATTCGGCCGCGCAACAGGGTCATTTCATTGCTTCCCCGGCAGGTCATGCCTTCGTAGGGTGAATAATCGGTATGCATGTGCAGCTTCGCCGAACTGACAATAACGTTGCAATCTGGGTTATAGATCATAATGTCGGCGTCAGTGCCCGGTATCAGGCTGCCTTTTTCGGGGTATATGCCGAAAAGGCGGGCCGGGTTTTCGGAAATAAGCTTAACAGCCCGTGCCAGTGAAAGTTTTTCGCTGTGAACGCCATTCAAAATAAAAGCCGGCATGGTTTCTATGCCGGGAAGGCCCATTGGGAGGCTGGTAATGTCGTTATTCCAGGTGTTTTTATCGGCTCTGGTAAAAGGGCAATGGTCGGTCGCCACAACTGACAGCCCACCAGAAGAAATAGACTGCCAGAGCAGTTCCTGTTGCTGCCGTGATCGAATTGGTGGGCAGCAGGCCCAGAGATGACCTTCGGGCGGTATCAGGCGCGAATCATCGAGGTAAAGGTATTGTGGGCAGGTTTCGGCAGCTATTTGTGTGCCTTTTCCGCGTTCTTCGCAGATTATTCTGGCACCGTCACCGCTTGACACATGCACAACGTAAACTTTGCAACCCGTATGCCTTGAGAAATCGGCTATTCGGCGAATTGCTTCGGTTTCTGTGAAGACCGGCCGGGTTAATGGCAATGATTCGATGCCTGGTTTTCCTTTTGCGCAGGCTTCTTCAAGCAAGGCGTCTATGAGCACGCCATTTTCAGCATGAACGGTTACCAGAATGCCCTGCTGACGGCAGGCTGATAAGACTCGAAAAAGACCGGCATCATTCTGCATCAGACCAGATTTTCCGTAGGCCATGAATATTTTAAGACTGGTAACACCCTCGGTGACAAGCTCTGGCAGTTGTCGTTGCACGATTTCAGAGAACTTTCCGATGCAGGCGTGCAATGAATAATCTATGCCAACCAGCGGGTCTGCTTCGCTACGGCGCCGCCGCAAACCTTCAAGTATTCCTTCATCGCCTTTTTGAGCGGTAAAGTCAATAAAGGTGGTAACTCCGCCTGCGGCACCGGCAATGCTACCTGAATAAAAATCATCAGCCGAAACTGCCCCGGCAAATGGTAGAGAAAAGTGGGTGTGGGCATCGACGGCCCCTGGCAATACCCAGCGCCCGGTGGCGTCGATAATGTTTTTGCCATTGAGATCATCACCGACAGCGGCAATTTTTTCGCCGTTAATGGCCAGATCAGCCTTGATTAATGATTCATCCCAGAGAATTTGCCCATTTTTGATAACTGTTTCAAACATAGTATGCATCCTGATTAAATTATTAGATTTTATGTTACAGGGTAATTACCAGATTCTGCAAACTTCAAAGCTGGAGTTTTTTGGCCTTCGGTTGACCGTACTCTTATTGACCAATTCAAAAACAAAATCGAGTCTGTTCGACGGCCCGGCCTACCAGCCGGGTTGCTTTTTTGCTGACAGGAGGTCAGCGATACTCGACAGCATCAGGATAGATGCTGTCGGGTGCTTCAGCGATTGGCTCAGAGTTGGCCTTTGCCTTCGGCAAACCCTCACTTCGTTCGTCACAAGCTTCCGAAAAAGCAATTATGGGTTCTCTGGTCAAGATAAAAAGAAAGCTGGCGGCCATTGAAAAAGCCTGCATAAGTATTTAACAAATTAAGACATCTGCCGAAAAAGATAGCGCAAAACAGTGAAACGGGGGTAGAAATTTTGAATCATAATGTTTTAATTGCGGGGTTTCTTGGAGGTTTGATCTGTGGCAGTATCGTTTTTATTTTCAGCCGGGCAGTGATGTTGCACAAGTTTTTGCGTCGAGAAAAAATCAGGGATCTCTCGCTCTACGGGCGAAATGCGAAAGAAAAATCGGTAACCCGGCTACGCTAATCGCGGCAAAAAAACCCGGCAAAGCCGGGTTTTTTTGTTTCTGACAATCGAAATTCTATGCCAGCATGGCTGATTTGTGATATTTTGTCGGAACTGAGATATGTCAGACCGCAAAACCCTCGAAACCAAGCGAAAAATCGTAACTTTAACCCGCAACCGTGAAATTCCGGCTGCGACAAAGTTATTTTACAAGTATTTCACCAACGAGAAACCGGCAGACCTTGAATTTATCAGCACTTTTTTTCTTGAACTCAATCGTCTGAACCTTTTTGAGGTTGGCTATCACTTACTTGAAGACACCAGCAAATGGTATGAAAACAACCCTGACCATCAGATTCTTTTTGAGAGTGCCGGCAAGCTTTATGTCGACAGCCTGGTCTTGCAGGGCAATAATTTTCTCTTTGAGCGCGAGGAAACAACAAACCGTTTTGAGGGCAGTCTGAAGCGTTCTGATTCTCTGTCGCGCGAAAAAATGCGGGTCGAGAACGAAAAAATCCTGAACGGAATCACCGGCAAGGCTTTGCGCTGTTTTGAAAAGGCACGCGCGATTCAACCCGGCAATCTGGTAGCTCTCACTGGCCTGCAAAACTGTTACACCTTTTTGCACGAAACCGAAAAACTCGCAGAAGTTGAAAAGGCAATTGAGGCAAAAAAGCCAGACCTGAGCCATCTTGAATTACCAGTAGAAGAAACTGGTCTTGATGGTTTCGGCAAACGTATCAACGGCGAAGTTGATGTTGAAGATGGCACCCTGAATCAGGTTAAAGAACTCCTCGAGAAAAAAAAATATGATGAGGTCGTCAAAGAAGTTGACCGCCTGCATCTTTCGCACCGGGTCAACGTGCTGCTGCTTTTAATGAAAGCGAAAGCATTGGCTCAGTTGCGTCGCTTCAAAGAGGTCGACAAGGTTATTTTTGAGGCCGAACGAGAAAATTCA
This sequence comes from Candidatus Rifleibacterium sp., assembly GCA_035352635.1. Taxonomy (GTDB): domain Bacteria; phylum Muiribacteriota; class Ozemobacteria; order Ozemobacterales; family Ozemobacteraceae; genus Rifleibacterium. Next base: position 21,736 of record DAOPYA010000048.1, read on the forward strand.
AATCCTTTTGAGCTAAAAGACACGAAAAATGATTTGAATGAGCTACGCTACCAGCTTCTGGTCAAAGCCGGTGATATTTATCTTGCTAAGGCTGTAGCAATGGGGTCGAGCCTGGGTATGCCGCACTTCAAGAAAGCTCGAATTGCTTTGCAGCGAGCTTTAGCTCTCAATCCTGAAAATCTCGACCTGCTCGACAAATTTTATACTACCCTTAAATACCTCGGCGAAGAAGAAGAGGCGTTTAAAACCAAAGCGATGATCTACGTTCTCGACCCGAAGTTCATAACCACCTTTGACAGCACCGGAACCAGCAATCTATGCTTTCTGGCATCTTTTGCCTTTGCTGAAGAACCCAGGGTTCTTGATGATTTTCGCTGGTTTCGCCGGGAATTTCTGCTGATAACGCCCCTCGGTCGTCATTTAAACTCAATCTATGTCAGACTAAGCCCGTCGGTTGTAAGATTCTGCAAACCCCTGCCCTATGCAAAAGAAATTTTAAGAAGCTTTCTGCATGCGCCTCTTCTGCTAATCAAGCTGTTAAAGCTGATTACCTGAAAAAAATATTGAAGGTCTAAAATATGAAAATAATAACAAGTTTTGCGAAAGTGCTTATATTGCTGACATTGCTGACCGGTTCGACATTGCATGCCCAGAATCTGGATGAACAAACGATAAGAATTTCGCTTGGCCACAGCGAAATTTATTCGACGATTCGCCTGCAAAGCTTCAGTGGCAACTGGCGTCTAGAATTCAGGCCCGGCAAGCCGCCATTGAACGCAGTGGGCACCCTGCTTGCTTCGGCTCCAGAGTCAATAGCAACTGTTTCCGAACTTTTGTCTGAAGGCGAAGATGCCTCGATCATACTTGTTCCAAAGGGCATGGTCGCAAGACTGTCAACTGAAAAAGACCTTGATAAAGGCTATGGCAGCATTCAGGTCGAAGGTGGCGAGCTTCTCAGCCTTGAGATACCAGGAAATCCGCCGATGATTCTTCAGGGCAGTGTTTCGGTTCATCATAACGAAAACAGCCTGATTGTCGTTAATCAGATTAACGTCAGGCAATTTATCGTCGCCTGTGTCTCAAAGATTTGTTTTTCGAATGAGCCAGAAGTTTTAAAGGCGATGATCGTAGCTATCAGGTCAAAAATTGCGTATGAAAAAGACCACCCGATGCATGACTCACCATTGTATGACCGCTACGATAACGACCATTATCTGCCATTCGATGGCTGTGGCATCAACCGGGAGTTGGTAGATATTTTAACTGGCATGACCAGCAACAAGGTGCTGATGTTTAAAAACAAACTGATAAATCCGCGTTTTCAGAATACCTGTGGTGGGCGCATTTCGTCGGCCAAAGAAATTTATGGTGTTGATGATGAACCATATCACGCCTCACAAGCGGATATTTTTGAAGGTAAAGGCTCAGAAAACTGTTTCCACAGCCCTAATTTTCACTGGGTTATCGAAATTCAAAAAAATGAGCTGCTTGATTTTCTGGCAGTTGCCTACGCTGCGGGTGCTGACAGAATCATCGCCGCCTGGGAACCAGAAAAAGTTGACGCGAACGGAAGAATCAGCCGGGTTTTATTGCGTGGCAAGAAGCCAAAGACTGTTAATGGTGGCGAATTTCTTGAAAAACTTCAAGAACATTTCGGCCCAAACAGTATAAAAAGCATGAAATTCAACATAGAGAACCTGCGTCGCACCGTCATTTTTCGGGGCATGGGCAGCGGCGACGGCGTTGGTATGTGTCTCTATGGCTCCGATGGCCTTGCCAAGAAGAATCTCAAATATGACGATATCCTGAAATTTTATTACCCCGGAGTCGAGATAAAATAAAGACGTCGAGCGGTGACCTTACTGATCAGCGTTGAATTCTAGAGAAAGAAATATGCTGAATACGGCCGCCAGAAATAAAGGTAAGGTAGTCATTAAAATGTCTCCTGTTTTCGCTTCTGTTATTATTATCGGCTTTTCCGGGCATTTTCTTTAATTTAACCTCAACCTGGCGGCAAAGGAGATTTTATGACTGATTGTTGCATGGTTTTTGTAACTGTTCCAGACCAGGAACAAGGCCGGCGCATCGCTGATCTTCTGGTTTCAGAAAAGCTTTGTGCCTGTGCAAGCCTCAACCCTGGCTGCACTTCGGTTTTTATCTGGAAAGAATGCCTTGAAGCTGCCTCAGAAACCCTGATGATCATTAAAACCCACAGCAGCAAACTCGAGAACCTCGAAGCCCGCATCAGAGAACTTCACCCGTATGAGGTTTTTGAATTTCTCGCGGTTCCGGTTCTATACGGGAATGCTGCCTATCTAAACTGGGTAAAAGAAGCGGTAATCTGATGGCACGAACTTTTAATCTCGCTCAATGCGGGGTTCAGCCGACTAACTTTCGCATTGACTACGAAAAAGAACTGAACCCACAGCAACTTGAAGCTGTTAAAGAATTTTCCGGCCCCATGTTATGCATAGCAGGTGCCGGCTCAGGCAAAACCCGCACTCTGATCTACCGGGTTGCGAGAATGATTGAGAGTGGAGTTAACCCGGGCAGCATTCTTCTGCTCACTTTTACGCGCAAAGCGGCACGCAACATGCTCGACCGGGTTGTCGCCCTTGTTGGAGCAGATGGTAAGCTGGTTGCGGGCGGCACTTATCACAGCTTCGCCTCTGGCATGTTACGCAAATATGGTCACTACATTGGCATTCCGCCAAGGTTTTCCATTCTCGATGAATCAGATGCCGGCGATATCATAAACCTGTTGCGTTCTGAGATGGGTCTTAACAAAAAAGAGACGCGATTTCCGACCAAGGCAACGCTGGGGCAGATATTTTCGAAGGCTCACAATCTCGAAATGCAGATTCCAGAGGTCATAAATGCCATATTCAGCCATTTCGCCGAGCACACCCAGGCGATAGTCGAGCTTTATAAAGCTTTCGTCGCCTACAAACTCAAAAACGCCCTGCTCGATTATGATGACCTGCTGATCTACCTTTTGCGTTTGATCTCAGAAAGCCCTGAGGCCAGAAGGCGCATCACAACGACTTTTCGCTACATCATGGCCGATGAATACCAGGATACTAACGCCATTCAGGCTCGTATTACCCTGCTACTAGGCGGCGAAACTCGAAACATAATGGTGGTTGGCGATGACGCGCAGAGTATTTACTCATTTCGGGGCGCCAGGGTTAAAAATATTATTGAGTTTCCAGAAGCCTTTGAAAATTGCAAAATCGTCAGGCTTGAGCGCAATTATCGCAGCAGCGCTTCCATTCTCGCCGCCGCCAACAACCTGATGGAAAAGGCTTGCGAAGGTTTTAAAAAGACCTTATTCACTGAGCGCCCGGCTGGTGACCTGCCCGCCCGGGTAAAATGTGAAGACGAGCAAGAACAGGCGCTATTTATCGCAGCAAGAATTCTCGAGCTTCGCGAGCAGGGTATAAAACTTCAGAACATGGCAGTGCTTTTCAGATCGAGTTTTCATGCTTATCAGCTTGAACTTGAACTGAAGAGACGCAATATTCCTTATGTAAAATGGGGTGGTTTCAAGTTTCTTGAGGCCGGGCATCTTAAAGATGTGATCGCGCATCTGCGGGTGATGCAGAATCCTTTCGATCAGGTTTCGTGGCTGCGCATTCTGCTGCTGATTGAAGGAATCGGTACCCAATCGGCGACGGCGATTTTCGAACACCTGAAAAAGCAGGTTGATCCGCTGGCTCCGACAGATTTAAAATTTAGACCCCGCGCCGCCGACGGGCTCAAGAAAATGTTTCAGATGCTCAATTCAGGGGTAAAGCTTGGCCAAGTTCCTCCAGTGCGTCTTCTGGAGGTTGTTTCTGACTACTATTTTCCTTTGTTGAAGGCAAGGTATGATGATTACCCGAAACGGTTCAAAGATATTGATCAGCTGTCTCTGATTGCCGGCAAATTTGAGAATCTCGCCGATTTTCTCGCCGATCTTGCGCTTGAACCCCCCAAAGATTCGGTTGATGGCGCTTTGGCCAGCGAAACCGATGACGACGAGGCACTGGTGTTATCGACTATTCATTCGGCCAAAGGGCTTGAATGGCATTCGGTATTCATTATTTCGACGCTTGAAGGAAGGTTCCCATCGTTTAATGCTTTGAAAACACCAGCCGACACTGAAGAAGAACGGCGACTGCTCTATGTTGCCATGACCCGGGCCGCCGAAAACCTGGCAATTTCTTACCCATCACAACTCTGGGACCCGGCAACCGGCACTATTCTGGCGCGACCGTCACGCTTTCTCGAAGAGTTGCGCGAAAATCTTCTTGAAAACTGGCAGATAACCAGATGAACGCTGGCAGATGACCGATATTTTCATATTGCAGCCGGTACGGTTGACAGGCGCTTCAATTCTCTGTTAAGCTATATACCCGATTGTTAAACGATATTATCTCAGGAGTAACCTTCAAGTGGTCAGAAATCTGGCTGTTCTTGCTCTGGCAATGATCTGCCTGCTGGCAGGAATGATTGGCTATGACTGGTGGAGTATTCCAAGCCGGAACCTGATCATTTTTTACACTTCCAATCTGCGTGGCCAGATTAAACCGTTTTCAGGTACCGTTCTCGACCGACAATACGAGCAGATTGGCGGTCTTGCTTTCATCAGAGGCTTTATTAACGATTCTTCACGGGCTTTTAGTTTTAACCCCCAGAATGTTCTCTTGCTCGACACCGGCGATTCATTATTCGGCACAGCTGAAGCTTCTCTGACCATGGGCGAAGTTCCATTGCGGTTGATGGGTAAGGCTGGCTACGACGCCATGACAATCGGCAATATGGAATTTGAATACGGTTTTGAAACCTTGCGCAGCTTTGTGGCCAGCAATCATGTTCCGATGCTTGCGTGCAATTATCGTGATGTTACCAGCCCGGTTGGTGAAACCTTTAAGGGCAGTCTGATGATTGAAAAGGGCGGCATTAAAGTTGGCATCATTGGCCTGGGTCATGGCCAGCTCGCTCGAAATACCCGCCAGGATAACATCGTAAACCTTGAAATCGTTGACATGAAAACATCAGTGCAAAAATCAGCTGCGTTACTGCGCGAAAAAGGCGCCGAAGTCATTATTCTTCTCTCGCACCACCCCGAAGTTGGTGGCCTTGAAAACCCGACAGAAGTGTTTCCCGATGTCGATATCATAATTGGCGACCTTATTGGCCCAGGCGCCGTGGTGTCAGGCAAGCCAATGATCTGCCAGACGGCCCCGGGCCGTGGCGGCGGCGTCGGGATGGTTAAAGTTTCATTTGTTGGCGGCAAATGGGATATTGCCAAAGGGTTTCAGCGGATATTCACCATTGATTCGAGCAAGACTACCCCTGACCCTGAGCTGGCTGCTGAAATCAGCCGGGTCGAAGCCAAAATAGACAGTCTTCTCGATGAAGTGATTACCCAGAGTTCTAACAGTTTCAGTTATTCTTACACTGAAGAATCGGCGATCGGCAATCTGATTGCTGACTGCATGCGCGAGACCGCCGGAACCCAGGTCGCGCTCACTAATTCGGGCGGCATCAAGACATCACTTGCATCCGGGCCGGTGACCTTGCGACATCTTTATGACATTCTGCCCTTCGAAAACAACCTGGTCACCGTAGATATTGGTGGGTGGCAGCTTGAAAACCTTATCGAAGAGAGCCTGTCGGGTAAAACCGGGTTTTTGCAGGCTTCCGGGCTGTCATGCACTTATTCGAGTTCGAATCCTGCCGGTTTCAGAATTATTCAAATTGATGTCGGCAACGAGCCGCTTGAGTTTGACGCTACTTATTCAGTGGCTATCAATGATTTTATGTATTCAAATGATTTTGACTGGCCTGAGTTATCGAATGGCAGCCCGGCCAAAGTTAAGGGTTTGATTCGCGAGAACCTCGAAAAATATTTGCGGCGCAGCCCATCAGTTACGCCGTCAATCGAAAAGCGTTTTAATGATTTTGCTGAACTCGATGAGACGCTGCGTATTCAGGCGCTCTCGTATGAACTGGCCAGCCTGTCAAAGCCGCTTAGCCATGATGGCACCACAGAATCTGAATATTGCCGACTGGTCGCAGAAGTTATGCGTCTTGAAACCGGGGTTGATTTTGCCGTTCTTCCGGTTGACCTGGTGAATAAAACTCGTGAGCCCCTCGTTTCGATAACCCCGGCCCGGGTAATTTCTGATTTTTCAAGTGCAGAAGGGCTGAAGGTTCTCGAAATAAGCGGCAGTGATTTCGAAAAACTGGTCAGCAGTTCGCTTGCTTCTGGTGGTCGTCAGCTTGCATTTTCAGGCTTTTCGATAGAGAAGCTTGATGGCAAACGTGTTAAATTCTACCCCTGGACCGGAGATTTCAACCCTGAGCACCTTTACAAAATCGCGATTACCGAAAATTTTCCGATCATGGTACCGGGGTTTTATGACCTGACCAACGTCAGTTCAAAAAAAGTTTTTAATGACCTTAGACGCGCTTTTATTAATGGTCTCAGACGCAGAAACGGACAGGTAGAAATTAAACGTGCCTTTTATTGATTTTTTTCGCAGCCGCAACCTTAAATTCAAAATTCTGCTGCTTTTCGCACTGATACTTATTTTGCCACTTGCTATTCTGATGGGCGTATCACTTCAGAGAATCTCACAGGTTGCGCGAGAGGATTTTAACCGCAACCTGGGTTATGCCGCTTCATTGTTTCGCGATAATCTTGAAGAACAGTTGCAGTCGATGCGACTGCGGGTCAAAACGGTTGCTGATTTTGATTTTTACACACTGGCCGGCATGGGTTTTTCGGCTTCAACTACTGTGCCGCTGATGCAATATGAGCTGGTCAGATCAGGGCTTGATTATATTGCCCTGGTAGAAGACCACAGCAACATTATCATCGAAGAAGGCACGCAACCCCCTGAAAGTCTGGCCAAGATCATTCCGGCCATGTGCCACACGCCTCTTAACGTTAATATCTATGTAATTGCCGATGAACCCTGGATCTTTGCCGCCGCTCTGATCAACAAACTCAAAACCCGGCAAACAAAGCATGTTCTTTTTGCGCAGCGCCTTCCACGCGATTTTGCCGATAAGCTTAAACAATTAACCGGTGCTGAATTTTCGTTGCTCTACGCCGGAAAACGAATTTTAACCAGCCAGATTGATGTTTATGGCCGACGCAAAACCGGCAAATCCACTGAAGACCCGGATGTAAATTCTGGGCAAACTGAAATTTTCGGCAAATCGCATTTTTTCGTGCGTGAAGAAGTCCTGAAAGGGCAGATTTCCGAATCAATTCGCCTCGAAATCGCCCTACCCGACTCGCAATACAAGATTCTCGGTCAGACGCTGCGCCGTGACTTTTTCATTTTTGGTATTCTGGGCCTGCTGCTGGCTTTGACTACCGGCTCAATTCTTTCGTGGCATATTGCCACTCCGATCAACAAACTTGCCGAAAGCACTTCAAAGGTTGCGGCCGGCGATCTTTCTCCGGCCGCCGAAATAAACCGCAGCGACGAAATTGGGCTTTTGAGCCGCAATTTTCGCGAGATGGTTACCAGCATTCGCCAGGAAAAAGAATTGAAAGAGAGCCGCATGAGCGAACTCAACACTCTTTTTGCAATCAGCAATGCGGTTAACTATTTTTCTGATTCAGAGGATTTGCTGAAATTTGTGCTCACGCACGCCATCGAAGTTCTCGATGCTGAACGTGGTTCGATCATGCTTCTTGATGACCAGACCGACGAACTGATCGTTAAAGTCGCCTCCGGGGGGCGTTACCGTGTGTTTACCGGCACTCCGGTCAAGCTTGGGCAGGGTGTCTGTGGCCAGGTTGCCCTTGAAGGTGCGGGCATTATCTGCAATGACGGATTCAAGGATTCGCGTTTTCGTAATTTCGGCAGTCTGATGCCGGTTGAAGACATCAGAAGCCTGCTGTGCGCCCCACTCAAGTTCAAAGAGGGCACGATCGGTGTTATAAATATCGTTAATAGAAGAAATAGCAATGAGTTTCGCGAGAGTGACCTGTCATTGCTTAATCTGATTGCCTCTCAGGCCGCGGTAACCATTGAGAACAACAAGCTCTATGAACTTTCGATTACCGATGGCATGACCCGGTTGTTTGTGCACCGCTATTTTCAGGCCCGTCTCTCAGAAGAATTGTTGCGTGCCCGCCGTTACGGCCTCACCCTCAGCCTGATCATGATTGATATTGATAATTTCAAAAAATTTAACGACACTTACGGGCACCAGGTTGGCGATCAGGTAATTCAAAAAGTTGCCCAGAGTATTAAAGACACGGTGCGTATCGGTATCGATATTCCCTGCCGTTATGGTGGCGAAGAAATGTCGGTTATTTTGCCCGAAACCCGCCCCGAGGAAGCATGGCAGACCGCCGAGCGCGTTCGTGAGCGAATTGCAGCCATTTCAGTGCCCCATAGTTCAGGAGATTTGCGCATCACAGTGAGCATCGGCGTTTCTTCTTACCCGGTTCATTCGCATGATCGCGAGACCCTTATCAAGACAGCCGACAAAGCGCTTTATCTCAGCAAAGGTGCCGGCAAGAACCGATCGACTCTTGCTTCAGAAGATTCACGCTCATGAACCAGCGCCTGGCCTGGTTGCTGGTTGCGATCTGCGGCATACTGCGCAGCACAGACCTTTATTTCCGCAACCCGATGATCAAAAGCCTTCCGGTTGTGGTTTTGATCGCCTGGGAGCACCTGATCAATTTTATGGTGATTTTGCCGGTGCTCTGGCTGAAAAGGCGCGAGTTTCTGCGTTTTGATCTTCGCGATTTTGCCCTGATCATCGGCATTGGCATTGGGGCTTCGGCTCTTGGGGTTCTCTGTTTCACCCAGGCCTTTCATTATATCAACCCTGCACTCGCGGTTCTGCTGCAAAAATTGCAGCCGGTAATGACCATACTTCTTGGCATGGTGCTGTTGCGCGAAAGGGTCACCGGTTCGTTCGCAGGCTGGGCGCTTTTGGCAATCATCTGCTCGTATTTTGTTTCGTTCGGGTTTACCGATCCTTTTACCGGGGAAGGCGCCTCTTTGGCCAAGGGGGCGGCTCTTGCTATTGCTGCCGCTTTTTTCTGGGGCAGCGGCACCGTCTGGGGCAAGTTTATGCTGCAAAAATACGACCAGGGTTTTGTTCTGGCCTGTAGGTTTATGGTGGGAAGCATTTTTACGCTGGGGCTGGCCCTCATCGTTGATGGCGATATGCACTTCGCGACGCTTTTTTCGGACGAGCGACCGTTAATCGGCAATGTGGTTTACATGGCGCTCATCTCTGGTATTCTTGCCACCAGCTTTTTTTATGCCGGTCTAAAATGGGTCAGAGCTTCGCTGGCTTCGATACTTGAACTGGTATTTCCGGTTTCGTCGGTGGTTATCATGTGGTTGAGTTTTGACCGGCCAATAACCGGGGTTCAGATAATCGCCGGCTTTCTGATGTTTCTGGCGGTTTATAAAATTAACCTGCTGACCGAAAAAAACACCTGAAAATTCAGGGCGCCTTTTCGTTCTGGGCTTTGAGCAGCATCTGATAAATCTGATACTGCTTCTGGTAGATGGCCAGAGCCTGCAAAGTATCAATAGTCTGCGGCCCGCTCTCGCGTAGCAGCCTGACATAGTCATTGTAGGCGTCAAGATACTGTTTTTGGGAAAGTTCAAGCGGTGACAGGTGTTCGGCGGTTGCAGCAGCCGCAGTGGTCGAAGCCGCGTGGCCGCTGGTTGCCGGAGACATCGAAATCAGGCCGGCCCTTGGGTCAGTCGATGCTGGAATTGCCGGCCGATCATTGCCATTACACCCGTTACCGGCAAAAGCCAGAGCTAGAGCAAAAACTATAAGTATTTTCTTCATTTTGCTTACCCTGTTTGATTATAGATATCCGGTCGGTATGTGTCAAGGCTCCCAGCGCTTTTAAATCTGCTGTTTATTAATTGGCTGAATGTTTTTGGTGGATACCTGGATGCTGGTGGCGCCTGCCCTGATAAAATAAAACTTGATAAACACCCCCTGTTGGTAGTATAATCTGTCGGTTTAAAGAGGAGTGTGGAGAGCCTGAGAAAGCTCTTCCCGTAAACCTAAGGCAGCGATTATAAGCCAATTTGTAACCCAGGAAAGGGGAGCTTCATGAAAACTGTTCTGGAAAAGGGTAATATTTTTTACCAGGGAAAATTTCAGGAACTTGAGAAACTGGTCATTGAAAAAGGCAAGATTACAGAGATTATTCTTGCTTCCGCAAAGGCAAAAAAGGGAAAAGCCGTTCCCGCCACCAAAAAGAAACCGGAAGTTGCCGGAAAAACTATTGATTGCACTGATAAATACATACTTCCCGGTTTTATTGATGCTCACACCCATATCAGTCTCGAAGAAGAAGGCGTCGGCTGGTATGATGCCGATTTTAATGAATCATTCGGCCTTGCTACCCCCCACGTAAGAGCTTTTGATGCTATCAAAATGCGTGACCGGGCTTTTAAAGATGCTCTGATCGGTGGGGTAACCACTGCCATGATCACTCCAGGCTCAGCCAATCCGATTGGCGGTCAGTGCTGCATCGTTAAAATGGTTGGCAGCATCGCCGAAGAAGCCGCGATCAAAGAAAGCTCCGGCATGAAATTCGCTTTCGGCGAAAACCCGAAACGCGTCTACGGCGAACAGAAAAAATTCCCCAGCACCCGCATGGGCACTGCTGCCGTTATCCGTGAATGGCTGATGAAAGCCCAAGATTACCTCAAGCGCAAAAAAACCAAAGAATTTAAAGAACGCGAAATTCGCCTTGAAGCCATGATTCCGCTTATTGAAGGCAAGATTCAGGCACGCGCCCACGCCCACTCGGCCGACGATATTATCACCGCTTACCGCATTGCCCAGGAATTCAATCTGGATATGGTTTTTGATCACTGCACCGAAGGCCACCTGATTGCGAAAGAACTCGGCAAATGGAAAGCCCGCGCCGTGGTTGGCCCAACTCTTTCGAGTCGCTCAAAACCTGAACTGAGAAACAAAACTTTTGATACCGTCGGCATTCTGATGGATGAAGGTTGTGTTGTCGCTCTGACTACCGACCACCCGGTCATGCCGATCGAAAGCCTCAGCATTGCTGCTGCCATGTGTGTTAAACATGGTCTCGACGAAGAACGTGCCATCAAGGCAATTACCGAAAACCCGGCGATTATTCTTGGGCTTGACAAACGTCTTGGCAAACTTGAAGTTGGTTTCGACGCCGACGTAGTTGTCTGGGATGGCCACCCGCTTGACACCAGATCTAAAACCGAAGCGGTTTTTGTTGACGGCAACAAAGTTATCTGATCTGCGTTCTCGCACCCCTCTAAATTCGAAAGAGGCTTAAAATGTCTATTATCTTCAATAACGTTCGTATTATCATGAGCGGCAAGTTCTTTCCCGGCCAGAAGGTCCTCGTAGAAAAGGGAAAGATCAACATGGTCGGCTCGAGCATTCACAAGAACGTTGAAAAAACAATCGAATGCAATCAGAAATACCTGGTACCAGGCCTGATCGACGCTCACAGCCATCTTGGTCTTTTTGACAGCTGTTCTCCGATGAACGACATCGCCGAACCCTATGCCGAAATCACCCCGCATCTGCGGCCCCTCGATGGCATCAAAATGCGCGATCGAGCCATGGAAGACGCCCGCCGTGCCGGTATCACCACCTGTATGGTGTGCCCGGCATCTGAATTGCCTATCTCAGGCATCTGCTCGATTCTTAAAACGAACGGTAATTCGGCCGATGTCGGTCTGATTGTCGAACAGGCTGGGGTACTGATGTCTTTTGGTGAAGTTCCAAAAATCAATGCCCGACAGACCGAAAAAGCCCAATCTACCAGAATGGGCTTGACCGCCATAATCCGTGAGACTTTAATGAAAGCCCAGGATTATTACGCCGCGAAACAGAGCAAAAAAGTTCTCAAAGATCGCGAAATCGATATGGAAGCACTGATTCCGCTGATTCGTGGCGAGGTGCCAATGAGGGCCTGCGCTCACCGGGCCGAAGATATCATGGCAGCCATCAGGATAGCCGAAGAATTCAAACTTAAGCTGGTCATCGAACATGGCACCGAAGCACATCTGCTGGCAAAAACTCTTGCAGAAAAGCAGATTCCCGTAGTGCTCGGCCCTACCCTGGTTCCGCGTTTCCGTGAAGAAATGAACGAAAAAACTTTCGAAAGCGCGATCCTGCTAATGGATGCCGGCGTTGATGTCGCTCTGACCTGCGATTACCCCGGTCTGCCAATTGAAACGTTGAGGGTCGCAGCAGCAATGGCCATGCAATACGGTCTTGATGAACGACGCGCTCTGGCCGCTATCACTGAAATTCCAGCGAAGATTCTCGGAGTTGACGAACGCATCGGTAAGATCAAAAAAGGCTACGACGGAGATCTGGCGCTCTTTTCGGGCCACCCGCTCGATATCAGATCAAAACTCGAAGCTCTGGTCGTTGACGGAGA
>DAOPYA010000049.1:0-32416 GCA_035352635.1 Candidatus Rifleibacterium sp.
CAAACCATAAACCAGTTTTTTTATCTTTCAAGAAGGGGTTCCCTGAGCGCTTACGGAATTTTAAAATTACAGATAACGAAGATCCGTGCTTTGTGCCCGTCACTGGTGACGGTCCACATATAGCTTATTATTCTCATACGACCACTAATGAGTGGTATTTTGATAGGGTTAAAAACCTTCTTGATCCTGGTTACCCGGTTACATATACTAACAAAACGAACCTTTATCCGCCGTTTTCGAATAGGCAACCCTGCGATACCGAATGGGTTGCACAGCGTCTTGCTGAGCTAAGGGAAGAATGTGCTGATTTCGCAGCCAATCTCTTAAAGTAATCGATTTACAGCTTAAGTTATGAAAATATTACATATTTGGGTTGTTTTCGTTCTTGCCTTTCTTTCTACTACTGTGCATTGCAAGGGCATTAACAAAGAGTGGCATGACATGTATTTTGATCGATCGCTTTCTGCTGCTTATATGCGAGATTTTGAAATTTTAGATAGCATTATCGTTAAACCTTCTCCAATGGTGCTTGAGTTTGATCAAGTTCTTAAAATTATAAAGACAACTGATTCTTTAGATGTCATTTCTCATGCTCTAGCGACCCTTTCAAACTTTCCCCAGATGCCTGACTCTGTATTGAATGAAATACTGGATCTTTCCATATATAGCAATGGTTGTATTCTTATTCAATTTTCGCTGATGTTGGGTAAATTAGCGATTCCAAAAACTTTTCCTATCTTTTATTCTTTAAGACATGTTTCCTATCCTGGGGTTCGTGATAATGTTACTGTTTTACTTCATAGGTTTGGGTTAGAATCTCTTGCTGGTTTTGAGCTAATTATTCCACACATCCGTCTTCATAATGGTGAAACCAACCTTTCACCCTACATTTTGAACTTTCTATATAAATTGCCGCGGTATTGCATTTTTGTTTGTTGTAATGGTCTTGGTCTTGTAATTCCTTATACACCTTTTCAATTTCCCACGGCAATTTTTGATAGTCTTGCCCCGATCCCCGCATTGCCTGCCATAAAAAAATTATTAAAGAGTTTTGGGTCACAGCAAACGGAAATTTACCCACGATAAGGAACGGTATTTGTTGCATAATTGCTCTGGTTAAACTTTATTTTTGACAAAGCTTAACAATGATTCTTTTATCAAGCCATCATTGAAATTGTCTTCAAGGATTGCAAGCAAAACACCTTCATCTGCTCCAGAAAACAACACAAAGAACTCCGCAGCCTCTTCTATTGGCTCAGATTCAAACCATGTTGTAACAATATCCATCGGCGAATCTTTCTTTTCTTGGACAGCCATTATTACATCATCAATTAAGTCGTGGAGAGTCTCGGCTTTCCGCAGAACGTCGATAGGCAGCTGATAACAAATATGCAACAGAGTCATATTAACGTCGGGATTACCCCCGCCTGATTTTTCAAGAGGCTTTTAAATTCGCGCTTACAAACTTAGAGCGGTGATTTCAGTTTTAAAATCACCGCTCTAAGAGTAAAAACTGCCTGCTTTTGTTTGCTGGCTCTAATTTTTAATCATTGCTATTGCAAGTCTGAACCTTTAAATCCTTTCTATTCAAGATCTTTAAGCGCTTCTAATAACCACGCTTGCCCTTCAGATGTGAGGTTATAGCCGCTTTCAGGGAAAATGGAGTTTTCTTTAAACTGAGCTATGCAATCACGGTCTATTTTTAGAGCTTTTTTTTCTAATTCCATTGCTTCAGTCATTTTGCCTTGGCCAATCATGAAAATAGAGAGATTTAAAAGGGCAAAGACATCACGGGGATTTATCAAAAGAATAGAATCAAGGGATGTAAGAACCTCCTTGTCTTTTCCTTGTTTAACAAGTTCTCTTAGCTTTTTAACTGTTTGTTTGTCCATAATAGAAGCCTATTGCCCCAACATTCGTTTTTTGGCATCTTCCATTAGCATTCGAATCGCAGAGTTAAATTGCTCTTTGTTTGGCTTGGTTCCCTCTGATCCAAAGCGATCTAGAAGCCTACGGAACTGTGCTTTAAGGAAGTCTTTATCTTTGGCAAGCGCCTTCTTTGCCTTAATATGCCCTTCAATTATTTTGTCCAACGGATCGTTGGGGTCAGGGCTATTCGTATTATTGTCATCCGAAGTATTATTTGAGTCACTTTGCTGGTTATTTGCGCTGGCTAAATAGATTTGTTCTGCAGCAGCATCTGGCAGCAACTCGCAAGTCACACTATGGAACGCATCTTGAATCTTTTCCTTTGTCCATGTGGCACCGGACTGCAATTTTTGAACAAAGTCTGTAAGTGTCTTTTTATCTTCAGGAGTGTTGAAGTATACTGCACCACCAAACAGGCCGGTGCCGATAAGAATTTCTTTTACTGTAAGAACTGCCAATGTCTCAGCAACAAACAAACCAGTTGGATCTGTATATTTAATTGGGTTGTTATCAGCATATCTGTAGAGATTGCTGTCTGCGGCGAATCCTATCGGGTCTTTAGAAACGAATCTGCCGAGGGCTGGTGAGTAATAACGGTTACGGTTGAAATACTGGCTGGTGAAGCTGGAATAGCGCCTGCCGGTATATAAATACGGTGTAAGCCGATCGGCAAAATACTTGCCGAAAGCCTTTTTATTGTGGTCGGTACAGCCAAAGCCTCTGGTATTCTCAAAACGGTCGAGGTAGTCATCGAAATCTTCTTGCCTGCAGGGCAGATCGCTGTCTTTGCCCTGGTTGCGGAAATTACCCCAGGCGTCGTAATCGATATCGGCAAGAACCTTTGCTTCGCGGCCGGTTATCGCAATCGTTGAGCCGAGGCCGTCTTTAAGCATCGCCAGCGACAGACGGTTATATCTTGTATGCTCAAGATCGTCGGTAACCGGGCCACCGATGAATTCGCGCAGCAGATTCAACTGGAGCGATTCTTTTTTGTTGTGGTGACCGGCTTTGCTTATGCTGAGCTGATATTCCTGCGATTCATCATCGCCGTCATACACAGACACGAAGGTTTCTTCTTCATTGTCACGGCAGAAACCTTTGTTTTTGAAGTTTTGTTCATATTTGCCGGTGGTGCGGCTGACACGGCGCCAGTCTTCGGGCAGGTATGAATATTCTTCGTAAAGAGTCGTTTCTTTGCCATGTTTGAGATGGCCATAACCGAAACCATGGCGGTATTTGTCATGCTTACACGCATCAAGAGTTTTTTCGACCCTGACCAGCCGGTTATCAGAATTCCAGGTGTAGGTGGCAACCGCATCTGTCAGCATATTGCCGTCGGCATCATAGCTGAACGACTCACTGCCACGACCGATCATGCGGCCGGCAGCATCATAGGCATACTGAACGGCCGGATTGCTGCCGGTCCGTTCACTGAGACGATCACCGGAATCGTTGTATGTATATGAAATACGCTGATTACCGGGATAATCAACCTGCTTCAGCCAGTTGCCGGCATCATAAGCATAAACCGTGACTTTGCCGTCTTCATCGGTCATGCTGACCCGATTTCCGGCAAGGTCATAAGAATACTGCCGAAGTGCCAGAATTTCTTCTTTGTAAGCCGGTTCGTTCTTTTTGCCTTTTTTATGCTTGCCACAGTCTTTATCGAGCACAAGCCGGTAATGTTTCATTTCGAGCAGCTGGCCAGCGGCATCGAAATTATTGGCTGTGGTTGAATCGGCTCTGACAGTTTCGATATTCCTGCCAAGGGCATCGTAGGCATAGGTTACCTTTTCGGAAGCCTTGCCGGTTTCGAGAGCGGTCAGGCGATACAGTCGGTCATACACATATCTGAATGTTTCATTTTCAGGCGAAATCGCCTGAATTCGGTTGCCCATCAGATCGAAACTGTAGTTCCAGGCCTTGTTGTGGTTGATGAACTTTTCAGAAACCATGTTTCCGGCCAGGTCGTAAGATTTTTCGACCGCACCGGCAGCACCGCTTCTGACCAGCTCGCGGCCCAGAGCGTCATAACTGAAGGTCGCTGCAGTTGCATCGGGGTAATTAACTTTGACCAGCCGGTTCATCAGGTCATACTCATAACCGGTTGCCTGGTTGCGGGCATTGGTCTTGAGAACAGGGTTTCCGGCCAGATCGTAAGAACTCTTCACTTCATGACCGAGCGGGTCGATCTCGGCAACAACCCTGCCAACCGCATCGTAAACCCAGCGCCAGATTCGCCCGGCGCCGTCGGTCAGACCGGTTTTTCGACCGGCTGCGTCATAAGCATGCGAAACCATGCGGCCTTCGGCATCGACTTCGGTGGTAAGCCGGTCTCTTGTATCGTAACCATACAGGCTTCGGCGCCACATTGGGTCGATTTTTGCGATACGCTTGCCGCCGGCATCGTATTCATATCGGCTGGTTCTGCCGAGAGCGTCGGTCTCTGCGACAGCGCGGCCCATGATGTCGTAGCTTACGGTCGAAGAAGCATTGAGCGGATCGATCGCTTTGACCAGTCTGCCGGCAGTGTCATAAACGTTTATGAACTGTTTGCCATCTGCACTTGTAGTCGCAACACGCCTGCCACCGGCATCGTAACTGTACGAGGTCGTATTGCCAAGCGCGTCGGTTTCTGAAATAACCTGACTGGCGGCATCATAAGCGGTCACGAACTGTGCGCCGCCGGGTCTGGTTGTTTTGATCTGGCGGTTCAGTGCGTCGTATTCATAAACGGTCTGCTGATTCAAGGCATTGGTGCTGATCAGCAGATTGCCAATCGCATCATAAGCACTCAGACTGAAAGTCTGATCGGGTTCTGTGGTTTTCGTTACCCGGTCGAGAACGTCATAGACCCAGGTGGTGGTTCTGCCAAGCGGGTCTTTGGCGGCAACCTTACGCCCGGCAACGTCATAGGTGCTTTCGTATCTGGCACCGGCCGGGTCGATGGTTGCCAATATGCGGCCCATCGGGTCGTATTCATAGGCGGTGACGTTGCCAAGCTCGTCTGAACTTGAAATCAGGCGCTTTTCGGTGTCATAAACGTATGTCTGACAGCTCTGATCAGGGTATGTAACCTTGACGAGGTTGTCGAGCGCATCATATTCATAGCTGGTGATTCGGCCGAGAGCGTCAGTAGAAGAGATTTTGCGACCGGAAGCGTCATAGGTGTGACTGAGCACACTGCCGTCAGGCCGTGTAGTAGTCAGCATTCTGCCAGCGGCATCGTAGGTGTAGGCAGTAATGCGGTTAAGATTATCGATGATAGAAGCAATGTTCCCTGCTTCGTCATAGTTGATCTGCGTGTGACGACCATCAGGGTATGTTGATTTTACTAATCTATCGATGATGTCATACTCAAAAACTGTTGTTCTACCAATCGAATCTGTTGAAGAGGTAAGATTCCCTCTAAGGTCGTATGTAAAACTTGAAATCCCGCCCATTGCATCAATGGTTTGTAATAACCAGTTCCCGGTTGAATCATAAATGTAACGGGTGACACGGCCAAGCGGGTCGGATTTTGAGGTGCGGTTGTTGTGGCTGTCGTAGGTGTAGCGGGTGATGTTTCCGGCCGGGTCGGTTTCGCGAATCAGATTGCTGCGTGCACACCATTCATAGGACCAGTTACGGCCAAGAGCGTCGGTTTTACCGGTAAGTTTTTTAAGAGTCGGGTGCCAGGTGAAGGTGGTTATATTGCCTAATTTGTCGGTATGAGACTGATACTGGCCATTTTCGTCGTAAGAATACGCGTCTGAATTTCCAAGACTGTCACTTAGAGCGGCAAGTCGGCCGTTTGCGGCAGTAAAGCCCTTGGTCATGCCAGCTGCAGGAACCGAGTAAGAAATAATGCGCCAGTCTGCATCGAAAGTGTATTCATGTATAACCCCGGCAAAGTCGGTAAGCGAAAGCTTGTGGTTATCAAGATCCCAGGTGAAGACACTATGGGCGCCGGTCGGGTCTTTGACCGAAGTCACACGATGGTCAGCATAGGTGATTTCGCTGCTGCGGTTACCGGGCAGGGTATAACCGGTCATGAAACCGTCTTCGTCGTATGTATAAACAGTTTCGCGATTCAAAGGGGCTTTAAAGCTGACGAGATTTTTATCTGCATCGTAGGCATAGTTGAAAGTTCGGCCAGTTGAGTCGCTGACGGCGGTTATGAGGTTGTCGCCATTAAAGGTAAAAGAGAGTGACCTGCCAGAGGGTGTCGTTACTGCCGCCAGGCGGTTCGAGTCGTCGTAAGAAAAAACGATGGCATCGGCAGCGCCCTGACCGCAGCAGGAGCGCAGCATCTGCACGATCTGGCCGAGGCTGTTGAATATCCAGCTGGTGCCGTGCGGGTGAGAGAGGGTATAAAATTCAGTGTCGGCATTGTATTCAAGCTTGAGATCGGTTGAAGAGGCCGGGGCGAAAGTGTTGCCGTTTCGGTTAAAAAGCAGGCGTGAGCCGTCAGAATTAGTGAAAACAACATTTTCGGTGGCTATTTCAAGGTTAACCAGCAGCGGTGACGACCAGCCACGCCCGAAAAGCGTGACCTTCGGATCAAGGGAATTATAAATACGTGCAACAGCGAATGAGCGGCGGCCTTTTAAAGTGAAGTCGACCGTTGGCAGAGCAAAGTTGCCTGAAGAGGTATTAACAGGGTCGCCAACCGCAAGAGAAGAGAAATAGCCTTGTGGAAGTGAAAGCATTTCTTCCCAGGGAACCAAAGGGCATACCTCAGCTTTTGCAAACGGCGGTAAAGCAGCAGAGGGATCTTTGGCTTCTTTCATCCATTTGCCAAGACCGATAAGACTGACCGCTACTTTTCTTACTTCAATGGTAGTTGTTTTGCTGCTGTCAGCCATATATTTTCACCGTGTTGCCCATAGGCCAGCGGCCATGGCCAATGACTTGACGCATTGGCCGTCGCGAATCTGGCTAGATTGACTGGCTCTGCCGAAAAAGAACTGGCATTTTCCGTAGAGCGAACCATAGGTCTCTGTATTGATGATGCTTGCGCATTGCTCCTGAAAAACTCTTCAGGCGACAGAGGGGTAAAAGACTCATTAAAATTAAGCCCGGCGGAAAGAGTTGATATCATTGTTTCTGGACTTGTGGCGATTACGTTGTCACCAGCCCAGCTGCTGCTTATGCAGAAGAACATTGCAACAATAACAAAACAGACAGTTTTGTTGCGTAAACAACGATGAATCATGTGCCCCCCCAAAAAATATTTTTTAGACCCACTGCACACTTTCGTAAAAAAAACAAAATGGCATGGAAGAATCAAAGCCGTTTATTTACTTCCAGATTACAACCAGTGGGTAATGCTAAGTATAATCAACAACGAATGTCAAATTTTTCTTGTAATTGCCGATAACCGATAACGCAGGAAATGATAAAGACCAATCTGATAAAAAGAGCGACCGCAGGGCAGCTGCAGACTGAAAAATGGCTGCAGGCCGGTCTTGTCATTGTTTTAACCCTGCAGTTACTGCTGGTCGGGCAAAAATATGCAACTGTTTTTGAAGCGGAAACAAGGTTTTCCGATGCCAGGCTCAGGTCAACAGAGCTTGAAGCAAAATCCGCTCTGCTGCGAAATAACGACAACCTTCAAGACCTTGCCGGCAGGGTTGCGGCAAGAAACAACTGGCTGGCAGACAAAAAAAGCAGCCCGATAACGCGACTGGCATCACTGCAGCAGGATTGCCCGGCCGGGGTGGCTTTATTGAGTTTCGACGCCGATCTGACCGGTGGAAAAATTCTGCTGAACGCGCCCGATCTCAATACCGTTTCAGGCTGGCTGAACCTTCATTTCGGCGGGCGTGGCAGCCTCAGTGTCGCCGGTCGCGACAACAACCTGCTGACGATACAATTCACATGGTCAGGATAAAACCACTGACAACCCTGCTTGTTATCGCCAATCTGGCGGCTTTTACCGGCGGCGGAATGCTTCGCTTCGATGGCGATATCGGCGCAGTCGAGAGGGAAATTATTGCGATCGAGGCCGAACTGCCGAAGCTGAAAGAAATCAATGCCTGGGCGACCAGGGCAAAGCAATGCCTTGAAAATGCGCCGGAAGCCGACGCCGGGCAGCTGCTGGCCAGATGGTCACAGATGGCGGAACGGCTTGGCATCAAGCTTTCAGAAGCGGCACAGGATAACGGCAGGCCCGCTGCCATCAAACTCACCGGAAACGGTGCAATCAACAACCTGACGATGATTCTTAACAATATCAATGCTGAAAGGGCCGCTCTTGTCAAAAGAATCAGGCTTGAACAGCCAGAATCAGATGACTGGGAATTCGAAATCGTCGCAGCGGTCAGAAGCGGAGCCTGGGAAGCGCAGGGCACCGCTGAAAAAACTCCTGAACCGGCCGAAGCCGGTGATGACAACCGGATGATAAACAGCGGCAGGCCATTCGCTCAGCCGATGGCTGCACAGGTCAAACCGCCGGTGATGCGTGAAAACATTCGTTATATCGGCTATTTTGCCGATCAGGCTTCGCCGGCAGTGATCATTGAAAGCGCGGGTCATTTTGCGGTGCTGAAATGCGGCGAGATGACACCGGGCGGAGCGAAGATCAGAAGCGCCAATGCGGATGAACTCGAACTTGTCGAAGCGGACGGAAACGGCAAAGAAACCGTCAGAAAAGTGAAGATGGAGAAAAAATGAGGAATCAGGGTTTTAAACGAATTATTACCGCAGCGTTGATCGGTCTGTCTGTCACTTCGGCACTGCCGGGGGCGGTTCTGAAGCTTTCTGATGCGCCGTTGAGCCAGCTGATAGAGCTGTATGCGAAAGAAAAGGGCTGCAATGTCTTTCTTGATGAATCAGTGCAGAGCCAGCGGAAAATCACCGCCCATCTGAATGGCCTTGAGTTTGAAGAAGCTTTCAAGGTGGTTCTGAAAACCATCAACCTCGAAGCCTGCAAACTTGGCGAAAACACGATTATTGTTTACCCGCCTGAAAAGGCTTCAAGATACCAGTCGGGCAACAACCCGGAAATTCTGAAAGTACCCGATGGTTTTACCGCCGACTGGCTCAACAACCTTCTGAAAAGTGCGATGCCGGGGCTGAAAACCTCGCTGATGCCGGGACAGAGCAATAACCTTGTAATAATGGGCCCGGAAGCCCAGCTCAATGACGCCAGAAAAATGGCCGGGCAGCTGCCGGCAGCCGAAAAAGACACGAAAACCATTACCATGACAGCTGCAGAAGCACAGCTGGCAGTGCGCGAGCTTTCATTGACCGATGCGGTTGTCAGCCCGGCCGGGCTGACAATCAGCGATGCCACAGGCAGAACTGCACAGCGCCTCGACCGCTGGCGCCAGGAAACACTGTGGGGTAACGAGGTGTTTTTCCCTGAGACTATTGATTTTAAACAGGTCAGCCTGATTGCCGCATCGGCCGGAACCAGAGCCTGTGTGGCCGATATGGGCGGAACCGGTGCCTGCGTTATCGAAGGGCCGGCCGTCGACCGTGAGCGGTTGAAGCAGATTCTTGCCCAGATCGACAGCCGCGAAAAGGTCATTCATCGCGAGTTCAAGCCCGGCGATATCGACCCGGAAAAGGCAAAAGCGGCACTGATGGCGGCATTGCCGCAGTTAAAGGTTGCCGGTGACCGGAATTTGATTTTGATCGGCAAAGCCGGTCAGGTCGAGCAGGCTGAGATCATTCTCAAAGCACTCGGCTGCAAACGCAAGCAGGTGCTGATCAGCTTCAAACTCGCAGAGATTTCGCGGTCGAAGCTGAAAAAGCTCGGCATCGATCTGGAAAAAGCAGCTTTCAGCTATGATGAGATCAAGCAGTATCACGACAAAGACACTTTGCCGCTGTTGCTAAGAGTTCTTAATGAAGGCAAAGACGCAAAGATTCTTGCACAGCCGAATCTGCGGGTCATTGAGGGTGAAGAGGCCAAGGTTACCATCGGCGACCGCATTCCACTCGAAGTCGAAGCGACCGCCACCACCGACTCGGGCTCGGTTCTGAAGCTGAATACCCAGCTGCAGTGGGTTGACGTCGGCATCAAAATGACGGTTAAAGACGTCGATATCGGCACCAATGACAGCATCAACATGAAGATCAAGGGTGAAGTGAGTTCGGTTGTCGCCCAGACGAAGCAGGGCTACCCGCAGATTCGCACCCGCGAGGCTGAGAGTTCACTGCGGGTT
Source organism: Candidatus Rifleibacterium sp. (assembly GCA_035352635.1). GTDB lineage: Bacteria > Muiribacteriota > Ozemobacteria > Ozemobacterales > Ozemobacteraceae > Rifleibacterium. Next base: position 10,086 of record DAOPYA010000049.1, read on the forward strand.
GAAAACGGTGCGTCGATCGTCATGGGCGGTCTGATCAACCGCGAAGAGCGCGAAACCAGGTCGAAGATTCCGCTGATTGGCAATATTCCAATTTTCGGCGGCCTGGCCAGGGGGCGCGACAGCGAAAAGACGGATAACGAGATTATCATGGTGGTTACTGCGAAACTGGTTGAAGAATGAACTTATACCTCTACTGAGGCTACAACATTACAAAACAAACAATGTGTCAAATCTTTCTGGCGCTGGTTTAAAGATTTCTTCAGGGCTTTTCTGAGAGGTCGTGGCGGGTGGGTTCGGCGGCAGCGGGTATTGGCGCTGGGCGCTGGTGATTCTGATTCTGGTTCTGGTCGATTTTAGATTGCAGCGAGATCACTTTGGCGCCTTTGTTCAGTTCATGAATCTCATAGACGGTCAGCGGGTCAGTTAGACCTCGAATTCTCTGGTTTTCGCGTTTGACGAACTTCAGCCCCTTTGGAAGGTGACTGAAGGTTTCTTCATCGACAAGAATACGGCTGCCGGTCTCTTTGTTGAGTGCTTCGAGGCGTGAAGCGAGGTTAACCGTGGTGCCCATGACTGTGAATTCCTGGCGGCGTGCTGAACCGATGTTGCCAGCCAGAACAGGGCCGGTGGCGATACCGATTCTGATATTAAAATTTTCAAGCCCCCGTGCGGCCCACTCGCTTCTCAGTCGGTCAAGTTCTTCGAGCATGGCGCAGGCGGCTTCAACGGCATTGCGTGCCGGGTATGGCAGGTCGCTGAGCACGCCAAACCTCGCCATGATCGCATCGCCGATAAACTTGTCGATTTCGCCCTGATGGTCGAGAATTACCTCGGTCATTCGCGACAGGTATTCATTCATGAGATTAACGACTTCTTTTGGAGAAAATTTGGCGCTGAATGCCGTAAAACCGGCGATATCAGAAAACATGATGGCGGCGGTTTTGTTGACGCCCCCCAGGTCTATTTTGTCGGGGCTTTTCATCAGGTTTTCGACCAGCTCGGCAGAGGTGTATCGCGAGAAAATATCGTGCAACCGGCGCTTTTCGGCGATTTCCTGTTCGGTGATCTTACGTGCCGATGTTAATTCTTCGCGGGTCTGCACAAAAATGTCGGCATTGGCGAGGGCGCCGCCGATGAAGGTCGGAAGTGCTGCAAGAAAGCGGGTTTCACTGTCGTCGAGTTCGGTGTGCCCGTCAGCGAAAGACTCAATATGCACGACCCCGTATGATTTATCGCGACTGATCAGAGGTATGGCCACCAGCGTGTTCGATACGGGCTTGCGGTCAAGCAGTTTGCGCACTTCAATATCAGTGATGGCATTTGCACGAAAAACCGACTGCCGGCGCTTGATGGCGTAGGTGAGAATATGGGCTGATTCAACCGGCATGAAGAGAACTTTCTGAATTTCGCTTGAATAGCCAAGCCATCTGAAAGGGTAAAGCTCATTTTTAACCGGGTCGATGAGAAAGACAATGTAGCGGTTGGCGCCGATGTCTGCTTCAACCAGATCAGAAATGGCTTTGAAGAGGTGTTCGGGGTCGAGAGTATCGAGCAGGTTTTTAACTTTCATCATAACCATGGAAAAACGCTGGCGAACCTGGTCGAGCTTTTTGTCGAGCAGAGCCTGCTTTGCCTGGTATTCAAGTCTTACTTTTCGGGCATACGAATCTTCTACTGATTTTTTAACGGTCTGCTGCAGCTTAACTTCGTCACCAATCGACTTCTTCAAGATGGTCAGCATGATGCCGGTCAGCAGAATAAGCAGCAGGGCAAGAAAAATCGCGACTCCCCAGGCAAGCGGCGCCGGTTCAACGGCAAGGGTAAGCATTTCCTGGGATGAGACGGGCATAGCTATAGTTGCCAGAGCGGCAGCAAAAATCAGGCTGGCATCTGGCGGTTTCTTCATTATCAGTAGGCCGGCGCCGAATCTGAATGCGGCGCCACATTTACTCTGAACTTATGGTTTTGCGGCATTTTTATATCGCTGGCCAGATAGTCAGCCGGTGGTTTAAGGGTCAGAGCCAGTTCAACGAGGGTGCCAATGGCGTTGGGGTCGATACCGGCTATGATGCTGTCTTCGTTGGTGGCGTTTTTGACAATTGAAGAAATGGTGAAGGAAATTTCTTCGACGTCATCAAGAGCGGCGATGGGCTTTGCTGTTGCCGAACTTTTCAGTTCAAGCCGCTTTTTGTTTTTCACAAGAAAATAGTTGGTATGCTGGCTGGCGTGTGCGTGAGAAGATGAGAAATCGAATTTGGTAGTCGAGACGTTCCAGGCGGCAATGTTGCCGTCGGCGGCTGCAGACGGGTTGGGGTGAAACTTGAACGGTCGCGGATCTTCTGGAATCACCGGATTGGCCTGACCTGCCTGCCCGGCGAGATCAAGGTAGTTTGTAGCTTCTTCGAGGTGCTTGCGCATAAATGCCCAGAAGATCTCTGACTGGGCGGTTCGTTCCTGTTTCCAGACGGTGATTTTGAAGGAGTCGGTGCTGCGCCGGTAGAGAGACATCATGGTAAAAATGAAACCCGAAAAGATCATAATTGCTACGAGTGTTTCGGCGATGGTGAAGCCCTGGCGACTGCTATTTCGAGATTCTGACTTCAATCAGCTCCTCCAGGACTTTGCGCGTTGCCCCTGCCGAACCCCAGGCGCGAATTTTGAGATAATCTTTGTCATACCCTGAACCTTTTTTAGAAACAATGCTGAACTCTTCTACGCCGAATGAGTGACTTATACCCGCACTATTGTCAAGCTGTAATTTGATTTTTGCGGCAGGCCCGTCCTTATTGTCAGATTGAAAGTCAGCCATCCAGGCGGTTTTTAAGGCCGCAAGCTCGGCAGTGGCGACTGCATCGGCGCTTGATTTGCGAACCGCCTCTTCAATAGTATGAATTTTGTAGTAGTCAGACGGCAATACCCGGTATTTGTATATTGCAAGCTGCATTGCGGCGGTTGCGGCCATCAGCGCCCGCGAAGTGTCATACTGGTAGGTGTGGGAACCCCGGTGCGAACGGGTGTTGAATACCAGCACGGTTACCAGCCCGAGAATGGCGGTGCAGAACATCAGTACCACCGCTATTGCAATGCCACGGCGATTGTTGGTAATGAATTTCATCTGGTCATGTCCGCTCTGAAGGTCGCAAGTTTGAAGAGAGCCGGGCCGCCGTAGTCAACCGAGACCTGAATGCAGAGAAGATCATCGTGACAGGAATAGGTGGCAATCATCGAGGGTGGTGGCGCTCCGACGGGCGGAACCGGCGGTGGAACGGGAGGCGGAGGCCCCCCGCCCGGGCCTTTAGGTGGTAACCATGAAAACTCGAGAGCGTTATTGTGGGGGTTGTAGGTATCCTGGGCGACAAAGACTTTGGTAATTTGAGCCCCGACGATGTAACTGGTTTTGCCGATGATGATCGGTGTACTGGTGGCAGAAGAACCTGAAAAATTCAGAGTGCCGGCAAAAGTGCCTGATGGAGTTTGGATATTTAACGGCAGGTTGGTCAGGGTGCCCTTGACCAGTTCTGAATAGGTTGTCGTCATTAGAACGTTAACGACAGCCTCACCGAGCTTGAGAGCCATTTCCTGTTCCATCTGCCGGGTGGCCACGCCGTAGAAGGTTGAGAAACTGCCAATTGCGGGCAGAACGGCAATCGCCAGAATGAACAGAGCCATGAGAATTTCGACCAGCGAAACGCCGGCGCCCTTTTTGAAAGGGGCCGGGCATTTCGCTCGAATGGCTCTGCTCATGGTTTGCGGCTCCGGTTCAGTCTTTATTTTTTTCGTGGGTGCGTTCAAGCACCCTGATTTCGGGATTTTCGTTTGAAACTTCGACATAGAGCTTTATTTTTCTGGTTATCCCGGCGTAGTCGGTGGCTGTTGCCATGATATAAGGGAATTTGAGCCTGCTCATGGTTTCTTCATTCAGCTCACCCTTGACCGGCTGAGTCGGTTCACGAAAAACGACTGTGAGTGGCTCAGATACTGCCTTTTCTTTGTCGAGCCTGGCTTGGTATGAGGCGGCGGGGTACTGGTTTGCCGCTTCGACTCTAATTTCACCGGCGATTACCCCGGTTGGTACGGCAATGATTTTTTCGAGAACCTTGCCCGATTCATCTATGGTTGCCCATTTAACGTTATCATCGACCCAGATGCTGATCTGGTATTCAACATCTTCTTGCAGGGGCGTAGTAAGAAGGGCGGTTATTTCGCCGCCGAAACCGTTGCGGGCACCCATGGTTGCCTCGGCTGTTTCGGGTGAACCATCGCCTGTGGTGTCAGACTGGTTGTAGTCTTCGAGTCTGACATGGGTTTTTGTGAAATCGAGTTTGGTCGTATCTTTGAACAGGCTGAGACGTGCTACATCTGCCGGGGCCATGCCCGCGTCGCTAAAGGCAAGGGTTTTGCGTGGCAGGGCGGCAATAACCCTGAAGTAGATTGGCAGTTTAAGATCGAGATTGGCGAGTTTGGTAGTGTCATATTTTGCTTCGGGGGTAACGCCGATAAAGTCACGGTAGGCTTTGGCATTGCCTTCGGGGTCGGCTTTGTATTTTTCGAATTCGGTAGAATTGAAGATGGGCAAAGCACTTGGGGGCATGACCGGCGGGAAAAAGATTCTTGATTTGTCTTTGAGCGATTCAATACGGATAACGAGGTTCGGGGCGTCATTGTCGCGAATATGTACGTTGCCTTCGCCCCGGCGGTCGCCGGGGTTGACCTTCGACAGATCGATTTTGTCGATATTGGTCTTATCGATATCTTTGATCGACTCGGGCCAGGATGCAACAATCGGCCATGGCAGTGCCGAGTTTGGAACATCGCCCAGATCGGTTATGCCATCGGGGGGATCGCTCAGCCCGTAGCAGATACAGGGTTCGTCATCTCTGATGTTCGGTTCACCGGGGTTGATGTTGCCGCTTTTATCCCAGGCGAAGACGCTGTAACGCATGACGCCGTGGCAGGCGTTCGGCATGATAACGTAGTCGGTGTCTTCGCCAGACGTTAGTGCTCTGGGTGGTTCAAATACCCAGTTTTCTTCGGCTGTCCAGGTGAGGGCCGGAATCCTGTCTATTTTGCCGAGGGCCAGACAGGTGCCCACAAATTTAGAGGAATTGTCAGAAATTTTCAGGCCTTCAACTTTATACCAGTCACCGGTGGTTGCCGGTTTGTCAGAGCCGAGTTCAGGAAACTTGCCGTCTTTGCAGCCTTCGATAATCGGTGGCGTACGATCTTTAAAAATCAGCTTGAATTCGACATCGCTCTGGTTCTCTTTTACACCCACACCCTCTTCTTTTTTGAGATATTTGTGGAGGTTGGTGTAAACATTGGGTTCTGTTTGATTGTGCCTTTCTTGCTTAACTTTTTCGCCGGGATCATCAGTGTTCCCGTTGCCGTTAAGGTCTGTTTTTTCTTCCCATCTTTCGCAGGGATTCCCGTTGTCTTTTTCGCCATAACCACAGAAGTCTCTATTAACATCACATGATTTGGCGTCGGGTTTTATATCGCCGGGAGGCCCGGTGTAATGCCAGGTTGGTTTTTCATCAAGGCAGAGGAAATATCTTTTGGTATGTGGCTTCCTGGTGCGCTTGCCATCGTAATCAAAAGGGAACTTACGTTCTTCTTCTTTGTGCCAAACCTGTTCTTTGTCCCTGCTTCCTGAGTCCAGGTAGAAGTGCTTATAGAGAAAGGCGAGAAATTTTTCTTCGTTAATTACCGCCCCGCCATTCTTGTTTATAAGATCGAGTAATTTTTTTCCATCAGCTTCTTTGAGCATTTTGCTTGAGTTTTCAAACTCGTCAGGGGTGAGCACCATTTCAAGGCCAGAGACCTTAGGCTCAATACCCGTTACTGTTTTGACGTCTTCGTAAGTGTCGACACCCCAACCGAAATCACACTTCAGGTCGGCCAGACTCAAAATATTTTTGGCAAACCCAAGCGCATCGGCAGAGGCCGGCGAACTCGAAAAAAGCAAGAGAACGGTTATCGATGCAAAAAAACAAGCTTTACGAATCATTGTCAGCCCCCTGTTACATCCTCGACAAGTTTAAAGGCCATTCCTTCGAAAGTTTCGTCAGACTTATCCTTACTATAACTGATTAGCAGTTGACGCTCAATCTGTTTGACAAAGTTCGGGTGCCAGCCGCTCTTGTGCCTGCCAAGCCCTGATAAAACCGCTTCTTCAAAATCGAGTTCGTATAGATTATGCTTCAGCAGTTTGCGGGCCAGGCCATGAAAATAGTAGGCCCGGGGCCTGATGGTTTCATTGGTGAAACTGAAAGCGAGAAAGCGTTGGGCGCCTTCTATCTGACCGGCTTTGAACAGGGTAATGCCGGTGAGGTAGTTTATCCAGGCGATGTTCATGTCGCGGGCCACGACGATCAGGTTGCCAAGGCATTGCTCGGGTGACTTGAACAAAATGGTAATCATGCACGAGATTGCCAGGCCGAGTGAACTGATCGAAAATTTTTCGAAAAAGAGAGCTTCGGCGGCATTCCAGGTGAAGTAGATGGCAAAGGGTATCAGGGCAAGAAAAGCCCCGATCAGGCCGTAATGCATCGGAAAAGCAAAAAAATGACAGCGGAACCGGTAGCCGAGGGATTTCAATGGCTCACGGGTCGATGGGTCGAACGAAAAGGCGTAGGCATTCAGGTAATGCTGCTGGCCGAAACTGGCTTCAGAGAGCAATGGGAAAATGCTTGCCGGTTCTCGTTTCAGGCGGTAATACTTCCAGAGGTCTTTTTCGGCGGCGGCGAAGTTTTTAAGTTTGAGAAAAGCTTTGGCACGCATGAGAATGAACTCATGGCGGTCTGGCATCTCGCGGATCAGCTTGTTGAGTGAATCAACGGTTTCGCGCATGCGGCCTTCGAGAAAGGCAGTTTCGGCCTTTTCGACAAAGGATTCAAGACGGTTGATGTCAAGAATGCGCTCTTTAAGGGCTAAGGCGGGCTTATAGCCTGGCTCGCGTTTGAGAACCTTTTCAACCATATCGAGGGCATTGCCCCGGTCGCCCTGGGCAAAAAAGCCCTGGGCACGGTTCATAAACGAAACGGCTGAATACATATCGACGTCATGGCTTCGCCCGGTAGATGATTGAACATCGATGCCCTGGTTCTTGAATTCATCAATCTGCTTATAGGTCGAGGTAATCTCTTTGAGGCGGGCGAGTGAGTGTTCATCGCTTGCAGCAAGTGTCAGAACTTCACTGAACAGCTTTTCGGCTTCGGGCAGGTTTTTGGATTCGAGAAAAAAATCAGCACGCTGACGCAGTTCTTTGACTCTCTCGTCTATTTTCTTTTGCAGCTGGGGGGCAAACTCTTCGATTTCGGGGGCGGTGGGGTCGAGCTGGCGGGCGCGTTGCAGGTAATCAAGGGCCATACGGTAATCATCAGAGGCGAAAAATACCCGGGCTTTGCGCAGATACTCTGACCCCTGAGGCGAAATGCCCATTACCGGAAGCACAAAAAGCGCAGCAAAGATCACTGCGAACCAACCGGCCATATATGCTTTATTCGGCAGAGTTGCCATTTGCTACCCTTTTTTTGATTATAACATATCGATTATGCGAGTGTGTACATCTGAAGGTGTTTATGACTTAAGCCTTGCAGGGTAACTTTGACTTTTATGTTTTATATTGCTAGAATTCTCAGGGTATGAAGAAGATGACGCCGCGTATGTTTTTGCCGCGACGCATCGGCACAAAGTCAGGCACAGGAGGACATTTAATGCCACTGGTAAGTTCAAAGGAACTGTTTGAAAAGGCTTATAAAGGCGGATATGCAATTGGCGCGTTTAACGTCAACAATATGGAAATCGTTCAGGGTATCTTTGAAGCGGCTATCGAAGAAAAAGCACCGCTGATCATTCAGGTTTCGGCCGGCGCCCGCAAGTATGCCCGCCATGAATACCTCATTCACCTTATCCAGGCCTCTCTGGAAATGGCCGAAGCTTCAGGCGTGTCGATTCCGGTTGTTCTGCACCTCGACCACGGCGATGATTTCGACATCTGCAAAAAATGTATCGACGGCGGTTTTACCTCGGTCATGATCGATGCTTCCAAATACCCGCTCGCCGAAAACATTCGTATTACCAAAGAGGTCGTCGAATACGCCCACGCCCGCGGAATCACTGTTGAAGCCGAACTCGGCAAACTCGCCGGTGTCGAAGATGAAGTCAAGGTTTCTGCCAAAGACGCTACTTACACTGATCCTGATGAAGCTCTCGAATTCGTAAAAAAATCAGGTTGCGATTCTCTGGCCGTTGCCATCGGCACCAGTCACGGCGCCTATAAGTTTAAAGGTGAGCCGCAGCTTGCTTTTGACCGTCTCGCCAAAATCCAGGAAAAACTGCCTGGTTTCCCGCTGGTTCTCCATGGTGCGAGCTCAGTTCCGAAAGATCTGACTGATATCTGCAATAAATACGGCGCCCAGATTCCTGGTTCACGCGGCGTTCCCGAAGAAATGATCGGCCAGGCCTCTAAAACCGGCGTCTGCAAAATCAACGTCGATACCGACCTGCGCCTGGCGATGACCGGCCAGATCCGCAAGGTCTTCTTCGAAAATCCCGCCGAATTCGATCCGCGCAAATACATGGCTCCGGCCCGTCAGGCAATCAAAGAAGTAGTTCAGCGCAAGATGCGCATCATGGGCTGCTCTGGCAAGGCCTGATCGCAAAAAATCCAGGCACCCGGCTGCCAGTTAGTGCGGCCGGGTGCCTGGAACCTCGATCTATGCTGCCGGGTTTTTTGGGGGTTGACCGGTGAGGTCTCTCAAAAAGAACTTCTGCGGCAGAGCCAGCGCTCTGCTGGCCACCTCGGAGAAAAACACTTGAAGAATATACGTTCTGGTCTGCGAATTTTGCTGTGCGCCGCCGTTTGTTTCGGCCTGTTGATCACCGGTTGTGGTGGTGGCGGTGGCGATTCGTCTTCGACTCTCGACCCCGAACAACTTGAAGTTGCGGCGGTTGTTGACCGGTTTTCGGCGGCTGTCAGAGCCGAAGATGCCGATGCGGCCAACGCCTGCCTTGACACTAATTTAAAATACCGCCGGGTTGGCAATATCAACGAAGTTGGTTCAGATAAATTCATTGCCCGTCTGAAAACTTTCTTTGCGGGAGCCGCCGTAAAAGATTTTCAGATCGCCAATATCGGTATTCAGGTCGCTGACGACCAGGCGGTTGGCCGTGCAGATATGAGCCTGGTTTATACCGATGGTAACGGTGTTGAGCAGGCGCCGATCAGCGAAAATATCGAACTTGAATTTGAAAGAACCGGCAATATCTGGGGATTACTGAAATTTGGCGTCTACAGTGAGAAGGGTTCGGCTTTTCCGCCCGAGTTATAAGAATCAGAAACTGAGGAATAGGCATGGATGCTGCAGTAAAGCTGTCTGATGCAGGCGGGTTCTGTTGCCTGGGCTTTGACCTGCCTTCGGCGGCCTGGGCAGAATTTACTAACGACAATATTTCGCTGCTTGCTGACGACAATGCCCATGGAACCATATTTTCTTTTTCGACCGGTTCAGAACTCGCCCGGGGAAACATCAGCAGCGAAATGTTTCAGAGTCTCAACAGCGCGGCACTGGCGGCTTTTTCTCGCTCTGCTGATGAGGCGGGTGCCGGTTTTGAAGACAGCTGTATTTTCAAGTCTGAACGTTTTGATGTGACTGGTTCTTTTGCCGCAGCGGTCAGAAGTCAGGCCAACGGTGATATTGCTGCGGCGGTCAAGCATTATCAGGCGGCTTTGGCTGCCGACCCTCGCCTGGCAAGGGCCTGGAACCTTCTCGGTGTCTGCCTGAGAATTCAGGGTGATATTGCGGGCGCTGAAGCGGCTTATCGCCAGGCAATGCAGATTGTGCCGGGTGCTCCAGAGGCTTTTTGCAATCTTGCCATTCTTTTTGAGAAGAGCGGTCGTATTGAAGAGGCTCAGCAGCTTTTTTGCAATGCCCTTGAGAACGACCAGTTTTATTTCAATGCCCTGCTGCATCGGGCTGCCTGGTTGCTCGATGCCGGCCAGATAAAAAATAATGAGTTTTCAGAGCTGAATGTGCGTTTGTTGATGCACTATTCAGAAATAGGCGCGGTGCAGCGTCATCTGGTAAAGGCTGCTGAACGCTGTGACCAGGCTATCGAAGAGTTTTGCGAGACCCTTCACAATGAAAACGGCGGGCTTGCCAATTCGCGCATTCAAAAATTGCAGCGGTTGATCGAAACACAGGTTTTGAACGGCGCCGCCAGCCTGGCAGCCGGGAACATGCAGTTACTGTGTGGCATGACCCCGCAGACCCAGGCCGAAAAGGCTGTTGATGCCTGGTGCCGCCAGCGGGCCAGACGCCTGATTGATCGTCTTGGCACCCGGGTTGAGCAGTTTGGCTTTTTTAAGATTTTGCAGCCCTTTTTGACGGTGCAGGTCTGCGAAAAGCCTGATGAACATAAAAAAGCACCGCTGAATATTGCTGAATTTTTCTCACTGGTTCTGCTTGAAGTAATGCGAGACGGTCAGATCGAACCGCCTGAACGCGATCTGCTGCAAAGACTGCGGGTTGCGCTCAATGTGTCTGAAGACGCCTATATAACCATGTTCAACAACGTGCGTCGGCAGCTGGCCGGCATCGAAGTTTCAGGGGGGCTGCGCGAGAAGTTCAGCCACCAGAGACTGTTCAAAAACCTGTGCCAGGCGGCTTTCCGTGACGGCGTCGTCGAGGATTCCGAAAAAAAGATTCTTGGTTTTGCCTGCAAGGCTTTTAATATTTCGCCCGAAGAGTTTAAACGCATGATTGCTGAGGTATCAAGATGAACGACAAATCTGCTGATCTGCCCGATAACAGCACCGCTGACGGCCTTAGAGTAATGGAAGAGGTTCGGAAATACCTCGCAGACGACAACATGCGTTTCAATCAGCTTGATGACGAAGCTGTTGAACTGTACATGCAGGGTCATAACCTCACCATGCACCTGGTAATTTATCTGCACAACAACCATCTGATTTTCAGGGTTCCGAATTTCATTCGCAATGTTGATTTGCGGCGAAAAGATGTGCTGCTGTTCATTATGCAGGTCACAAACGAGATTCTCGATATCAGGTTTGAGCTTGGAAAAGACGGCAAGTCGCTGTCGGCCTGCTGCCAGCATATTCTTGAAGACGGCTGGCTGACCCGTAAGCAGTTTGATCTCGCAATGATGGTGCTTGTGCACATGGTCGATGATACTTTCCCGCGTTTCATGCAGCTTGTTTACGGTCAGCAGGAACAGCCTGAAGATGCGGCCCGCCCTGCCGGTGAAACTGCTGAACCTGGCGCAGAACAGCAGGATATCGAAGAAACCGGTGACGGCGAAGAAAATGATGAATTTGCCCCGGTTGTCGATGATTCGATTACCCGTAAAATCAATTAAGGAGCCATACTTTTATATGAAACAGCGCTACCCGGTAATCCTGTTGACGCTTGTGATGCTGCTGATTTCGGTGTTTGCCGGTGCTGCCACCGTGCAACTGCCCGAATGGTTTAACCTGAGCGCCAGTCTGGCTGCGCCGCCCGAGCTTGGCAAGCCCGTTGCTGTGAATATCAAGCTGCAGATGCTGATTGGCAACCTCGAAAATGCCAGTATCAGGCTCCTTCTTCCCGAAAACTGGAAATCCGAGCCGGCGACCTTGACTACCGGCCTGGTAAGCGAAGGGCAGACCGCTGAATTATCTTTCAATGTTACTCCCGGGTGTTGCCTGAATCAAGGTTCAATCGTTGTTGAAGCGCTGCTGCCAGTGCCCCAGGCGGCGATTATCGAACGTATCACCAAAGAATTTCCGGGCAGCGCCGAAGGCATGATTGCCTCAGTAAAAGCCTGGCCGGCCGAAACAAAGCGCTACACCGATATAGCTTTTGCCCTGTTTGCCGATGAATCATTTTACCCGCTCACCGGCGGTATGTGGCTGGCCTACGACGACAGCCTCGCCCCTGAAGCCGGGTTTCGTGGCCCGGTATATTTTGAAGACACACTGATTTCTGCGCATCAGGCTCAGACTGATGTTGAGATGTATGACAAGCTTCAGAACGTTCTCAAAGCTGATGCTAATTTTGCTGCCCAGCTTGCTGAATCTGGCATCGATATCAAGAAGAAACGCCAGGATCTGTTGAATGGTCTGTATGTTCTTGGTGTTAAAGCCTGGCAGGCGAAAAACTTTTCTGAGGCGACCGGCTTCATTGAGCAACTCGAAAAACTGCTTGAAGACGAAAAATCAGAGGGTTCAGAAAATCTGAAAATTTCGGCAGCCAATCTGAAGGGTGTTGTGTTCTGGTCGCAGGGTCAGAAGCGACTGGCCGAAGATTCTCTTAAAAAGGCATTTTACGCTAATCGCAAACATCCGTTGCAGCGCTATGTGCTGCGTAATATCGGGTTGTTGATGCTTGCCAACCGTGATCGACAAACGGCTTTACAGATGTTTGAACTGGCACTGCCACTAAAGCAGGGTTTCACTCTGCTTGAAAAAGAAGCGCAACTGTTGCGCAAAAACTGATAAGAAGGCTAGATGGATCAGGTTAAGGATTTTTTTGCTGACCTTCGTTCTCCGGATCCTTCAATCCGCTTTTCAGTTTTATCAAGACTCGAAGATCTCACACTGAGCGATGAGCAGCAGGCAGTTTTTCGCGAACTGCTGACCCGCGAGCAGGAACCCGGCATACGTTTTCATATGCAGAAGGTTCTTGCGCGGTTTGAAGGTGGTGAGCCAGGGCAGGCCGGGGTTCCTGAACTGGTTGATCTGTTACAGAGACCTGATCGTGACGAGATTGCTCTGGCACTGATGCTTGAAGCGGTGCGCAAACCAGAGGCCCCGGCTGTGTTGGCCGGTTTGCGGCAGGCTGGCTGGCCGGGTTTTTCGCCCCAGTTGTTGCCCTCGGTACTGAAATTTCTAAAAAAATTCGGGTCAGGCGAAGATGTCGATGCGGTGGCCACTCTTTGCAAACACGCTGATACCCGTGTGCTGAGTTCGGCGGTTGATGCCCTCGAAAAGCTTAGCCCTGACCGTTTGCGCGAGCATATAGTGCCCTTGCTGCTCAACGAGAGTTGCGGCATCAGGTCGCGGGCGGTCAGAATTCTGCATCGTTACGACCAGAGCGAAGCGCTGCGCCATTTTGAGTCGATGCTGTTTGCCAACAGCGTGGCCGAAAAGCAGGCGGCGCTTTTTCACTCGTTCTTTTTTCCGTTTAAGCAGATAGAATCGCTGATGCTGAGGTTTATCAGCGTTGAAACTGATTCAGAGCTGATCAGAAAAGCTGGCCTGGTTTTTATGGCCAACCCTGACCGGCAGGTTCCGATGCGCCTGCTCGAAGCAAGACAGGCCTGTGTTGGTGAGAAGTCTCAGCTGATTGACACGATTCTCAAAGGGGTTCTGCAATCTTTGTTCATGGCCGGTATTGTTAATGCTGAACCGGCGCAGATGTTGCGGGTTCTTGAAACCCATTTTCAAGAAAAGCGCATCAGGCTTTATATTGACCGGTTCAGCCACGGTCTAAAGTCTTCTGAGGTCGAGACAAGGCTCAAATCAGTGCTGAAGCTCTGTGAGTTGATACGGCACGGCGTAGAAGAGCCACGCGAGCTGGTTGAACACTTTCTGGCCGGGGAAGCAGACCAGCGGGTCAGGCAACTGGCCCGACAGTTTCTTGAATCAGGCAGTATTCAACCCGAAAGCCCGGCAGGTGAAAAGGCGCGGCCGACCAGCCTGCTTGATCTTCAGCCTGAGCAGCGTTTACGCCTTTATGATTCGCTGCAGAAAGAAAGTTTTGCCGGGTTTATTGCCGATGCCCGGTCGGTGCTTAAAGAACTGCCGGTTGCCGAGCAGGTAGCTGTGCTGGCGGGCGTTGAGCGTTTTGGTTCGGCCCGTGAGACCGACCTGGTGCTGAAGTTTCTCGACAGCGACAATTCTGAGCTGATGACCGCTGCTATTGATGCCCTGAGTGTTATAAACCCCGAGGCATTGCATCCGTTGCTGCCGCAATTGATCAAACACCGCTTTGACGAGGTCAAGGTGGCGGCAATCAAAGTGTTCGCCCTTTTTGACAAGAAGCAGGCAATTTCGCTGGTTGAGCAGATGTTGCATTCGATCAAACCTGTGCAGCGAAGCAACGCCATTTTCTGTCTTGCTCATTTCGACTTTGCCTCGGTCAGTCAGATTCTTCTCAATGCCGTCAAGAACGAAGCAGATGAAGAGAACTTGCAGCAGGTTGTGGCTATTCTCAAGGCTAACCCCGACGAAGATGTTTTTTATCGGGTATATATTGAGGCCAGAACCGGCCGGTCACCGAGAACCGGCCTGTATAAAGAGCTTTATGGCGAACTGGCAAAGCAGATCGTCGCCACTGACCCCGGCAAGACTGAAGCCGCCCTGTATGCCTCTGCCGAAGAACGTCTCGATGAAGAAAACCGCAATCGCACCCAACGCTCTGCCTACCAGCTCGAAAAAATCCAGAAAATCCGTCAGGATTCAGAAAAAAAGGCTGGGTTTGAGCCTGAACTAATCAGATTCACCCTGGTTGTTTATGCTTCTGGCGCTTTATTAACTGCGTTTATATGGTTTGCGTTTATGGCACCCTCTTCGACGCCCAGATCAGCGCCGGTGAAGAGGGCGGCAGTTGTGGCAAAGAGTTCGTCAAGAACGATCAGAGGGGTGATTGAATCGGTCGATCCGGCAGGGCGGCTGGTTAAATTAAGCGAAACGGGCTCTCAGAAAATCTGCGAGATAATTTTTCCAGAAAATTTTGGTGAATTGCCGGCAGCTGGCAGCCAATTTCATGGCCAGGTCAGAGTTATCAGCGAGAAGAACGGCATTATACAGGCCGAATTACAGACCGCCTTTTAAAAATTGACATACGCGAGTCTAAAATATAATATCAGGGCATGAGTAATTTCACTATTACAACGGCAAACAGCAAAGGTGTGTTCATCATTCGTCCCTGTGGTTATGTTGACGAAAACGGCGGGGCTGCGATTTTTGCAACGGTGCAAAAGGCCCTGCCTGAAGGCCACCAGAAGTTCATTCTTAACCTGACGGCTTCGCCGGTTATCAACTCGCAGGGTATTGCCCAGATAATCGAACTGGCAGAGATTATCGTTGATGAAAAGAATGGCGAGCTGGCTTTTACTGGTCTAAGTGAGCTGGCCGCCGGCGTCTTTAAAATGGTTGGTCTGTTGCAGATGGGCGAAGCATACCCAACTGAACAGGCTGCGGTCGATGCGATGGCTGACTGAAGCTGAATTAGCCCCACACTGGACTTAATTCACCAAATAGTATATATTTATGGTACGGCAAGTTAGTAGACAAGGAGGTCTCTACCGTGGTCAGTAAAACAAATACAGACAGGGTACACGGTAATCTTCTTCGGGCAGATGAAACCCGAGGAAAGTCTCTAGAGCGACTCGCAAGCGGCAAAAAGATAATTAAAGCCAGCGACGACGCTTCCGGCATGGCGATGGCCATGGCGCTTGAAACACAGACACGAGGTCTTATCAAGCAGATCAGCAGTCGGCAGGATGAAATTTCACTGTTGCAGACTGCCGAAGGCGCTCTCGGTTCAGTTAACGAACAATTACAGCGAATCAGTGAACTTGCGGTTCAGGCTACGAACGGCACTTTGACTGGTGCTGACCGCAGCAACATACAACTCGAAGTTGATCAGCTGGTTGCCCAGATTGACCAGACAGCAGGCAACGCCGTTTATAACGGTCAGAATCTGCTTGACGGGTCACTGAAGGCGACTATGCAGAACGGTGAAGCTTACGCCCAGCCGGCGGTTAATGCTGAGGCGCTTGGCGTCAGCGGCATGTCGGTTGCTAGCGTTCAGGCGGCCAGTCGGGCGATTTCCCAGGCTGCCCAGGCTATTAATGCCATGTCTTCGCAGCGCGGTTCGCTTGGTTCGGCAGTCAACAGCATTGCCAGTCAGGTTTCTAACCTGCAGAATGAACTTGTGAACGTTACGGCCGCCCAGTCGAAGATTGAAGACGTTGATATGGCCGCTGAACTGATCAATCTGAGTCTCTCAGAGCTGCAATCGAAGTTTGCCATCAAGGCTTTTCAGATCCAGGATGAAAACCGCCAGAGCATACTGAACCTGCTCAGAGAATAATCGCCACGCATTATCGCAACAATAAAAACTCCCGATAGCCTTGCTGGCCCGGGAGTTTTTTTTGTGCATTTAACTGCTTTTGCCTGCACAGGCTTTTCTGATGGGGGGTTAATAACCTGTTTGAATTTGTTATCAGAAGGTCAGGGGTTCGAACCTCGGCTGTTTAAGGGGAATTGACTGAAGAACGGCTTTAATCTGGTCGATGGATTTGCCGTAACCCATACCCTGAAAACGCCCGTCTTTGTCGATCGGCCAACAGCCTTGCACGCCGTTGAATAATTCAAAATGATTTTCTGCTTTTTTGAGGAAAAAGATATAAGAAGCGTTTTCGGTGAGTTCAGGGTAGTCTTCGATGCCCCGGTAATTCTTGATTTTGATGTTATCGCCGACTTTGGGGTCGCCTTTAAGGGTTTCTTCGACTTCACAGAGGCAGGCGAGAACTTCGGGGCCTTCAGGAAGCTGGCCAGTGGGCTTGACGCTGGTGATTCTGCCCTTGACCACCAGATCGGCACCGTGGGCAAGTTGCTCAAGACTGAGGGTTTCAATCATTGTCATGCCTCCAACCGTTATCAACAGCATTATAGAAACTACCAGAAAATATTTCATTTTATTCCTCCAGGGTTCAATTACTGAGTTTTGCTGAACAGAAGGCTGGTTTGAAGGCCGGTGCCGCCAAAACTCAAAAAATTCAATAACAGGTTTTAATTATACAGAGCACAGTAATTATAGTTTATTTTAAGCAGAATTACATGCCGGTGCGGTAAAGTTTTGCAAACGCGGTTGACATTAACCTGCCGGGTTGAGATTATTTTACTATGTCAGTTAAAAACCAGTCAGAAAAGATTGCCGCAGGTTCGCGCGGCTTTGCCATCATGATTGCTTTGGTTATCGGCACTGTATTGCTGGTTCTGGCGGTTTCTCTATATTCTTTTGTCGGTCATCAGCATAGCGGCATGCAGACGATTGTTAACGGTGAGGTGGCACATTTTCTCGCCGAGGCCGGCATTAACAGCAGTATCGGCACGGTAAGGGCGAGCATTGCCCGTAATCTTTCAGGCGGCGCCACCGAAAAAGAGTTGACCGGGCTGCTGCTCAAACCGGGCGAGTTCACTGACACCTGCATCAACAATCTTCTTGACGCCAGCTGGAACCGTGATCTCGAGGCTTTTGCCCGCGAAGTTGATAAAGATGCCTCGATTCGTGTTGATGTCTGGCTTCGCGACTTTGAGTCGAGTGAAACCGACCCGGCTGTATGGGATGATCCGGTTGCCAGAAACGGTTTTCTCGTTATCGAATCGACGGGGGGCTATAAATCTTCGCAGCGAAAAATTGCGATCAGGCGCCGGGTGAAGGTTTGCAGTACTGCACCCGGCGTTCTTAGCAAATTTACCATGTATGTCAGCGATGCGGCGCGCCGCAGCCCTGATGGCTTCAATCTGATTCGTAATGACTACCGTGGCATGATTACCGATGGCCCCCGGCCGCTCATTTTATATAATCACCCGACTCCAGACTCGCCGATTGAGCCCGGCAATATTGCCGATGTGGCCCGCGATGAGAAGCAGGCTGATGTCTGGAAACACCGCGGCTGGTTATGGCTTGGCGGCCGGGGTATCAGGCTGAATCTCTGCTCGGGTGCCGGCGACCTTGGCGAAATTTTTCATTTTTATGATGTCAGTAACCCGAATGTATTTTCGCCGGTTAAATTCACAACCCCGGCTGATTCGCTGCCGGTAGCGTTTTCAGGGCCGCTGCAACTCCCCTGGGATAAAAGCAACGAATCGATCAGGCAGGTCAGTTATACCTTTGGCCACAGCTTTATTCTTGATGGCTTTCATGACCGTAGCAGCCGCAAGGAGAGCGAGGCGATGTATGAAGGCAACATTCTCTCAACGGGCGAAAAAAATCACTACAGTTCAAAATCTTCAATTTTGCACCTGTTCGGTGATGCCCGGCGGGGTTATCAGTCGCGCACCCGGGTTTTCGGGGTGGTCAGCGCTGCTTTTATCAGGTTCGCCAATCTTGAAGTAAAGCCAGAAGAATCAGATGCTGCGGCTCTTTTTGCGGCTGCCAACCCGCCGCCGCTCTATCTGTTGCGTTCTGTTTCGGGTGACGATTACGATACCTCGGTTGACATCGAGGAAGTTGGGCGACGCAGTGTTGGCGGCCCGCTACTGAAAGCCGGTATGCTTTTCAAGAGTTACGATGAATATGCCCAGCTGATGAGCCGGGTAGTAGAAATGCCTTATAGTGAGACTTACAACAGCATGCAAGACGTATGTGACGCGAAAACCGGTCGCACTTTTCCATCGTCAACCGTGGCAATGAAGGCTGACAGCGACGAGGTTACGCTGCAACGCGACCAGCACATATTTTTTAAGGGCCGGCCCTCGGCTGATTCTGTGATTCAGCTTTTGGAGGGCCGGGTGCAGTTTGAGGTTGAGACGATCAATGACTTCTGGGATCGCTACCTAAACCAGCAGGGTGAGCTTGAGTTGAACGCTGTGGTAAGAATCAAAAATCCCCGGGGTCTCGACATGCAGATGCCGGCGGTTGGTCGGCCTCAGCCAATGATGGTCAGGGGCGGTGGCATCATTATTCTTGAAGCGGGCAATCTGGTGTTGCGCGGTATCAGCTGCTCGGCGGCCGATCAGGCGCTTACAGTCGTCGTGCGCGGCGGTGGTTCGGTTTCATTTGCTTCGACTCAGCCGAACCAGGTTAACCTGATTGCACCCGAGGCTGAGCTGGCCTATGGATCGAAGTTTGACATGCTAGGCACTCTTTGTGTCGGTTCGCTATATGCTGATCATCGATTTCAGGGCGGGGTGGTGCGTTTTAGAACCGGCCAGGACCCAATTTTGCCAGGTTATGATCGTTTCTACAAAGTTTTTGTTGACCCGAAGGACTCATACTGGAATGAATAAGCAACGTTATGGCCTGTCGCTGGTTGAAATCGTGCTGTCGATGGGCATTCTCGCGATGATCATGTTGCCGGTTTTCATGACTTTTTCTTCAGGCAATACCAATATTCAGGTTACCGAAGGCGAGTTTCGGGCGCATACTGCGGCGCTTGAGCTGATGGAACAGATAATCTCGCTGCCCTTTAACCTGATCAGACCAGGCAGTTACGCGCCTGCCCAGATAATTGACGGCGGGGCTTTTGCTGGGGGGCCTGTGTTGTTCAGGCTTACTTCTGACCCTGACCTGAAACATTCGCTGAAGATCGAAGAAGTGAAGCGCGACAACAAAATTTTGTTCAAGAAGATTACGGTTACGGTTGCTTACCCTTCAGCCCGGGCTTCTGACCGGTTGCGTGAATTTACCCTGAAAACGCTGGTGGCCAATGAAAATATTTAATCGTGGCTTTACACTCGTCGAAATATTGGTGGTCTGCGGTGTGTCGGCTATCTTTCTCGGCGTGGCCATCATGTTGTTCACCAATTTTCGCCAGGGGTATTCGCGCAGCGAAAGCGTTGCTGTGTTGATGCAGGAAAGCGCTCTTTTTCTTGCCCGTCTGCGCACCGACATGAACAACGCGGTCCTCAGTGGCCCCCAGGGCGGCATCGAAAATCAGATTCAGGCGACCCCTGAACAATTGCGCTTAAATGTTTACAGCAGCGGTCAGGGTCGTATTCTGCCGGTTATCTATCGTTATGTTGCGGCGGGCAGCGGCGGCAGCATCATCCGCAAAGAAGCAGAAGGTGGCGAAAAGGTTTTAATAAAAAATCATGTGGCGTCGCTGGCCTGGCAGATGCAGTTAGAACGCTTTGCAACTGCAGGTTCGGGTACCTTTCGGATTGGGGTGGCTGTAGCCATGCAGTTGAAGACTGCCACTGGCAACGAAAAACCTTTTGCCATCAAGACCTGCGTTTTTCCGGCTCGCCTCAACCGTCAACTTAATACCCCCTGAACATTTTTTTTGCAACGAAGCGGCTGAAAAATGCGTATAATTAGATGAATAAATGTACGGCGGGAGGCTGAATATGAACAGACGACTGGCGATCATGCTGCTGGCCATGTTTTATTTTATGTTGGCCGGGGTTACACCGGTTTCGGCACAGGGTGACAGTTACCTTGACACCATCTATCGTGCCGGAAACTCAGGCACCTCAGTAATCACCGACAAACCAGAAGCCAGCTACGCCGATGGCGATGAGACGCCCAGGGTTGTCGATGTTCCAGACCCGGTTGGCGACCCGAAGCAGCAGAAAGCAATCGAAAAGCTGCAGACCGTTATCAACAGCATTATGCGCATTATTGCCGGCCGAATGTGTGGCACCCGCATTGTTATCGTTGTTATTCCCTGTGAGCGTATTTTTCCCAAGCCGCCGGTTACGGTTACTTCTACCAGCACCAGCACTAATACCTCAACTTCGACCTCTACCGCTACTGCTACTTCGACTCGCACTTCGACCGCTACAACGACTTCAACGGCAACGGCGACCACTACCCGAACGGCTACTGCAACTACAACCGCTACGGCAACCACCACCCGCACCTCTACTGCCACGGCGACTGCTACTTCCACCCGCACTGCTACCGCTACCTCAACCCCGACTAACACCCAGACCGCAACCTCTACCGGCGCCGCGACCGATAAAGAAGCGGTGCGGGCTGCGGTTAAAGCGAAATATGGCATCAGCCTTACCGATGGCGCCAACAACTGCCCCTGGAGCATCAACCAGCTCAACGGCGCCAATGAAGCTTTTGGGGAGTTGCCAGATTTTTTCCGCAAGTGCACTGATGTGGTCTATCGTGATGGTCAGCCCAATGCATCATTTATTCCAAACAGCGCCTCTGCCTACGTTATTGTTCCGCAGCGCAAGGTTCACATGCTTGATCTCAGCGTTTCCATGACCCAGGGCGCATATAACTCGATGGTGGCCGCCTATGGCCGCGCCCCAACCCAGGCAGAGCAGATGGCTTACCTCAAACACAATTTTAAACGAACTCTGGTTCACGAAATGACCCACTGTTTCCAGAACACCTACCCGCAAGTCTATCAGGCCTGGGCAAACCGGTTCTGGCCCGGTGGTCGTCTTGCCGGCACCTGCCCGACCGGGTATGGCCGCACCCAGCCACCCGAAGACATGGCAGAATCTGTAGCCACCTACTACACTGGCGGCAGCATCAGAAACGGCATGTTTGTCTCAAGAAGCGGCGCCACCATGGATCTCAACCGCTACAACTTCATCAAACAGTACATTATGGATGGCAAAGAATATCTGAATTAAAGGAATCAGGCCATGAAAAAACTGATCGGTCTGTTCGTTGCCCTGGCAGTGATGCTGGTTGCGCCTGTCAGCGCCCAGAGTGCCAGTTACCTCGATTCGGTTTACCAGACGCTCGAAGTGGCGACCGGCAGTGATGCGTTGACGGCCCTCAAAGAAGCGATTAACAACCAATACAATGTGGTGATCGCCGAAGACCAGGCTGCAAACCAGAACCAATGGGATATCAGCTACGTGCAGGCTATCAAAGACGTGCTCGCTGCCCTGCCGGCCAGTTTTACCGCCTCGACCCGTATGGTTTTTCTTGACCCTTCGCCCGTTCAGTATGAAGTTAAATATGTCGGATTCAACGATCAGCACGGCATAGTTCAGATTGGTGCCGGTGTTATGACCCCTTCGGCCATATTTATCCGTCGTTTTAAAGAAATTTATAAAACCATACCAACCGACACCCAGTTGTTGAACCGCTTCAAAACCATTCTGGTGCGCGGTATCACCTATGGTTATCTGCAAGAACACCCTGATCTCGCCAAAAAATACGCCGGAATCGCTGCTGCTACAAAACTGCCGACCAAGGTCTATGGCCCGGCCGCCGAAGTCAATATGGTTACCGCCCCTGGCAAAACCGCGGCCTGGGTTGATCTCGCCTTCGCAGTTTCGATGTATTGCACTGAAGCATCAACCTTGCAGAGCAAATACAAATCACGCTACGAATTCATCAAGACCAATCTGATGAACAACAAGACTGTATCGGGTTGGCCGAATTCTTCGGTTGCCAGCGATACGACAAATCCCGGCGGCAATGATAACCCTGGCACTAACGTTGAACCGCCAGCGACCCGCCCGCCGCCAGCCATACCTGATGGCGATTACCTGCCGGTCGTCACCCAGGTTGACGTCGGAACCGCGGCAGCCAGTTTGCCGGCCGCCTATAAAGAAGCGCCAGAACTGCTGCGCAGTGCCATCGCTGAACTTTTTGCCGAGCTGCCGAAGTTCTTCT
>DAOPYA010000050.1:0-31841 GCA_035352635.1 Candidatus Rifleibacterium sp.
CCATAAAACCAGATTTTTTTTAATCGTTCAAGAAGGGGTTCCCTGAGCGCTTACAGATAAAAGATTACCTGGTTGAAAACAATATCGACTATAAAGCCGCCAATCGCTTTCTTGCGATCATGCACGCAGAAGAGCGCAATGACGCGGTGGCTGAACGAAACGAAGCCTTCCGGCTTACCGGTGCGCCTGGTTCGGGTATTGAAACAGAGCAGGCCCGGAAAGAGATTGCGGAGCATAAGAAAAACGGCACGCATGAAAAGTTTCTGAAGTTCGCTCAGATGACATACCGGCTGAATAATGCTCTGCTCGATGAGCAAGTCAGATATGGCCTGCTATCTCAGAAGCAGAGAGACGCTTACAGCAAATACAAGTATTATACGCCGATGAAAAGCCCGCCCGATCAGGGGTTTGTTCTCGACAAAGCAGCTCTCGGTCGTCGCAGCGAAGCCGCCGACCAGCTCGCTTACATCGAGAAAGCAATCGACGTTGTTTACAAGCGCGGTGAAAGAAAACAGGTCGTAGATACAGCAACGAGATTGTTTTCAAAGTATGCCAACCCGAAACTTTACCGCAGATACGAACCAGACCAGGTGCAGTATTATGACAAGCGAACAGGCAAGGTCAAACTGAGAACTGATACCAGCAAGCTCTATAACAATCCGGCTATTATCTGGTCACGAGATGTCAACAGCGGAGAGCTGACCGCGTTTGAGATCAGAGATGCGGGGTTGCAGAACGCGCTCAACCGGCAGTATTCAGATTTGAGCGTTGAGCAGAAGGCGTTCAGATATTTCGCCGGGTTCAATCGTTTCCTCGCCGGGGTTGCTACCGCGTTTAACCCTGAATTCATCTTCACAAACCCGGTCAGAGATATTCAACAGGGCGCGGCTTCGGTCGGCGTGACCCTGCCGGAAGGTTCAGTTAAAAAATTCATGGATAACTTGAGCCGGGCGAAGAAAGCTATCGCTGACGCACGGGCCGGAAAAGTAACCGCCGATACCCGTCTGCTTGAAGAATTTCAGCTTGCCGGTGGAAAAACCGGGTATTCTGACTTCTCAAGACTCGAAGAAACCGCCGCGAACCTCGAACGCGAGATAGCTGAAGCTCAGGCCGGGGGCGTGGAGATATGCCCGGAGTGCGGCGGCGTGGTATGGGTTATCGACCAGGTTAAACGGTGCGGCGATTGCCGATGTAGATTCTAAGCCCGCGAGAACAAATTCACTACCACCTTTTTTTATAGCACTCGCAAATCTGCGTCAGAAGCTAAAAAGGAAAACGCGCCTACCAGGACTCGAACCTGGGACCCCAGGATTAGGAATCCTGTGCTCTATCCACCTGAGCTATAGGCGCAGCTTTTATTGTTGCATTTTACCAGCATCATCTGGCAAAATCAAGTTTAACTTGATTTTGCCAGATGATGCATTTTCCGCAGAGGAGATAAGTTTGAAACAAATCTTGAAGATAGTGCTTTTGATCGCCGCCTGTCTGGCGTGGGTTCCGGCCCGGGCCGAAGACACGGGCAAATTAATCAACAACCGCTGCCGGGCCAATCTGAAGATGCTCAACGAGGCTGTGGCAAAATTTCTGGCCGAAAACGATTCGGGGTTGCCTTCGTGGGCGAATTACGAAACTGTGACACTTTCGCTGATCGACCGGAAGTATTTTGCCGGCAAGCTTGAGGCGCCGACCCGTGACTGCAAGTATTATCTGGTGGCGGTCAGTCGCAACGATTATCAGTGGTATTGCGACCTGCACGGCGTTCTTGATGGCGAAAATTCAGTAACCTTCATGTATCACGAGCATCGCCTGACCGGCAAAACCACAAAGCGCTACGAAAATATCGAGCGTTACAAGCAGCACATCAAAGACCTGCTGCGCTGGACCGAGTATCAGCAGACGCCTGGCGAAAAATTCAAGTATCACTACAACAGCAACCCGCTGACTACCATCATTCTATCGATTCTGGGTGTTCTGATAATTATTTTTATCTATCGTAACGTCACCTGAACGGGCCCCAGGTCAAACCCGCCAGCAATTCTCGGGGAATTTTTAACTCGCATCAAAAGCCACTTGTATTTAACTGATTGTCTTTTAAAAGTGGCAGCTTCGGCCTATCAGCCGGGTTGCTTTTGACCGAGAATAGCTGGGCTAAGACATCTGAAAGGAGATAAAATAAGCTGTGATCAGTGATGCTGGTGGGTTATTTATTGAATGGCAGATGAAATTCTTCAGATAACTGGCCGAGCATGGTATCGATCCAGTAACCACCGTAACCCATTTTTCGGGCCTTTAAAAGGTTGAAAATGGCACGGCCTTTTTGATTTTGCTGTGACCAGGCCATGGCCAGCACCACATAAGGCCAGCCATTGCGGTGACTGCGGCCTTCAAGGTATTCAACCGTCTTGATGGGCTGATGCAGGGCAAGATGCAGCGCGGCGATATCCACGATTAAAAATTCATTGGTGGGGTTAAGGTTGAGAGCGAGGGTCAGTTCTTCGAAAGCGTCGAGGAAAGCGCCACGACCGGCGAGAATTAGCCCGAGGGCGTGGTGGGCGTCTGAGTTTTGGGGGTTATCGACAATTGCCTGGCGGGCAAAGTTTTCAGCCATATCGTAATCGGTCTGGTTCGCATCACCGAGCAGCGACAGGTAAAAATAGATACGGCCCAGCTCAAGGTAACCGCTGCCGGTTCCATCGGGCAGGGTGACCGACTCTTCATAATGGCGCCATGCCTGGCGCAGCAGGTCAGCGTTACCGAGGCGCAGGCCGTCTTCCATCATCTGATGAGGGTCTATTATGGGAATTCCACCTTCAAGCAGCCTGATTGACAGGGCTGAAGCAGGGGTGGCAAAAATACAGAGCAGCGCGACAGTTAAAAGCAAATTGACTTTCTTGCCAATGGACATTTCAATCCTCCTGATGTTATAAATACCTGTAATATTCTCTATCATGCACAACCCTGAAAAATCCAGAAAAATATGATACAGCCGGCACCCGCTGCAATAGACTATAAATCACGCCTGAACGAACCGCAGGTGTGGATTTTTCTGTTTGTATTTTTCGCCGCCATTCCGCTGTTCATCTATTATCAGACCTACAGCCTGCACATAGAAGACAACTTCAACCGGCAGCGTGCCTCGATGGTGCAAACCTATCAGCGCGAACTGAACTCTTTTGGCGCCCGATCGACGAACCGGCAGATTTTTCTGCAGCTTTTTCAGGGTTTTCGCGACAACCTCAAACGCAATTACTCCGAAAAGGCCCAGCATGAGTCGATCATCAAAACTCTGCTCAGTGAAGTCCCCGAAAGCACAACCCTCATAATCTGGGGTAACCATGGCCGCGTCGATGACAACAGCATCATCAAAACTACAGGTCTGGCAAGCGACAGTGTTCAGAACCTCGTCAGCCTGATTCTGAACGCTTACGACGACTATTCGACAGGTATCAACCTTCAGAGCCTGCACCAGATCAAAAAATTTGAGCAACAGCATGGCCCGTTCTTCGCAGCGATGACACCTCTGCTTGGCCGCGGGTTTCCTGTAAGCCAGGCTCTGACAAGCCCCAATAAGATTACGGGCAACTATATGTCGACTTCTGAGGTTTTCTTCTTCTGGGATTTTTTCAACAAAACCGACAACAGTCTTGGCGGTTTCGCTGCGGTCATACCTCTGCGCAATCTTTCGCCCGTCTTTGGTCTGCAACAGGTTCTCAGCCGTGAAACCGGCTCGACGCCCGAGAGTGTTTTTGGCTATTTCGACCAGACCTCAGGCGAAGTGGCCATTTCATATCAACCGCTGCTGCCAGTAGCCAAAAAATTAGTCAAAGAATTCGAAACTGGCTTGGCCAATCCGCTGTTTGTGGGCGACTGGGTGATTTTTGTTCAGCCCCACCCCGACAGTTCTTCTGCCAGTGTCTTTTCGATGTTTTCGACGTCGGGGCTGCGAGCGGCATTTGAGTCTGATCTTTACAGCGGGCGACTGATTTTCACTATTCTGCTGATGACGGCGATTTTCATCTTTTATTATTATTTTAAACTGACAAAAGCCAGTGGCATGTCATTGCGCCGCAAAATGGCGGCCATCTTCTTTATGTGCATGCAGTTGCCTGTTTCGATTCTCATTTTTCTGGGTATCCGCTTTTCGATCAGTCAGGGCACCCTGCTGCACCGCGAAGCCGAAACCCGCCTGCAAGAGCTTATCAAAAGGGTAGATGCTGACACAGGCAATTACTACCGCAGTGTTAATGAGTGGTTAAAGTCTATCAGAACCCTGCCCGAAATGGTCAATCTTGACAAGCAGCGCCTGCGCGAAACTTTTTTTAAATTTTCCAAGAACGATCAGGTCGAGAGTTTTTATCTGACCAATCTCAACGGCGATATCGAATTCGACATTGACAATCTGGCGGGCGAGAATGCAAGCAATCGACTTTTCATCAAAGAACTCGGCATGCGTATTCTCGCCTTTCATTCGGGTGACGAAAGCGCCATTCCGAATCTGAACCCTCTAGACGACGGTCTTTTTGAACTGGTCACCAGGCGTACCGGCGTCATGCATCAGGTTTTCTGGCCGGGCAGCGACATCAGAAAATTCGCTTTTTCTGATGTGGTCACAGCCGCTGATGGGCGGGTTTTTGCTTCGATCACCATTTTATCCAAGACAGAACTTGACCGGCGCTACCTGCGTCAGGCGGTCAACAACCACGCTCAGCTCTATAAAGATTCAGAACTTTTTTACATCAAGCAAGACGATATTGCGGACAATTTTCCGAAACTGACTTCGGTGTTCAAGGCGAATCTGCTTTCGCTGATTGCTGCTTCGAATTACAACAATAACATCACCACCGATCTGCTCGCCGATGAGAACGAGCCAATGCTGGCAGCGGTTGGTCGTGGCATCAATGCCAGAGATTTTTTGATCGGGGCACGTTCAAGCTGGAACAGCATCATGGAAACCATTCACTTCACCTACCTGCTGGTCGGTTTCGGGCTACTATGCAGTCTGGCCGCATCGTTGTTTCTGATCACCATTCTGATCAAGGAATTTCTCGCCCCGGTTTCGATTCTTTCGAATGGCGCCCGGGCCATCAGCAATGGCGATCTTGAGCTGAATCTGCCGGTTTTTGCCAAAGACGAACTTGGCGAACTTTCGACGATTTTTAATCTGATGACCCGGCGCCTTCGCAACCGGCTTACCGAACTGACAGTTCTCTACAACCTTACCCAGAAAGCCTCGACGACCCACAGTCAGCGCGAAATTTTCGAACTGGCAGCCGAAAACCTTCAGGAACACCTCAACGCCGAATCGGCTGGCACAGTCTGGGTTTCGGGCACTGAAGGCAGCATTGAACTGTTCATCTCTGAAAACCCTGATGTTGCAGACGCCGAGGCAATTAAAAACTGTGCAAAAGCTTCGTTACGCAGCTGCCGCGAAACCCTTGAAACCGAAAGCACTTCGGGCAAACACATTCTCAGCCTGCCGCTCTACTTTGAAGACCGCAAGTTCGGAGCGATCTACCTGGTTTTCGCGCCCGAACGCTTCACCGATAAAAAAAGCTTTTCTGATGACGAAAAGAATTTCATGGATACGCTGCGGCATCATCTGGGCCTGATCATTGAGAACCAGAGACTTTTCGAGGAAGCGATCACCGACAGCCTGACCCGGCTCTATCTGCGGCGCTTTTTTCTGGCCACTCTCGACAAGGAAATCAGCCGTTCAAAGAGATATCAGCTCGATCTTGGCCTGATGATGCTCGACATTGACAATTTCAAAAAATTTAACGACACTCATGGCCATCAGGCCGGCGACTACGTTTTGCGCGAAACCGCCCAGCGCCTGATCGAAAATATCAGAACCGTTGATACGCCCGGGCGCTACGGCGGCGAAGAAATTGCACTGCTGCTGCCGCAAACCGGCATAAAAGAAGCTTTCGTTGTGGCAGAACGCATTCGCAAGGCCATTGAAGGTTCAGAATACGTTTACCGTGATGCTCACATGCGAGTTACGGTATCAATCGGAGTTTCATCACTGCACCTGCGTAACCTGACCATGGAAGAATTAGTCGATGAGGCCGACCGCGCGCTTTATGTCGCCAAGAACAAAGGCCGCAACCAGGTCTTTATTGCACCGGAGGCGATGTAATGGTCACGATACGCCGCCAGGGCGGGTTCACTCTCATCGAAATACTCGTGGTTTTATTTCTGATTGGTCTCGTGGCACTGCCGTTCACCAACATGTTTCTGTTCGGCGTTCAGGGCAGTCACGATAACGCCGAGCATGTTCTGGCTTATAATCTGGCTCGTGAGAAACTTGAAGAAATCAAGGGCCTGCCATTTGAAATCATCAAATCCGATTATGAGAATTTTCGCGAAGTGTTTCAGGACCGCCCAAAGTATGACGAGGCCTATTACAACGAGGCGTCATTCGAAAAGTATTTTTCTGACGTGTTCACCGACCGGTCGCTCAACGAAAGTGAACTCAAAACCACCTTTACCAGACTGAAGCAGGTTTATCCAAAGGGTTTTCTCAAACAGTTGCAGACCTACCCTGAAGACTACCGAAATTATCGACGGGTGGTCAAAGTCGAGCAGATTTCTGAATCAGCGATGCCGTCGAAGCTCAAAAAGATCAGCGTGCTGGTCTACGATGCAACCGACAAAAAAATAGCAGAAATCGCCACCCTGATCGGACTGCACAAATGAACAGAAAACATGGCTTCACCCTTGTTGAACTGCTGCTTGGAATGTCGCTGACCCTGCTGGTCGGGGGGGTTCTTTATCTGATGCAGTCAACCGGCATGTCAACCGTTCGAAAAGGCACTTCGCAACTGATATTAACCTCAGAAGTCCGCAATAAAATGGAACGGATGGTCGCAGACCTGCGCAACGCCAAAGAAATCCTCGAAATCAAGCCTGACATGGTCAAAATGCGCTGTTACAAGTATTCCCTCGAAAAGCCAGACCCGGGCGAAGATGCCCTGGTAACCGTCACCTGGGAAGTCGAACGTGGCGGGCGGCAGCAGGTTCTCTGGCGTGCCGAGAACCGCGAAAATCCTGTTAAAATGCTGAGCCTCGAAAAAATCGGCCCGCAGCTTTTTCAGCCGTTTTTCGAAAACTACGACCAGGTTTCGCCGGTGGGCTGGTCTTATTACCCATTTGATATGGTCTCGAATGATTCGGGGCAACGGCAGCGCATCAGTCTGATTCGCATCACTCTCGATTTCAAACAGCAGGGAGAATCGGCAGACCTCGTCACCACCGTCACCATGCGCCCTGCGGCCACCAGAATCCGTCAGCCCAACTGGAAATTCAGATAATGGATTTTTCAGCATTTCTCGGGGTGACGTCAGCAATGATTCAGGCCGGCCTTGCAGTTCTTGTTCTCGTCAAAAACACTTCACGGCGCGAGAATCGTTTGTTCAGCCTGTTGTTGCTGTTGTTCATGTTCTGGAGCCTTGGCGAACTATATCTTATCCATACCAGTATCAGCGCCACCGGTGTAAAACTGCTCTTCACCCCTGGCATACTGCTCGCCTACTTTTTCTGCGTTTTTACCGCTATTTATCCTGAATATCAGGCTGACGCCCTGATATTTCGAGATCGATGGCGCCCGCTGCTGATTTTTCTGCCGGCGACCCTGCTGCTGGCTTTGCTGTGGTCAAACCGACTGGTAAGCAATTTTGAAGCAGCCCCGGGCGGCTTTTCGCTGACTTTTGGCAGCTTTGAATTCGTTTTGAAGGGTATCATCGTCGGTTACCTTTTTTTATCGCTGACCACCTTATCAAACAGTCGCCAGAAAGCTGAATCCACGGCCCAGATGCGCCGATTGCGCTACACCTTCACGGCGATGCTGCTGCCGGTAGCCGCCGGGTCAATCATTATTGCCCTCAGTCGCTGGTTTACGGGTGGCATGACCATGTACCCGTTCGGTTTGTTTCCGGTGCTGGGCATCATCATGAGCATCATTCTCAGTTACACGATGTTGCGTTACAACCTGATGGAAATCGACCTGATTTTTTCGATCGGCCTGGTTTACACGCTGTTGACGGCAATTCTGGCCGGGTTCATGGAACTGATGCAGGAACTCATGCAGGCGATCCTCAACTTTTCTGATGTCTGGAGCAGGATTTTCTCGATTCTTCTGATTTCAGCGGTCTTTTCGCCCCTCAAGGAAATACTGGTAAATCTGGTAAACCGCTTTTTCGGTCGTCAGGCCTTTGACTCGGCGAAGGTCATGCAGGCAATACTCACTGAACTTCGCAAACAACCTGACAGAGCCAGGTTGTTCGCACGCTTTGTGAGCGAACTGCAGCTCATTCTTGATTTTTCATCAGGGGTGGTTCTGGCTGCGAACCCTGATTCTGGCGAAGAAGCGGCGGTGGCATTCCCCGAACTGCCTGCCGAACTCAACGATATTGATGCCATCATGCACTTTTACGGTGGAACTGGCAACGAAACCCTGC
This sequence comes from Candidatus Rifleibacterium sp., assembly GCA_035352635.1. Classification (GTDB taxonomy): domain Bacteria; phylum Muiribacteriota; class Ozemobacteria; order Ozemobacterales; family Ozemobacteraceae; genus Rifleibacterium. The sequence goes on from DAOPYA010000050.1 coordinate 8,460, forward strand.
TGCAGACTGCGAAAGCATTAAAAGCAAAAGATTATCGACACTATTTTGCTTTCTGCAGCGACGAAGAATTTTATGGCTGTCTGCTGCTCGGGCCAAAAAGTACAAAGGTACCCTACACCGAAACCGAATTGAATCTGGTGCAGGGTCTAACCCACGAGATCCCTCATATCATCGAGAATCTGCAAATGATTAATCGCTTGCTGACCCAGGAAAAGGCAGCGCGAGAAATCGAACTGGCAGCAGGAATGCTGCGTGCAATCAGCGCCAACCCTGGGCCGCAAACCTTTGCAGGCTTCAAGATCGCGGCATTTTCTTCTCTGGCTGGCGAAATAAAGGGTGACATGCTCGACATCTGCGAAGATGAGGGCAACCAATTTTTAGGGCTTTATGACGCTTTTCATCACGGTATTCAGGCAGTTCTGACGCTGAACCTGCTATTCAGTGTCTTCAGGTCGGTCAATGATGCAGACGCGAAACTGCTGACCGTCAGCCGTTTACTGCAACACTTTGCGAACCCGCAACTCTGTTCTGCCATTACGCTGGTAACCGCCAATGACCAAGGGCTGCGCATCCGCAATTGTGGTAATCCATCGCCGCTGCTGATCAGTAATGGCCAGGTAACCCGGCTGCTTGAGGAAAATTCTGAACCAGTTGGCCTGGGCGTGCAGACACAGGCATCGGTCTGTGATATCATGCCCGGCGTGGGCGACCTGGTGTTCATTTCGACGAACGGGCTGTTCAAGGCATTCAAAGAACTGCGGGGTCGAGATCTTGCAGACTATCTGGCTTCGGCTTCTATGAGCGGGGTTGAAGAATGTCACCGCCTGGTCAGCGAAGAAATTGCACCATTCATTCGCAAGCGCTATTCTGACGACATAACTTTCATAGTGGCAGGGTTAAAATGATTAACAGTACCAGACGAAAAAGCCGGGCAATCAGACTGGGTTCAACCCTCGTGGGCGGTGACGCACCGATTACGGTTCAAACAATGACCAAAACAGACACCCGCGACGTAACTGCAACCCTGAATGAGATCAGGCGTTTGCAGCTTGCCGGTTGCGATATTATCAGGCTCGCGGTGCCAGACATGAGCGCCGCCGAAGCCTTAAAGCCGATCTGTGCTGCGAGCCAGTTGCCAGTCATCGCCGATATTCATTTTGACCACCAGCTGGCTTTGACTGCCATCAAGAACGGTGTTCATGCCCTGCGTCTCAACCCTGGCAACATCAGAAGCGAAGAAAAAGTCAGGGAAGTCGCCGCCGCCGCCAACGACCGCAAGATTCCCATCAGGGTCGGCGTCAACGCCGGTTCTCTAGACCCCGAAATCAAGGCAAGATACGGCGGGGTCACCGCGGCAGGTCTTGCCGAATCGGCCATGAGTGAGGTCAGACGCCTCGAAAAATATGGTTTTAACCTTATCAAGATCGCGGTCAAGGCTTTTGATCTGCCGATGATGACTGAAGCGGTGCGCCTGGTCGCCGATGCCTGCGACTACCCATTGCATCTTGGCGTCACTGAATCAGGCTTGCCCGAAGAGGGCATCATCAGGTCTTCAATCGGTATTGGCAGCCTGCTGATGCAGGGAATCGGCGACACCATCAGGGTTTCGCTGACCGGCGACTCAGCAGACGAAGTTTTGACCGGTATTAAAATTCTTAAATGTCTCGGGTTACGTGAGTCCGGGCCGGTCATCGTATCATGCCCGACCTGCGGGCGTTGTCAGATTCCGCTGCAACAGATCGCCCGGGCCGTTAAACAACGCCTTGAGGGAGTCAAAGGCTCTTTTCAGGTTGCGGTGATGGGCTGCGCGGTTAACGGGCCTGGCGAAGCCGAACAAGCCGACTTTGGCATTGCCGGCGGCAAAGATAGCGGCCTGCTTTTCAGGCATGGCAAAGTAATCAGAACCCTGCCGGTTGATCAGCTGGTAGACGGTCTCATCGAAGAAATTTTCAAAAGCCTGCATCCAGGCAGCAAAAATGGAGAATAACACATGAATACCCGATGCAAATGCCTGGTATCAAGACTGTTCGGCATGCTGATCATTCTGGCAGTCTGTTGCAGTTCACCGGCTACCGCCCAGAAGACCGACCAGATAATCAATTTTAATACCCCGCGTGTCGAGTTGATTTTTCAGCCATCTATTCGTTCGGGTCCTAATTCAGCCCACCCGCTGCACATAGAACTGCCGCGCCTGAACCTGATCGTCAATCTGATTGAAAACTACCTGCAATATCTGCTGCGGCTGCAGAAAATCGCCGCCGGCAGCAAAGTAACCCTGGTCTACGCGCCCGACATAGCCATTGAAGACTGGAACGAAGACGGCCGCCGCCTGAGAATCAACGACACCGGGATCAACCATGTTTTGCAGGTGGTCAACCAGCATTTACGCGAACAGGAAAGCACGGAAAAGTCTTTTCTGCTCGACAGTGACGACAATCTCTTCGCCATACCCGATAATTTTCCGCGCAAAACCAGCAAAATAGCCATTAAAACCGAGCTGGTCAACCATTCTTCTTACCAGAAAAGTCTTGAACCAGATACTGACTTCTGTATCGTTGACGAGCACCATGTCGTTACTGCCAGACCTTTCAAACGCAGTAACCGTCTGTTTTTGATGACCGACAGCAATGGTGTATGCAGCAGTACACTGCTGCTCGACCAGGCCCCTGAATGGTATGCAAATCTTTCGGCATCAGCCGACAGCAAGTTCATCGCCTTCACCGACGGCATGCAACCGATGGTCAAGCCACTGGGCAAGGGTGAACCGATAAAAATATTGCCCGGCACATCCCGGGTGACCCTGCTGGATATGCGCTGGTCACCGACCGGGGCGACCCTGGCTGGCATGACTCTTGACAATCTATCACTCGAACGCCAGTTTTTTATTTTTGACGCGACCCAGGGCCGACTGCGCACTGACCTGCCTCTCGACAGGCTTGAAGCGAACTATATCAATGCTTTTCCGTGCTGGTCGCCTGATGGCAGTCGCCTGCTGCTGACTTCAGCCAGAAACGCCCACCTCGTCGATCTTGCCAGCAACAGTGTCTCTGCTGATATTCTGCGTCTGCCGAGTGAGATAGGTGAAGTCGTCTGGTCAGCAGACAGCCAGTCTTTTGCTCTGGTAGAAGTGATCGGGCAGGCCCGCAGTCGTTATCTGTTTGACGATCTTGATTATCGCAAGACCGTATTGCACCGCTACCGCATCATGCCCAACGGCACCGTCAACGAGGATCACGCACAAAGAGTTGAATCGCGCAACACCATCAAACTGATATCATTCTGGACCAACGACCGGGTGCTTTATCTTGAAGGCAGGTTGATGAGCAAACGGCTCAATCTGCCATTCTGGGATCTCAGCAAGAATTTTAGCGCCTTTCTGACCCCGGCGCCAACCTCTGCAACCGCGCGCGACAAGGCAGTAAGCCCGACTCTGACCAGCCCGCAGCCTTTGCCGCTGCAGTATGTGTTTGTTTTTCGCAATCTTGATGGCAAATACAACAATGTTTATGACGCTGGCTTTGACCACAGCAACCAGATTTACGTCGATAATTTCACGAATATCTGGTTCATTGGCCTGCGCAAACCTGAAGAAATTATGCAGAAGTCAAATGTCTTCAATTTTCGCTTTCTCCCCTACCCCTTTGCTGAAAACAATGTGGCGGTGTTCAGCGATACTTCGGCCACCAAAATGGAACTTCTGCTGAAATTTCTGCAAGACTACAATCTGCGTGCCATAAGGTTCAACAGCGACATAACCCGTTTATTCATGCTGGCCAATTTTGCCGGCCCGTTGAATCTCTGGTCTGGTGACCTCGTCAAACTGGTTGAGGGTCTCAACCGCCACGACGAATAACCCCCCAACCACCCGGTATAGCGGTTGCAGGTAAAACTTGCCTCTTTTTGAGTTTTTGCATATACTGGCAGAACCCCAAACGCGTGGAGGTAAGGAATGAAGAAGTTTCGTTTTCTGCTGGTTATCGTTTTACTGCTGGGTGCCTGCTCAGGTGCGCAGGCGTTCAACGTGATTTATGACGACACCCATGGCCAGACTGCCGGTAACGCTGACTGGATACCGGAAGGCGCCTACTCTGAAATGGTTGACATGCTCAAAGCCAACGATTTTAAGGTTGAAAGCCTCAGTAAGGTTACCTCAGGCCGGGCGTTCACTGCTGAACTGCTCAAAGATTACGATGCTCTGATTCTCGCTGAACCGAACAACCCATACAGCAAAGCTGAGACTGAGCTGATTGTCAATTTTGTTAAAAATGGTGGCGGTCTTTTTATCGTCGGCGACCACGGCAATGCTGACCGCGACAACGACGGCTGGGATGCGGTTCGCGCCCTCAATGAATTCTGCCCGAAGTTTGGTTTTAAATTCAAGGGCAATATGGTTTATGAAGCTCCGGTAGCAGGGCCAATCAACCAGGAACATCCGGCGATGTTCGGTTTCAAGTCGGTTGGTATCTGGGCCGGTTCAACTTTTGACATCGTCGAAGCAGAAGGCGCGAAGGCCGTAGGCCTGATCGACAGTCGCGTTGCCAAATCGCCCTATCTGGTGGCAGCAGAATACGGTTCGGGTCGTGTATTCGCTATTGGCGACAGTTCGCCTTTTGACGACGGCACCGGCAGTGGCGGCAAGAATAAACTGCACGACAGTTACGATTCTTTCATGTTCTCGCACCCGCAGATCGCTTACAACGCCATGGTCTGGGTAACCGGCCAGACACCGGCGAAGCGGATTCCCTCACGCAAAGTTGCCTTTTATAACGAAGCGAAGGCCGAAGAAAAAGCGATAAACATTCTGATCGACGCGGCGCATGGCAACGCTTCATCAGACAAAATGGAAACCTTCGAACGCCACATGGTCAAAAACGGCCTGAAGGTTTATTACACTCTCAATCTGATCAGACCCGAAATGTTGAAAAATTTCGGGATTCTCATGATACCCGACCCCAGCCTCAAATTCATTGAAAACGAAGCAGTCGCGGTTGCTGAGTGGTTCATGGCCGGCGGCAATCTGGTCATGGGCGGTTCATGGGATTCATCGAAACTGCGTGGTACCATCACCATGAATTACATGCTCGAAAAAATGGGCGCGGTGATGCGTTTCAATGATGACCAGGTTCACGACCCCACCAACAAGACCAACAAGCCATGGGGAGTTCTCGCCCACGTGCTCAAAAAGGGCCACCCGATAAATGAAGGCGTCAAAACCGTCATCACCTGGGGCAGTTGCTCATTGATCGACCGCAACAACAAGCCTTTGACCGAAGCAGCAGGGGTCGAAATTCTGCTGAGCGGCGATAATGACACTTTCAACAAAGACGGCGACCCGAAAAGCCCAGCGGTTATGTACCCAGGCAATATTCCGATACCGCTGATGGCTATTGAAAAGATCGTCAAGGGTACTCTGGTATTGATCGGCTGCTGTAATTTTACTGATTATCAGTACCCCGACAGCGACATCAACATGGCTCAGCCGGGGCCACCCCCGTTTGAACACGAAACCCCGAGAATTTACGACAATCTGATGAAGATTCTCGCCGGCAAAGACAAACCGGCCGCCAGATCACGCAAATAATCATCTTGGGCGGGCGCGGTCTTCTGGCAGCGCCCGCCCCCTTCATTTTTAAAGTCAGGACATGAGCAATGGCAAATAAACGCAACAAAGACTGGGGAGCTTACCTATACCTGATGCCGGTGTTGGTAATTCTGCTGGCTTTCCATGTACTTCCCATATTTTATTCGCTGTGGGTCAGCTTTTACGAATGGGATTTAATCGGTCAGCCTGAATTTGTAGGCGCCGGCAATTATTCAAGGCTCATGGATGACCCGTTGTTTTTTAAATCACTCTGGAACACCATTTATTACGCGGCGGTCAGTGTACCGTTGTCGATCATGTTTTCGTTGATTATTGCCATGTTGCTCAATAACCCGATTTCCGCAATCGGCATCTACCGTACTGTTTATTTTATTCCGGTCATCACCTCGATCAACGCCGTGGCGATCGTCTGGAATTTTATTTACCACCCAGACTTTGGTCTATTGAACAAAATTCTCGATATTTTCAGTATCGACCCGCGAGCATGGCTTCAAGACCCGACCTGGGCCATGCCTGCCATCATTTTCATGAGCGTCTGGAAGGGTCTCGGGCATAACGTCATCATCTTTCTGGCCGGTTTGCAGAATATTCCGCGGCATCTCTATGAAGCGGCCCGCATTGACGGGGCCAATCGCTGGCAGCAGTTCAGGCATATAACCTGGCCGTTGCTGTCGCCCACCACCTTCTTTATTTTCACCATTTCGGTCATCGGCTCTTTTCAGGTGTTCAGCCAGGTCTATATGATGACCCCACGCGGCGGCCCGCTTAAAAGCACCATGGTTGTCGTTTATTACCTTTACCGCAAAGCCTTTGAACAGTTCGAGTTCGGTTACGCCCTGGCGGCGGCTTTTGTTCTGTTCGTGATCATTTTTGGCTGCACTCTTTTCAATAAGCTCTATCTTGAAAAGAAAGTGCATTATTCATGATGAGGAAACGTTAAACCATGTTTAAATTCAAACACCCTGATCACGTACCCGTTCACACACTGCTCATCATCGGCTCTATTTTCATGCTTTTTCCATTCATCTGGATGATCGCCACCTCTTTTAAGAGTCAGGATGAAATTCTCAGCACCAGCAAAAAAATCGTTTTATTGCCAGATCTGGCCCGCCCTGGCTTTTTGAACGGTGCCGAAGAAAAAGCCCGCATTAACCGCAAAAACGATGAAGCAGCAGCCTGGCAGGCAGAGCAGGCAAAACCTGCGGCTGAGCGCAACCAGAAGATAAGAGCGCCCTTTCAGTGGCTCGACAACTATCTGTTTGCACTGCGAGCGCAGCCGTTCTATCGGTTCTTTCTTAACACTATTTTTGTTTCGATAACCGTGACTTCGGTTTCGCTGTTTTTTGCATCATTGGCTGCTTACGCCTTTGCGTTTTTCAATTTTCCGTTTAAGAATACGATGTTCATGTTGATGCTCGGCACCATGATGCTGCCTCAACAGGCACTTTTGATACCGAACTATATCGTGCTTTCAAAGATAGGCTGGGTAAACTCATATCTGGCACTCATTGTGCCCTGGTTCGCTTCGGCATACGCGGTTTTCTTTCTCAGGCAGTTTTTTATGCAGCTGCCGAAAGATCTTTTTGAAGCCGCCACTATTGATGGTTGTTCTCGGTTTCAGTTCTATTATAAGGTTGTATTGCCTCTGAGCATACCCTCAATGGTTACTCTTGGCATCTTTTCGTTTCTGGCGAACTGGAACAGCTTTGTCTGGCCCCTGATTGTTACGAACGACACCAATCTGCGGGTTATTCAGGTGGGTTTAAGTTACTTCTCGTCTGAAGCCGGCACCAAATGGGGCCCGCTGATGGCGGCTTCGACCATGACGATTCTACCGCTGGTCATCGGCTATTTCCTGGCACAGAAGCAGTTTGTTGAATCTCAGGCCACCACCGGTATGAAGGAGTAAGCATGCGAAACTTTTTAATTGCAACACTGGTCTGCTGGGTACTCGTCGTCGGCCTGATCATACAACATGACCGCGAAACTGCCGGGCCTGCCAAGACTGACGTCGTTGGCGGCAAGGTTCAGATCGTTTTCTGGCACGCCATGGGCGGTCCGCTTGGTATTGTAATGGATGACCTTATCACGCGTTACAACAAGAGCCAGAGCAGCTATTACGTTAAAAGCGTCAACATGGGCAGCTACGACACTCTCGCCAAAAAGGTTCTTGCTTCACTGGTCGCCAATGAAGCGCCTGATATTTCTCAGAATTACGAAACCCTGACTAAAAAATTCATCAAGCACCACAAGATTGTCTGCCTCGACGACCTGATCGCCTCAGAAAGCGAAGATATCAAAGCCGACATCGTACCGGTACTTCTCGAAAACAATACTTTTGATGGTCGGTTGTATTCGTTTCCATTCAACAAGAGCGTGCCAGTGCTGTATTACAACAAGAACATGTTCAAAAAGGTTGGTCTTGACCCTGATCGCGGCCCCGACACTCTCGAAGAAATGGTTGAGTATTGCCGCAAAATTACGAAATACCACCGCGAAACGGCAGGCGAAGACAAGAATGTCTACGGTTACGGCTGCAGCAAAGCCAATGTATGGGGTTTTCTGAACCGGGTTCTGCAGTATGGTGGCAAAATCGTCAGCGATGGCCCTGACGGCGTTATGAAGTCAGGTTTTGCTGACCCGGCGGCCGTAAAAGCTCTTGATTTTCTACAGAGTATGCTTAGAGAAGGCCTTGCGCGTGAAGGTCAGGCCTTTGATCACCAGAACGACTTTATCGCCGGCAAGGTTGCGATGATTGAGAGCAGTATTGTCAGCAAGGTCTTCATGGAAGAAGACATCAAAAACTTTGAATTTGGCATTGCCCCGCTACCCGGCCATCTAATGGTTGCAGGCGAAGGGAATCAACCCGAAACTAAAGCCGGCGAAATCAATCGCGGTGTGGTTCTTTCGGGCAGCAACATCAACATCTTCAACAACGGCGATCCGAAGAAGATCGCCGGTGCCTGGGACTTTGTTAAATGGTTTACCTCAACGGACATTGGTGCCGAATGGAGTGTCAGAACCACTTATCTGCCGGTTCGCAAGTCTTCTGTCGAGAGCGAGATTGTCAAAAAAGCTCTCGAAGCAGATGCCAACCTGCGGGCGCCTTTTATTCAGCTTGACTACTGCCATTTTGAACCACGCCTCAGCGTCTGGTTCGAAATTCGCGACCTGATGGCCGATCATCTTGAAAGGGCGACCATCGACATGGGACCGGCCGAAACCTACTGTAACGAAATGGCCAGAGATGTCGATGCGATATTAAAACATGCTACCCACTGAACGACGCAACGATGCTCAACAGATTCTTACCCGTCTGAAGAACGCCAGCCGCATTCTGGTAGCGGCTCACCTTCGCCCTGATGGCGATGCGGTTGGCTCGGTTTCGGGGCTGGTCAAAGCATTGCAGAAGGCCGGCAAACATGTAGAAGCCGGCTTGCTTGACGGAGTGCCTGAACGTTTCATGTTTGTCTGGCCTGAGGTTAAGCTGCTGCGTCAGGCACAGATTAACTCTGACCATGATCTGATCATGGTTCTCGACTCGGGCGACGCCGACCGGACTGGTTTCACTTTTAACCGCGACCCGCATAAAACCGGTCTGATCAACATTGACCACCATGCCAGCAACACGATGTTTGGTGATCTGAACTATGTTGATACCGGGGCATCGGCAACCTGTGAAATCATTGCTGCCCTGCTTGTGCATGGCGAACTGCCTCTCGACGCTGATGTAGCGTTAAGTTTGATGCTTGGCCTGGTTACCGATTCCAGATCATTTCAGAACGAAGGTATGCGCCATACAGCCCATCTGGCGGCGGCCAGGCTTTTAAAAACGGGTCTTGATACGACGCCGATTCTCAACACCCTCAATTCTGGTCGCAGCGAAGGTGACCTGCGGGTTCAGGGCTTTGGGCTGTCTAATTTCAAGCTTGAGTGTGATCGACGACTGGCGACGCTCGTAATCAGGCAATCTGACCTGAAGGCAGTGGGCGGCGTTTTCGGAAACGTTTTTGGCAGCGGTATCTTTAACCTTCTGCTTACCAACACTGACACTTTCGCCAGCGTCGTGATTTTTGAACGTGATGACGGCATGTCATTCTGCGAGTTCAGGTCACGTGGCGGTATCAACGTCAAGGAAGTTGCGGTAGCACTCGGCGGTGGCGGGCACCTGCCGGCTTCCGGGTGCAGCAAAAACATAGCTGTAGAGCAGATGGCCAGCGAGGCAATCGAATTAATGAAAAAGCAGGTCAGCAATTTTTACGCCACCCGGGAGCAAAAGGCCTGATGCGTATGAATGTTGCTGTTGCAGCCTTTATGTTGTTGCTGCCGATAGTATCTGCTTTTTCGCAGCCCGTAGAACCTCAAAAACAACTTTTGAAGCTCGAAGTCGCCGGGGCAGGCGATCTGCTTCTTGAAGAAAACGATGCTGAGCAGCTTGAAACGACGCGATTGCTTCTGCAGCGCCCAGGTGGGGCAAGGCAAGTTATAGATTCCTATGACGGCCTGCTGCCTGCCGACCTTTTAAAAAACGATCTTGATGGCGATGGCAACGTTGAGATTATTGCTGTGCTTCGGCATCCTGACGGCATCGACGTCATGCCTTTTATCTACACCAACCTCAACAGTTTCAAGCGGGTTTTTCCGCCACCTGAACAAGAGAGCAATACGTTGATCTGCCGTGAAGTCTTCATCTCGACTTACGCAGGCAGCCCGGCTCTATGCACCCGGAATCAGATCAGTTATCACGATTTCGGGCCACCGGAGCTTTACCGGCTCGAATTTTACCAGCTTGAAAAAGATCAGCTGAAACTGGTTAACCAGGGGTTCAGCGAAGATAATCACTTTAACGTTTTAATGAACCGGGGCGGTTATGCCATGCACAGCGGCCAGTATCTTGAAGCCCTTGATTTTTACAATCAGGCGATTGCTTCAGCCGGCGGCGAAATCACCACCAAAGCCTACATAGAGGCTCTTTTCGGTCTGGCAGAGGCCCGCAAATTCACCAAAGATTTCAAGAGCGCCATTGATTATTTTCAGAGAATCGTGGTTGAATTCAGTGAAAATCCCTTAACTGCCGAGGCGCAGCGTGAAATTGAACTGCTCTCTGAAAACCAGGATAATCTCGACGCCCTGTCTTTCTATGTAGACGTGCTCAGCAACATCAACTGCGACCAATGGGAAACAGCCCTTCAATTGCTGCAGAATCATCCGGTCGCCAAAGCGGGCGGGCGGTTGCAGGATCGGTTTCTTTTTACCCAGGCAGAGGTTCTGACTGCACTTAATCGCGTTGAAGAAGCCGTAAAGGTATTACAGGAAATCAAAGAAAAGTTTCCCGAGAGTTCGATCATCGAAAGCGTTGACACTCTACTGGCCGACATGCAGGAAAAACCTGAAGAAACAGACGGATTATGAGCCAGGAAGCCAAACCGAAGAAAAAAGCATGGAAAGCCGAAGAAGTCGTATGGCTTACACCTTTTCAGAAAGTCATCCTGATTGCGGTGGCATCTTTCATTCCGTTCTTTTTCGGGCTGGTGCTGCCAAAAATTGCGCGGGAATATTACGTCAATAAACTGAAAATTCCCGCTGAATTCTTTCTATCGGCGCCTGAAGAAATCAATCTGGTAAGCACCGGTGAAGTTGGGGCCACTTACAAAGTTAACATTCATGGCTTTGAGTTCAAGATTCCGGCAAATTATACCCCTTCGAGAATCAGCGATTATGGTGCCGAATTCAAGGCCGACCCCCGCAAGGAAGCCCGGTATATTTATGTGCTTGCCGAACCGCATGATCGGCATATCAACTTCGCCCCGGGGGGCATTGCCCGGTGGTTTATTCCCTCTGAAATGAGCAGGTTTATGCCGCTAATACTGAACGCCAGCTGGCACCCGGTACGACTGATGTTCAAGGCGCATTTTTATGCGAGTGAAGGCATATCATCCAAAATCTTCCTGGCCAGATGGGATGCCCACAACCTGGGGTTCATTTTTCCGACACCCGGGCAGAAAGGCTACCTGAGCCGTGGTTTCCGTACAGATATTCCGGGCTATTTCGAATTTCTCATGATCGACCCGGTGCAGTCAATTTCGCTGCGTGAATGGGTAAACCACGCGATGAAAATCAAGCCACCTGGTGAGGGTGAATTACCGCCGTCGCCAGATGATTACCCCAACATGCCGCTCGAAGCACTGATCAGACTGGCTCCCGACCCCCAAAGGGCCAATGAAGCACTCAGCGGGGCTCTCAGCGAATTTTTTCGCACTCGCCAGCCTGAATGGCTTATTCCGGTTGCCACAGTTATGCAGCAGCGTGAGTATTACCCTGAACTGGTCGAATTGCACAAGCAGTATCTCAACAGGTTTCCCGTAGACTCGCCGCACAAGAAAATCTGGAATGATATTCTCGACAATGCCGTCAGCAACACGGTTAAAATTGATATTGACCCACAACTTGGGCAGAAAGAACTGAACGTTTACTGCCAGAACCTTACCAGCCTTGAAATTGGCCAGGTCTGGGTTAAATTTCTGGTCAAAAGCGAACTCGGCGAAAAAGGCTTTATGGCGCCATTGCTGCCCTTCGGAAGAATTCTTCCGAAGGATGAGAAACATCTGATCATCAAAACCCCAGCCGATATAAGCCTTGCCGGGGCCACCGGCATCGACAGTCGCATCGTTCAGATAGATTTTATCAGATAGTCCTGGCCTGGGCCGGGTGGTATTCGCCAAGCAACGCAGGAGCATCAGCCCCGGTTGCCACCGGCACGTTTGCCGGGGTGCCAGTCAGAAAAGCGTAGCCAAGAATTGCAAAGGCCATGGCTTCGCGGGCCATGACCGGAACCCCGTATTTATCGGTCGTCGCCAGGGCACAACGCTCACCCAGTTGCAAGGCAAGGCGCCGCATCAACTCTGAGTTCAAAGCCCCACCACCGGCCACCAGCACCTCGGCCGGAAAGTTAAGCTGGCCATCGAGATTGATTATAGCGTCGGCAATTGAAATGACCGTAAGGTCGAGCAGGGTCGACATGACATCGGCCGCATTGTAAGGTGATTTATCGGTTAAAAATGGCGCCAGACGCTGACGGTTGAAGTATTCTCGGCCGGTCGATTTAGGTGGTGGCAGTTGAAAGTAAGGATCTGCAAGTAATTCACGCAACTGGGCCGGCAGTGTATGGCCGGTTGCCGCCAGACGACCGTCGGCATCGAATCTTCCGGCGCCGCAATGCTGCATATAAGCATCCATCAGCACGTTGCCCGGCCCGGTGTCGAACGCACAGGCCACTTCGGGCCTGGCACCTGAAACGCTGATTGCCGTCAGGTTCGCCATACCGCCAACGTTGACCACGACCAGGTCTCGACCGGTTTTTCGCCCGAACAGGTAGAGGTCGGCAAACGGCACCAGGGGGGCGCCCTGCCCTCCGGCAGCCATATCAGCGGCTCTGAAGTTACAGATAACTGGTAAACCGCATCTTTTAGCCAACAAAGCACCATTAAGCAGCTGCAATGTGCCGGTTAAAGCTATTCCATCCCAGGATTGGGGGCCAGGCTGGTGCCAGATCGTCTGCCCATGGGCAGCGATCGCATCAGGCAGCAGGCTTTCTTTTGCAAAAAACTGCTGACAGGCCAGGGCGTGCAGTTCAGCAATATATGAAGCGCCAAGGGTAATAGAAACGGCATCGGCATTACGCATCAAGCTCTGAATTCTTAAAAACTGGGCTTCAGAATAGGCAAAGCTTTTTAGCCAGAGCAGTCGCTGGTCGCCTGCGGTTGAAAACTCAACAAGACAGCCATCAATGCCATCACCACTCGTGCCGCTCATCAATCCGAGAACCTTCACAGGCCGGTCGTGCCGCTTTAATTCGAACATAAAATTCTCCGGTATCTATTATAGAATCACGAAATCTTGAGTTTTTCGTGCCCGATTGTCAAGATATATCTGCTCGACCGCCCAGGCAAACTTCAATATCAGACCGGGTTATTGAACCCAGCAAAACACTTATTGAATCCTGCAAAAATAAAACCAACTTACTTCACCGGCGCGGCCATCAGTCGGGTTACTTTTTTGCTGACAGGAGGTCAGCGATACTCGACAGCATCAGGATAGATGCTGTCGGGTGCTCCAGCCGACTTTAATTCTTAAGTTTTCGCTCTGCAGAACCGCTCAATCGTGCGCGGTTCTGCATAAGCACATCCTGTGCGTAACAAGCTTCCGAAAAAGTAATCCCGCCTTCTGTCCACGCCTAGACTATTCTTCGTAAGAAGTCAGAAGAACCGGCTTTAATTCTGCTATTATCAAAAAGAAGAATGAGAAAATTTTAAAATGACCGGCTTATAACCCGCATGAGATCAGGGGCAATCGTTTGCGCTTGCCGGGCATTTTGAGGTGATTTTGCATATCGGGTGATGCTTGTGTTATTCTATAACAAATAAATTCAGGAGGCATTGATAAGTGGCTGACAACAAACAGATGATGGAAAAAACAACTGGTTCCGATCGCTTAAAATCACTTGAAACTGCTATGTCAAGTATTGAAAAGCAGTTTGGCAAAGGCGCGGTAATGCGACTGGGCAGTTCGAGGCACTTGCAGGTAGAATCGATTCCGACCGGTTCACTTTCTCTTGACTACGCACTGGGGGTCGGTGGCATGCCACGCGGCCGCATCATCGAAATCTTCGGGCCAGAATCATCAGGCAAAACCACCGTAGCTCTGCATTCGGTTGCTCAGGCTCAAAAAGCTGGCGGCACTGCTGCTTTTATCGATGTTGAACACGCTCTTGATCCTTCTTATGCAAAAAAACTTGGTGTTGACACCGAGAATCTGCTCATAGCACAGCCCAGCAGCGGTGAAGAAGCACTTGAAATTACCGAAATGCTTGTCAGAAGCAATGCCATCGACATCATTGTTCTCGATTCAGTTGCGGCGCTCACCAGCAGAGCCGAAATTGACGGCGATATGGGCGATGCCACGGTTGGCATGCAGGCCCGTCTCATGTCACAGGCGATGCGCAAACTGACCCCGGTAGTCAGCAAGTCTCGCTGCGTATGCATTTTCATCAACCAGATCCGCGAAAAGATCGGGGTCATGTTTGGCAATCCTGAAACCACCCCCGGCGGCCGCGCCCTGAAATTCTTTTCTTCGGTTCGCCTTGATATCAGGCGCAAAGATCAGATCAAGGAAGGCGACGAGCCAATCGGTTACATCACCGAAGTGAAGGTCGTCAAGAACAAAGTGGCCCCCCCCTTCAAGAAAGCCAGATTTGACATGATGTTCGGTCAGGGCATTTCAACCGAAGGTGAAATTCTCGAAATCGCCGAAAGCGCCAACATCATTCAGAAGTCAGGCGCCTGGTTCTCATACGGCGACATCAGAATCGGCCAGGGCCGCGAAAACGCCAAGATTTTCATGCGTGAGAATCCTGATGTGTTCGCTGAAATCGTCATAAATGTTAAAAAGTCACTTGGCCTTTTGAGCGGCGCGCCCGCCACAGAAGCCAAGGCTCCCGTAGAAGAAAAGAAAAAAGTCGCTGCCAAAAAATAAGCGTTAATGACAAAAGCCGCGGTCGCCGCCAGAAACTAAACTCTGCCGGCGCCCGGCTTTTTTTATTAAAAGCGAATCGTCGTTAACAGTGAAGAATAAACGTGCCAATCTTCTGAATTTCGCAATGGTTGCCAGTCTGCTGGTAATCATACCGGCATTTTTCTCGCTGATGCTTATTCTTCATGTTTTTGACGGCCAGCAGGCGGTTGCAAAACAATCGGCCACCCATGAGATAGAAGAGCAGGCCCGCGACTTTCTTGCGAATCTGAACCCTGAGAGCATCTATGGCCCGGCTCTGCGGCGACTTGGGCGGCAACTTCTACCCTTGACCGCTGCTGTCAGCACTTCTGCCACTAATGACCAGACCCTGGCTTCTATCAGGAAGGCTGTTGAAGGTTTTTTTTCTGAAACACAGCAGCGCTGCAAAATCTACCTGTTCGACCGGCAAGGGCGTTATATCGAAGCTGGTCTGGCTCCAGCCATTGATGCACCAGCCATGCAATATATCTGGGACTGCGCGGTTGGCCGCGAAATTAACAACGACTACACCGGCCGCAAGTCGGATGTTTCAGCACTCTTCGGGCGTAACTTCAGTGTCAGCCGCGTTTCCAGCAGTAACGACATGTGTTTTCCGACTCTTAATTACGGCAAAGAGGGTCTTTTCTATCAGTATCACGAGGCACCTGGCCGGCACGGCATGATTGCCTTCATCGAACTGGCCGACGACCTTACCGCGCCGCTGATCAACCGGCTCAGACGCCAGGCAGGCTCTGACCAGCCCCTAATTTTACGGAACCGGGCCGGCCGGGTCTTTTATGGTGCTGAATATGCTGCTGACCCGCAGGCTTTGTTTGCCAGCGCAGCCAAAAATTCATCTGGAGCGGTTTTTTATGCAGAAGAACGACTCTGGAAACAATACGCGGGCAGGGATTTCGATATGCTTTTTGGCAAGTCGTTTTCTACTGCTGTTTTTACAAGGTCGAAGCAGTTAATCACCGGTCTTTTTTTGCTGTTAATCATGGTTGGTCTGGGCTTTTTGCGAAGGGTTATTGCCGGCACGGGCGTTATGAGGCTGTCGATACGTTACAAGCTGGTAATCATTTTTCTTTTTGCAGTTTATCTGCCGGTTCTCGGGCTGTTGAATCTCGGCTATAACGGTCTACGCGACCACCGAATCGTTCTCGAAAACGAAGCACGCAAGGGCATCGTCGATCTTTTAATGGAAGTCGATTCTGGTTTTGCGCAGAAAGAGCTCGAAATTTCTGCCACTTTTGCCAGGTTTTTTAAAGATCGAAGCTGGCACCATCGCCTCGGGGGCGACTGGAAAGAAGCCGACACAGCCATAAGAAAGAGTGTCGGTATTGGCAAGCATGGTGAGAATTTTTTCAACTGGCTCGAAATCAGAGATATCGGTCAGAACCAGTTGTTTTCGACTTCAACGGGCGAAGCGAACGACAGAGTTAAAGCCATGGGCCGCAGCATGTCACTGATCTGCCTCGAAAAAGTCATGCCAGAGCGTCTTCAAAAGGCTGGAGTTAAACTGAAACAATCTGACCTGGTGCTGATCAGCCTGCTCGAGAATCCGGTAATCGGCTTTTCGCATCTCTTTGAACAGCCTGGTCGCATGGTCGAAATGGAGTTTGAAGGCTCGAACATTTACTGGTACTGGAATTATTACCAGGATGAGCAGACCCCGGTTGCTTACGTTGGTGGCAACAGCAAAGTTCAATTCAACGCCCTCGACTATCTAGGCAAAGCCCTGAAAAAGCGCTTCAGCCTGGGTAATGTTGCCATCAGACTGATTGCCCATCTGCCGGCAAGCCAGATGTGGATTCCGGATATGGTGGCCGGCGAAGACAATCTGCAAAATCTCTTCAAGTTGTCGAGTTTGAATGACAAAATTGAGACATCGCAGCTGCAATATTCAGGCCAGCAGTATATCGCCGCCTGCATGCCCGGAATCAAGCTCAAGGATTTTTTTGTCGCCAGCTTGTTTCCGACTGCTGAAATCGATGCCCGTATTTCAGAGATGTGGTTTCAGATCAGTCTTGGTGTCGCGTTTATCTTATTGATGGCGATTCTTACTGGAATTTTTCTTTCAAAAGCTTTTCTTGAACCGGTATCAGAATTAAATCAGGGGCTTAAAGAGCTGCGAAAGCGCAACACCGCTTTTCGGGTCAAAATTAACAACCACGATGAACTCGGCGAACTTGGCATCACCTTTAACGAGATGATGGCCGAAGTTGAAGAAATGCTGATCGCCGGGGCAATACAGCAATGCCTTATCCCGGCCGTGTGCCCGCCCATCGAGGGTTATGATGGCCTGATTTTTAACCGCATGGCCACTGACGTCGGCGGCGATTACGCTGATGTATTCAGTCTGCCCGGCAACCGCTGTCTCATTGTCATCGGCGATGTTACAGGTCATGGCGCCAGTTCGGCCATCTTAACGGCAATGGTCAAGGCCTCGGTTTTCAGGTTCGTGGTTCACGATACAAGCCTGCCAGTCATGATGCGCCGTCTCAGTGAAATGGTTTTTGAACTGCTTCGGCGGCGCAAGCTGATGACTTTCTGTGCGATGATTCTCGATTGCAGCAGTGGTCGGTTCGCGCTGAGCAATGCCGGGCACCCGTTTCCGCTGATATGTGATTCAACGGGTCAGATCAGGGAAATCGCCCAGGAAGCTTTGCCGCTGGGCGTTTCTTTGAAGCGCAGCCAGTATGAAGTTATCGAAGGCAATCTGGCGCCAGATGATCTGCTGCTGTTTTATACTGACGGTATCGTGGAAGGCACCGACCCCTCCGGGAAGGAATTCGGGTTGAAAAACGTTGAAGGCATTCTCGGCCAGAATTGCGGCAAAAGCCTTGAAGCAGTCAAAGAGCATTTACTGAGCAGCTTTTTGCAGCATTACCAACGCGAAGAACTCGACGACGACCTCACCTTGATCATGCTGAGGCGGCAGGCTGCCGGCGCAGGATCACCAGAGTAACGTCATCATCTTGCTCATGGCCGGCCAGCCAGTCATCATAGGCCGCCAGCAGCCTTGCCGACAGCAGTTCAGGTTCAACGCCGGCGTTGGCCGTCAGCAGATTTTTCAGCCTGGTGTAACCATATTGGCCGGCCGCCGGATTCGCGGCTTCGACCAGGCCATCGGTATAAAAAACCACCGAATCGCCTGGAAGCATCTGAAAGGGCCTGGTTGCGAGTTTTTTCAGGGAGGCAACCGCGCCGACGGGCAGATGAATCGATTCAAGATCATTGCACTGGCCCGCAGCCGTCACCTGAACGGGGAAATTATGGCCGGCATTGACAAAGGAGCCCCGACCGGAAGAGAGGTTAAGAGTTGCGGCAAACAGGGTAATCATCTTGCGCACTGGTGGGCGGCTGAAATAAGTATTAACTGCCAGGTTGAGGTCAGAAAATATACTGATGAGATCGCGGCTTTCTTTAAGACCATGATAAACGATGGCTTTGGCCATTGACATGACGAGGGCCGAGCCAACGCCATGGCCAGAAACATCGCCAATGACGACAAAAATATTGTCTGAATCGAGAACCTGCACATCATAGTAATCACCGCCAACCGCTGAAGCCATGCGATTGGCAAAGCTCAGCTGATAGCCGGGCAAGGCGGGTATGACAGCCGGTAGCAATGATTCCTGCACATCGCGGGCCAGTTGCATTTCTTTAAGGTCAGCAATCATGTGGTTGAAACTGGCAGCGAGGTCGCCAAATTCGTCCTGCTGATCCTGTTCGATACGAAACCCGTGGTTTCGGGCGTGGATGGCTGCAACGCCGGCACCAAGGCGGGAAACCGGCAGCAGAAATGTATCAGAGAGCAACCAGGCAGCGAGCATCGCCAGAATCGTAAACAGCAGCATTGCCGCGCCGATTTGTTTCCGCAAATTGTTGATTTCATCGGTTATCAGCTGGTAAGGGTAAAAGGCAAAGAGACTGTAATTACCCGAGTATTTGCCTCGTTGCCCTGAAACCAGGTATTCATTGCCCGCGAGACTCAGTTTCATCTCTTCGGGCTTTTCACTGAAGAGCAGGCGGGCTGCAAAATCACGTAACTGCTGGTTCTCATAAACTTTTTCGGGCAGCCATGTATCATTTTTCTGGTTCATTGCTGCGAGAGTGAAAGGTTTTGCGGTCTGCAACGAAGTGAGCAGGCGATAACGAATCAACTGCTGCGTCAGGCGTGATGCCGATTGAAGAATATAAACATGCAGCATCGCCGAATCGCGAGGGCGCCTGATGGTATTCCAGAAAACAAACATCGGAACAGGCCCAAAAGAGATACGATGCACTTCATCGGGCCTGTCAAAGAAGAACCACAGACCGGCTTCGGGGCTGCGCACCGCCATGTCGAGCAACGGGTCAACAGCTGAAGTCAGGTCTGAGCCAAACGCGTTATCGAGGCAGAAGCGGGCGAAGGCATCCGAAACTTCGCGCATTCCCTCGAACACCAGCGCGTTCTCAAGCGAAAAAACAATTTCGGCGCTGCTGGCATTGCGAAGTTCATAAGTTATCAGATTGTTGGCCTGCAGTCTGGTTTCGAGCATCTGGCGAGAACCGGGCTGGTCAATGACGGGGGCGATACGGCTCAACTCTCTGAATTCGTCGATGAAGCTTGCACCGGCATTGCGAAAGGTTTCATCGAAGCTGACGAGCATCTGGCGGCCCTGATTGGCAACCCGGGCCGTCAATGTCGCCTCACGATCACCGAGATAGCGGTGGCCGAGATATGCGAACCCCATGACCGGAATTAGAACGGCGACAAGAAATAAGCCGAGTAATTTGGCTCTGATCGGTATGAAAAGGCGGTTGGCATGCAGATAAATGCCGATGGCAAGAATGGCGATAAGAGCCAGTGCCACCAGAAAAAAGCTCTGATAGCGGGTAAAGTTTGCCAGCCCCGAATCGATTGACCCGATAACCCAGAGATTCTCGATCTGGCGACCGCTCCACCAGCGCAATTGGTCATCAGAAAAGGTTCTGGCATTGAGCAGGGCGATTTTTCGAAAAACTTCAGCAGCGGTGGCAGCGTCGAGGTGGTCACCGCTGAAATGATCGATTTTTGAATCACTGGCGGCAACGAAACTGCTGCTAAAGTCTTTTTTAACCTTTTTGAGCACCTGTTGAAGCCTGAAATCGAGGGGGGGCTGGTCCCAGAAGATTAGCAGCACACCCTGGCCGGGTGCGACCGGGTCGTTTACCCAGTAGACAAAGCCCTGCTTCTGGTGGTTGATAATCTGCAGCATGCTGTCACGGCCCTCAAGAAACTGGGACATGCGAAATTCGATACCAAGAAAGGCCTTTAATTGTCGCCGCAGTTTTTGAAAGCGACGGCTTTGTTCAATGGGGTCACAGGCGATGATTTCCCAGAGTCGACTGCCGAGAAATCTGGATTTTAGAGGTATCTGTGGGGGAGTAATCAATTCACCGGCTTTATTAAAAGCATAAAGATCAAATTCGACCGGCAAAAAAGCATGCATGTTTCGGTAAAAATTGAGAATTTTCTGTTGGTTACCATTGGCAGCGGCTACGGCCCGCCAGGTTCCGCGGGCAAGCATTTTCATGAAAACTTCAACCCTGGTGGCGCTGCCAACCTTAATCAGGCTGTTATCAAGCCGGCGAGTCAGGCTTTCGCAGTGTCGATCGCGTTCGAGCAGCAAGGTATGGTAGCCCAGAGTTCCGGCGACCAGCAATGGCAAAAAAATAAAAAGACAGAGCAGGGCGAGGTGTTTAAACAGCTCTGCCGGCCAGATATTTTTTCCCATTCTTGCCAGACCTTTCAAGGTTGTGTATCATCTTTGCTTCAGCTTATATCTTTCGCCTGCAAAGGACAAGCATGCAGTGACCAAACTTATCAAAGGCCTTTATGACTGGGTTTTATCATGGGCACAAAGCCCATATGCGGTGCCGGCGCTGTTTTTTCTCGCTTTCGCTGAATCCAGTTTTTTTCCGATACCACCCGATGTGCTGTTGATCGCCCTGGCTCTGGCCAAACCACAACTCTCGCTGCGCTACGCGACTGTCTGCACCGTCGGGTCGGTCACCGGTGCCATGTTTGGGTATCTGATTGGTTTTGCTTTCTGGCAGGTGGTTGGCGATTACTTTTTCCTTTATGTTCCGGGTTTTACGCGGGAATTGTTCGCCCAGATCTGTGCTTCTTATGAAAAGTACTCGGTAAGCATCATTTTTACTGCGGCCTTCACGCCGATTCCATATAAAGTATTTACGGTGACTGCCGGGGTTTCGAAAATATCGCTGTTGCCATTCGTGCTGGCATCGGTCGTTGGCCGCGGGGCAAGATTCTACCTTGTTGGCTTTCTTTTTAAGCATTACGGGCCAACCGTCAAGGTCTATATCGACAAATACCTGAATCTGCTGACCGTTCTGGTAGTGATCATTTATTTCCTGGCTTTTTATCTGATCCCGGGGTTGCTGAAGTAAACCATATCTGCCGGTATTGCATCAGTGACTCACCCATCGGGCTGAGCACCAGGCCTCTAACCTGTGGTTGATAGAGCACGTGGATAGTATAAAAATACATAAAAACCCACGGGGCTTCTTCGACGATCAACTTTTCTGCCTGGCGATACAGCTCAACGCGGCTGTTCATTTCGGTTTCGAATCTGGCTTTATCGAGAAAAGCATCGACTTCGGGAATATTGAAACCTGAAAAGTTATAGCCAACCCCGATATTCGAAGAATGAAAAAGAGTGTAAAGCAAGCTGTCGGGGTCTGGGTAGTCAACGGTCCAGCCCATGCGAAAAAATGCGGTTGAGCCATTTTCGATATTGGTCAGGTGCTCGCCGAAATCAACCTCTTTAACAGTGCAGTTGATACCGATATCACGAAGATTGGCCAGCACGAATTCTGAAGTTCTTGCATGAATCGGGTCGCGGTTATACTGTAATTCGATAGCGGGGAACCCTTTGCCTTCAGGGTAACCGGCCTGTGTCAGATACTGTCGCGCCCGTTCGAGATTATAAGAGTAGCCTTCGAGGGCATCGTCATGACCGGGAAACCCAGGGGGTAAAACCCCGTTGGCAACCTTCGCACGATCATTCAATACAAGCTTAACAATGGTTTCACGGTCAATCGCGTAATTAAATGCTTTGCGAACGAGTGGGTTATCGAACGGCTTCAATCTGATGTTCATACCGAGGTAGTTTGTACCCCAGAGGTTTGATTCAAGCAGGCAGGCTGAAAGTTTTGGGTTCTGTTTAACGTTGCGATACTGTGAATCTGGAACTTCAACGTGGCTCAGGTAGCCAGCAAGGAAGGCTTTGAAGCGCTCGTTTTCGTCGGTGATCACCGGAAATTCGAGACGATCAAGCCATGGCCGGCCGCGGAAATATTCTTCGTTGGCTTCGAGAATAATGGTATCAGAAGCCCGGGCGACCCAGCGGAACGGGCCGGAACCCACTGGCAGGGCCGCGAGATCACCGGCGGCGTCTTCCCGGGGGACAATGCCGGCATTGATCATGGCCAGCAAAGAAACAAAGGGGGCAAAGGGCTTTTCGAGGGTGAATTCAACTGTGTGACTCCCTATTTGGCGCAAACCGGTAATTTCGGGGGCCTTGCCTTCGGTGAAATCGCGGGCTCCCTTGATTACCCAGAAGAATGCCGCCTGCGAATCTTCGCGAGGCTGAAGAAGACGTTTAAAAGAAAATACCACATCAGCAGCATCAAGGATTCGGCCTGCATTTCTGCTGGGCTGGCCGCCGGCAGTGCGATGAAAGCGCACATCATCACGCAGGGTGAAAGTATAGGTCAGTTTGTCATCGCTGATTTTCCATGAGGTGGCGAGGGCCGGAACAACCTTTGCCTGGTTATCGAATTCGACGAGTCCATCATAAATCTGGCGGCAGACTTCATGGGAATTTGAGTCTTTAATAAGAACCGGGTCGAGAACGATGTATGAATCTGAAAAGGCCCGGCGATAGACGCCGCCGCGCACAGGTTGATTACTGTTTTGGGTGGTAATGGTCTGTTGATCGTCGGCGCAGCCGTTCAGCAGCAATACAATCAGCAGCAGAAGATAAAAATGGCGGCGGACAATGAACATCGGCACTACCTCTCATGAAAGAACATGGGGCTATTTTAACAGAGATTGAGTCAGCGCGGCCAATTTTTTATAGGGGTTCCAAGGCAAACGGAAACTTTTTTCTCTCCAACATTGGTCTTACGGCATGTCAGTCGTTGCAACGCTCTGCGATCTTCGCACCCTCATAGTT
>DAOPYA010000051.1:0-30579 GCA_035352635.1 Candidatus Rifleibacterium sp.
AGAGCTTCGACAGCCTTCTTTCGAGCCTTGGGCGCGGCAAAAGCCAGGATGAAGCGCTAGTAGAGGCCACCGGCAAGAATCTTGCCGATTTCCAGGAAGAATACGAAGAATGGTTGCGAAACCTCTGACAAACACATACACTCTTTTATTGCAGCATTTTTACACCTCGTTCCACAAATAAACACGGATAAACACAGATGAAGAATAGCAATAGCGGCCTTAGACTGGCTGGCCTGACGTTTTTGCCGCACAAAAAATAAAATGCGACCCCGCGGCGAGATCCTCTATGATTTTTTAAATTCGCGCATGATTTTTTTCATGTTGTCAGCGATGGCTATTGGCTGGGCTGGCGGCAGTCTTTTTCTGCCACTACGCGGTCTGGTGGCGGTAATGTTCGGGTTTATGACCTTTGTTACCGCTCTAAAAACCAGCTGGCGCGATCTCGGAAACATTTTTCGCAAACCTCTGGCGCTGATAGTCATCGTGGTATTGCAACATCTCTTAACCCCGCTCTCTGCCAGTCTAATCAGCGAGTCTCTCTTGCCAGGTAATGCAGGCCTGATTGCCGGGTTTGTGCTGGCTGCCGCCCTGCCCGTTGGGATCACCGGAGTGATCTGGACCGGGTTGGCGAAAGGTGATGTAGCACTGTCACTAACCTCAGCTACCATCGATACTCTCTTGAGCCCGGTGGTTGTAACGGTGATCATGCTGCTGTTTGCCGGGCAAAAGGTTGAGATTGCCTACCTTCCAATTATTGCAAGTCTTTTTAAAATGATCGTTATTCCGTCTATACTCGGTTTGACGGTTCACGACCTTAGCCAAGGCAGTTTTCATAAAAACTACATTCAATATCTTGGGCCCGTTTCTTTTTTCTGCATGTGCGCGGTGATAATGATCAATACAGGCGCAGCTCAGGGTGCGGCCACTGAAATGATCCGCAGAATTCCGGTTGTTTTCTTAATATCATTCGGAATGGTGATCTTCGGTTTTATCAGCGGCTGGCTTCTGGCACGCGTCTTTGCTTTCACGGCTCCAGTAACCAGATCCTGCATTTTTTGCGCCGGGATCCGCAACACCAGCGCCGGATTAGTCATTGCCCTTGGGCATTTCCCGGTGGAAGCAAGCATTCCAATTCTCATCGCCATGATTTTCCAGCAACCGGTTGCCGCAGTAGCTCAACGCATTATGTTCCGCTTCCAGAAAGAATAAGAAAGTGTTTTTCAATAATACTTTGAGAATTTTTAAACAAAGTATTGAGAAGTTTGTAATTAAGTGCTATTTTGGCCCTGTTAACCCTTGACCGGGTTACATCAAATATCAGGTCGCATCGAAAGGAAAGTGAAGTAATGAAAAGCATCGCCGAATTCATGGACATGGTAAAAGCCAAAAACCCGAACGAACCCGAATTTCATCAGGCCGTTCAAGAAGTAGTCGAAACCATCTGGGAAGAATATCACAAGAATCCCCGCCTGGTTAAGGCCAAGATTCTCGAAAGAATCGTTGAACCAGAACGTTCGATCACCTTCAGGGTCCCCTGGGTGGACGACAAAGGCGAAGTTCAGGTAAACCGCGGTTATCGCGTGCAATTTAACAGCGCTATTGGGCCTTACAAAGGTGGCCTGCGCTTTCACCCAAGTGTCAACCTTTCGATCCTGAAGTTTCTGGGTTTCGAACAGATGTTCAAAAACGCTCTGACCACGCTGCCGATGGGCGGTGGTAAGGGTGGTTCCGACTTCAACCCCAAGGGCAGATCAGACAACGAAATCATGAAATTCTGTCAGTCTTTCATGACCGAACTGTTTCGCCATATTACCGCTGACACCGACGTTCCAGCCGGCGACATCGGTGTTGGCGCCCGCGAAATCGGCTATCTCTTTGGCCAGTATAAACGCCTGAAGAATGAATTCACCGGCGTTCTCACCGGCAAAGGCGCTACCTGGGGTGGCAGTCTTATCAGACCCGAAGCCACTGGTTTTGGCGCCGTATATTTTGGCACCGAAATTTTGAAGCTCAACAAAGACTCTTTCAAGGGCAAAGTTGTTGCCGTCTCCGGTTTCGGTAACGTTACCTGGGGCACCATCAAGAAGCTCGTCGAACTTGGCGCCAAAGTTGTTACCATCAGCGGTCCCGATGGTTATGTTCACGATGAAGAAGGCTTCAACGAAGAAAAGGTTGAATATCTTCTTGAAATGCGTGCTTCCTGCAACGACGCAGCCGAAGATTATGTTAAAAAATACAGCAAAGCCAAATTCTTCAAAGGCCAGAAACCCTGGGGCGTCAAGTGTGATGTAGCCATGTTGTGCGCCACCCAGAATGAGTGCAATGAAGAAGATGTGAAGCACCTGATCAAAAACGGCTGCAAGATGCTGCTTGAAGTTTCCAACATGGGTTGCACTGCCGAAGCCGCCAAGCTTGCTGCCGAAAAGATTCTCTTCGCACCGGGCAAAGCAGTTAACGCCGGTGGCGTTGCCGTTTCAGGCCTCGAAATGTCACAGAACAGTGGCAGAATCAACTGGACATCCGAAGAAGTTGATGCCAAGCTTAAACAGATCATGGTTTCGATTCATGAAGCATGTGTCAAGCACGGCAAAGATGGCAAAAAGACCAATTACATCAAGGGTGCCAACGTTGCCGGTTTCATGAAAGTTGCAACCGCAATGCTCGAACAGGGCATCGTCTAAGCGTTCAGACAAAAGAACTGCCCCGGGTAACCGGGGCAGTTTTCTTAAATAAGCCGATTGTTTTTTTTCTGTCGAGTCTTGCGGTTTTATTATCCTCTGTTATAATTGGATGCAAGGGTGATGGGTACACCCTTAAAAAAATGATTTACAAGCACTTACGGGTAGGTCTGTGCTGGTGAATCGGGTTTATCGGGTTTTTCTCTCGGGTAATCCAAATGATTCAGGAGTATGACGTATGAAGAACAGCACTATCAAGATTCTCAGCAAACTGCTGTGCATTGTGATGATCGCCAGCTTCGTGTGCCCGGCATCGTTGATGGCCGAGTACAGCGCGATCAAGGTCAATGTTGGTGGTCAGAGTGTGAATGTAACCCCCGGCCAGTGGGTAACCGTTAATAACGGTGGCAACACTGTCCACTATAACGTTCGCTATGTTAACGGCCAGCCGGTCGCCCTCGAAATGGCTCAGTATATGAACCTGGTATTCGGTGGCAACACTGGTTCAACCGCCGCCGCAGCCGCTACTTCTGGTAGCACTGCTCAGGCAGCTACTGCTGGCAGCGCCTCTCAGGCAGCTACTTCTGGCAGCACCACTCAGGCTTCAGTAGCCAATGCTGACACCTCGGCAGCAGTAAGCGGCGCCAAGACTGAAGGCAGCTGGGTTAAGGGCGAACTTAAGTCTTATGGTTCCAAAATCAAAGACAGCTTCACCTCAGGCAAAGAAAGCGGCCAGAACTTTGGCACCAAGACCGTTGACGGCGTTAAAACCGGCGCCGGCAAAGTTGGCGATGCAGTATCGACAACTGGCAGCAAAATTGGCAATCTGCTGAAGAGCGCCAAAGACAAAATTTCCAACCTGTTCGGCAAAAAACCCGCCGTTGACGTAAAAGGCAGCAACTCTTCTGATGCAGCTCAGAGTGGTCAGTCAAGCCAGTCTTCACAGAGCAATCAGAGCAATCAGAGCAATCAGAGCAATCAGAGCAATCAGAGCAATCAGAGCAACCAGAGCAATCAGAGCAACCAGTCTTCTGAAAGCTCTCAGGGCACCCAGGCCTCCCAGGAAGCCTCACAGAGCGGTCAGTCTTCTCAGGGTAACCAGTCCCAGGAAGGTTCACAGACCTCACAGAGTGGTTCTTCTGATGCAGCTCAGGGCACCCAGGCTTCCCAGGAAGCCTCACAGGCTGGCCAGAGCACTGGTGGCAAAGACAGCGGTACTGTTGCTTCAGGCGAAAAGAAGGGTCTGATCTCTAAGATCAAAGACAAATTCTCCGGTCTGAAAGACAAAACCTCAAACAACTTCAAGTCAGGCTATGAAAGTGGCAAGTCCATGACCAACCAGGGTGTTCAGAACGTTAAAGACAGCCTGAAGTCAGGCTTCAGCCCCAAGAACATTCTGATGACCGCTGGTATCACCGTAGGCGTTGACCTGGCTACCCAGATCATGCGCGGCGAAAAACCCAGCCTGAAAAAAGCAGTTAAGACTGTTGTATCAGCTGAATTCGCAGGTGGCGTCGTAGGCTCAGTAACTGGCGCAGCCGCTGGTTCATTCTTCGTGCCCTTCCTGTCAGCAGTTCCGGTCGTCGGTGGCGTTCTCTCTGCTCTTGCCCCGACCTTCGGTTCAATCATCGGTGGTTCAGTAGGTTCATACCTGGCCGGCGATCTCAAGAATGGCCGCTTCTCGATCAAACAGGCTTTCAAACAGATTGACTGGGTTGGCGTAGCTGGTCAGACTGTTGGTTCAGTAGCCGGTTCGATGATCGGTTCGATGATCTTCCCGCCATTCGGCACCATCATTGGTGGTATCGTCGGTGGTATGGTCGGTAACTGGGCTGCCAAGAAGATTGCCGGTCTGTTCGGCAAGGGTGGCACCACCTACGGTTCAATCGGCATGCCGGTTGGTTCCAACAGCGGTGGCAACATTGGTGCTCAGGTTTCTGGTCCGGTAACTATCGGTTCAGTAGCCGGTGATTCCACTGGTGTAGAAATCCCGGTATCAGGCAGTGCCGCTTCTGCAGAGATCGCAGTATCAGGCGATGCAGCCATGGGTACTTATTCTTCAGAAGTTCAGCTTGCTGAAGCCAAATACCAGGAACTCTACAAACTGTATAACGAAATGCTTTCTCAGGGCCGCCAGTCAGATGCTATGAAGGTTGCCCAGGAAATGAACAAAGCCAAGGCTGAATACGAAACTCTTAAAGCCCAGGCTGGCAAATAATCTGGAAACAGGTTGAATAAAACTCCCCCAGGGAAACCTGGGGGAGTTTTTTATTTGCCACGCGACATAAAATCAAAGAAGACTCAACCTGAATATTGTTAGAAACCTCATTCAGAATAAAATCCATGGAACATTTCAGGGGTTTTGAACGTAAGTTGAATATGAGAGGCTCATCGTGTTACGATTCTTTCTGTGTTATTCATAGCCTGGCACTTTCGTATTGCACAAAGGAGAGAAAATGGAACCCAAAAACATGGTCGTGGCAATAGCCCTGACCATGCTGCTGCTTATGGCAATGGTTGGCCTGTTTAGCGGCGGAACTGGTCACAACAGGAGGAAAGCGAATAACCCGCAGGCAACGGAAAGCGGCAAAATTAAACAGAATGAAATGCAGCTTTCCAGAACCTCTGACAAGGGTTCGTCTACTTCTTCGACAGGTTTTTCTTCATCAGATAAAGGCACTACTTCCGCTCCTGTCGCTCCGATAAGAGCGACTACTTCTTTTTCCAGCTCGGTATCTTCTGCTGAGCCTCACGAAGAAATATGTTCAAAAGACGAACTCGAACAGATAAAAAAAGACAAGGAAGCGGCGCAAGCAGAACTCGTCAAGGCCAAAGAAGAATGGATACAGAACAAAATCAATGACGAAAGTCTTGATATAACCACCAGAGAAAAATACAAACTGCTTAACAACCAACAACTGGCCAATGGTACAATGTTTATGCGCCAAAAAAATTATACTGACGCGGTTAAACAGTTCAATGAAGTGGTCAATGACGAGACTGCCACGCCGCTTACCAAATATTTCGCCCTTGAAAGTATCGAGAACATTGCAAAAATACTTAAAAACAAGGAGCTTTATTTTACTGCAGCCAAAATGCGAGGCAAACTTGTGGCAACTGCCGACTTGTCGGTCATAGGTCAGCAGAAAAAAACCGATTATCTTGACTGGATAAACGAGTCAGAAAAGCTTTTGAGCGCAAAAGCAAATCCTGAAGTTTACAACCAGCTTCTTATGGAAACGCAGCATGAAAACGGCGACATCTCGGCGCAACGCGCCCGTGACATTCTTGAAGAAACAATAAAAGACCGAACTTTGTTTTTCGGAGAGTTTATATGACCAGGCGCTCAGGATCTGCAATATTACTGGTTCTTGTCGCGATAGCGGTCATAGGCACACTTGCTCTCTGGTTTGTCAACTCAAAATCGCAGCGTGCCGGCTTTGCCAGATTCATGAGCGACGAAACGAAACTCGAATCCCTGGCCGAATCTGCCACTGAGTTTCTGCTGGCCAAATTTAAGGCATCAATAAACAAACATGACTACTCTGATGACGTAACTGCCAGCATGTATCATTTAGTACGTCAGGCATTGCCGGTAAAATCGACAAAATCAGGTAGAAATCACATTCTCGATGTAGAATCTGCCTTTAAGGTTTCCTCTGAAGACGTAAATCTGCTTGGAATCTACAAGTCAGCACTTGATCCTCTGGTGGTCTCTTATGGCTGGCAACCCTCAGACGTGACCTATGAAACCGAGATTTCCCTCGCAACAGCCGAAAACTTTGCTCCTAAAGACTCATACAAAGTATGTGGCATAGATTCGCCGCATCAGAAAGCAGAAGGCGGCTCGGCAAAGTTTCTTGATGCCAAAAATTCTGGCGAGCTGGTTGCAGAAAATGATGGCGACTTTGATTCTGCGCCTATGTGGGCTCCCAGCAGCTGGTATATTTCATTTAATCTTCCGGTAATGGAAAGCCCCCACAAACATGAATTCGAAGGCACATGGAAGATTTCCGGTAACGGCGGTGCCGGTGAACTTACACAGCTCACAGATGCCAGGAAGGCAATTGAGCAGAAGCTGGCGAACCCCGATCTTACACCTGAAGAAAAAGCTGCTTTGCAACAGGAGCTAAATGATGCCATTACTGAAATTGATAACTTCAAGACCAGTGGCAAGACTCTAAAGGTAACCGTTACAATAACCAAGAATGGGCCAGCCAAATTTTCTACTCATTTTACCGGAAAAATTAAGGTAATGGGCATCACTTTTACCTTAAGCAGGGCTGGTCCATCGCTCGATATTAATGATGAGCTAAAAGAGCACTGCGCGTTTTTAAAATGCATAGACGATATGAGTCAGCCGGTCAAGAGCCTGCGAAAACATGTTTTTGCCGACAGCAGTTTTTCAAAATTATATAAAGCCAATGAATTCGTGGCTCTGGCCAAAACAAGACTTGATGAAGTTAAGAAATACCAGAATACCGACACTGATACGCAAAAGTATGTCGAAAAAGGCACAATGCTGCAGTTCAAAACCACCGTCACCCTCAACCAGAAAGACAAAAAAACCTCAAAAACGCTGATATCGCAGTTACCGCTGAAAGTGACCGATGTGCAGCCAGTAGCTCCTGAGTATTCTTTTTTTGTGGCGAACTCAAACCTTCTTAGTGAGGGCACTTTGCCCGGTCTCGGTGGCAAAATAGATTTGAACGACTGGGAACCCACAGGCACCCCCGAAAAAGCCATCGGGCAGTTTATTGTTCACAACTATCCGGCAACCCTTGATAGCGGCAAAACCAAGGCAAACCTCGCTCCCCTGTTCAAAGACGCATGCCTCCCCGGAATGGTAAGAGTTAACGCCCAGACTTCAACGTCTGAAGAGGCTATGATACTGGGCACATTTGTCGGCACTTTTGATGAGCCAGAACTTACAGAACTGAATGCGATTGTTTCACCCAGCGGTGGCGAAGGAAATTCGGCTCAGGCCAATGACAGCAGAGGAAATCTTTTCCGAACGGAGCCATCTTTTATCTGGCGAACCAAAGACGACTCTCTGGTTCCGGCCCCTTCGGTACATCACGAAATAGAACTACCGGTTCTCTTTACTGATGCAGATCTTGACAGCAGTTCGCCGATCAGAGATATCCCCGATGCGGGTATTGCACAAATCGCAGGCTTTTTTAAGTCGAGTGCCTTCAACCTTCAAATGAAGCCGACTCTTCTATCTGGAAATGCCAACATGGAGTATCCCCTTGGAATAGCAATCGAAGGCCCGATCAACCGCATTTTTTCACGTATCCGTGTACAGGTCAGGCCATTCGCTCATGCAAGTCTGAGCGGAGTTATAGATCTGACACGTATTCGCTACAACTACGAACACAGCAGCAAATACTCAGACAATCAGCCGCGTGACTTCAACACCCCCCCTCAAGGGAAACCCGCCAGATACGGAATGCACAAATACAAACCGGTAATTGATAACAAAGTCTGGAATTCAAACACCGACTACAAATACATGCCGATGAATTGTTACTCAACTTTTCAATATGCCAAAAAAGCCAGCAGATTTTATTCCAATGCAGCTGATTTTGT
Organism: Candidatus Rifleibacterium sp.; assembly: GCA_035352635.1. Taxonomy (GTDB): domain Bacteria; phylum Muiribacteriota; class Ozemobacteria; order Ozemobacterales; family Ozemobacteraceae; genus Rifleibacterium. The sequence goes on from DAOPYA010000051.1 coordinate 8,271, forward strand.
GGCTGATATGGGCAAGGCTGTTGATAAAGGCGGTCTGAAGAATTCTGATGGCAGCATTATGGTTAATGGCGTGTATTTCATAGACGGAGAACTGAGCCTTGGCGGGCAAAAATTTAAAGGCAACGGCCTGATCGTCGCAAAAGGCACCATAAAAATCAACGGAAACATTACCAGGGCTGATGACAACACGACACTCGGGCTGATCGCCAGAAGAAGCTTCATTCACTTTGGTCCATCTTGCAGCAGAGTTGAGGCAGCCTGTTTTTCAAATGAAGCTCCCTTCTCAAGTGGGCAAAAACTTCATATCGATGGCAATCTTGTAACAAATGATTTTAAAAGAACAAACCTATTAGACGTTCATGTGTGTTATAATTCGAAGGCATGCTCGGTAAGTCCTCTGGGCACGCTTCGCAACTTGGGAAAATTTGAACCAAAACGTTATTGGGTATCAGCCGCAGATAACTGGGCAAAAACTTTTTATGAAAAAAAACCGAATTAGCATAAAGCGTGGGCTGAGCCTGGTCGAAATCGTAGCGGCAATTCTGGTTTTTTCAGTGGCTGTAATTCCGCTTTATTACGCGATGTCATATGGCGCCAAAGAAGACATACATATTGATAAAGTTGCCGTAGCGGATAAAATTCTCAGTTCATTCAGAGATGAGATCAAAAACATGGATTTCAAAACCGTTGCAGGTCTGTATGGCTCAGCCAGAACCTACAAAGGAACCGAGGACATGACCCCAAACACCTTTAAAGAGTTTCTCAAAGAAAAAGAAAAATATAAAGACTTCGAATTTGAAGTCGAGACACTGAAACAAGACTCTCCGATAGAGTCCATTTCCTTCAAAGCAATGGTCACCTGGACTGCAGAAGCGACCAAAGGTGAGCGCAGGTTAGCGTTTGTAAAGGTTAACACTCTTGCGCCATGAATAACTGCAAACTCAGGCTTGGCGTCACGCTTGTAGAGGCACTTATTGGACTGTTCCTGATATCTATTATGGGGCTTGCCTTACAAAAAATGACAAGCAGTGCGTTGAGAACCTCGGCAATTTCAGAAGCCCGGGGTACATTACGACAAAATGCGCAAATTGCCATGCGCCAGCTTGAAAGAGACATTGCCAGTTCAAGGGTGAAAGCTGAGAATCCTGACGCGTCACCAAAAGACAGAAAATACATCCACACCATTGAGGTACCGGGCGGAAACACACCCATTTGCATGGAAATTCCAGAAGAGACCGGTGATGATGAAACCAGGCTCTTTGATATCGACAAAGAAAAAGACGGAAAAGATTATATCAAAGTAACCTATTCCATAAATAACGGCGCTTTAATGCGCAATGACACTAAAACGACAACGCGCGTCGCCAACCACATCAAGTCGATTATTCCAGGGGATTACTCCAGCACTGCCGGCATCGAGACTACCTATGACGGAAAAGTCACTATACGACTTACCGCAGCCATGATTCCTGATGGAGTTCAAAAAGAAATTGAACACGTTGAAGAGGCCATAATTGCCATCAAGCAATTGCAAATAAAAAACCTTGATGGCGATGAAAGCAATAGAAATCGCAACTGGCAGCAAAGGCTAAAAGATTTTTAAATTCCCCTGATCTCACTTAACCTCAATCAAGGATGGCGCAATGCAAAACATCAAGCTGACGATTGTCTTTTTCCTTGCCTTTTTTCTTATTACAAACGTCTCAAACGCTCAAATCAGCATCAAAGCACCGAATTTTGTTCTAAACGGGGTGAAATCAGACTACGAAATCAGTGGTCTTGATGAAAGTAGCGACAAGGCCATCCAATACAAAATTGCGGCGAACAATCAGACAATAGAGTCCGGTGTCTCTCTGCCCAAAGATATCAAAACCATCAAATTCGCAATTCCGACCTGCGGAACCAGCGAACTGACCTTTACGGTTGGCGACCAGACCGCATCAGCCCGGGTAAGATGTATACCCGGCTGGTTGTCGATTCTTCCGCCGGTATTGGCAATAATACTCGCTCTCATAACCCGCGAGGTAATCAGCTCGCTTTTTTTAGGTACGGTAATTGGAGCGACCTTTGTTTTTTCGTATAATCCTTTCATCGGGTTTCTGAGAACTCTCGACAAGTATCTTCTCGGATCAGTCGCCGACACTGCACACTCAGCCATCATCATTTTTTCTCTCTGCCTTGGCGGGATGATCGGCGTCGTAAACCGCACCGGGGGCATGCAAGGAATCGTGAACCTGATTTCACGTATGGTCAAGGGTCCGCGCAGCGCTCAGCTTGCAACCTGGGCGATGGGCGTTATCATCTTTTTCGACGATTACGCCAACACGCTGATCGTAGGTAATTCGATGCGACCGGTCACCGACAAGAACAAAATTTCCCGTGAGAAGCTGAGTTATATCGTTGACTCAACATCGGCGCCAGTTGCCGGGATAGCAGTGCTTTCGACCTGGATCGGTTACGAAATCGGCCTGATTCGCGAAGCATTCGTTAATCTCGGAATCCCTGAAACCAATTTTTATGGCGTTTTTCTTCAGACGCTGCCGTTCAGATTCTACTGCCTTCTGACGCTTTTCTTCGGGTTTATTATCGCCTTTTCCCGCCGCGATTTCGGCCCGATGCTCAAAGCCGAGCAGCGCTCATTCCATGAAGGAAAGATTCTCGCCGACACGGCGCGGCCAATCAGCAGCCCTGAATCGGCCGCCCCTGAATTACCGGCTGAGATGCCGAAACGCTGGTATAACGCCGCGATTCCTATCGCCATCGTAATTATCGGCACTTTTGTCGGGCTGCTTGGTGATGGCGGCATGTATTCTCCGCATTACCATATTCAGCAGGCTGCAACCGGTGAGCTCCAGGGCGGAACAAACCTTAACGTCATTGCTGTTTCCATAGACAGTCGAACCATGACTGTTTCAGGCGAAGACTATAGTTTTGCCCGACTAAATTTTGACGAAAAAACCGCCATAGACGGGAAAAGTGGACAGGACGCTTTTAACGCACTCTCTCAGTTGAAGGAAGGCGAAGTTATCAAAGCGGTTCTTACAGATTCAACAATGACCTTTTCTGAAAAAGCGAGGTCGGCATTCAGCGGGGCTGATTCCACAAGAGTACTTATCTGGGTAAGTGTTCTTGGCTCGATGATTGCGATACTTCTTGGCTGGGTACAGGGCCTGATCAACCTTGAAACCGGTCTGAAGGCATGGGTAGACGGTGCGAGAACCCTTATTATGGCAGTAATTATCATGACTCTTGCCTGGTCGATCAACGCCGTCTGTACCGAACTCGGTACTGCCCACTGGGTTGTGGCCATGGTTACTGAGGTCGTTCCATACTGGATGTTGCCGACGATCATTTTCATCATCGCCTGTTTGATTTCATTTGCCACCGGAACGAGCTGGGGTACAATGGCGATTCTGCTGCCAATAAGCATTCCCCTGGCCTATCATCTTAATCTTCAGCATTATCAGGCAAACATTGCCAATCTGCCGAACGCCCCTGAAATGATGGTTTTTGTCAAGCAGTCACTGCTTCTCTCGATTGGTGCGGTTCTCGAAGGCTCAATCTTCGGCGATCACTGCAGTCCGATTTCAGACACAACGATCATGTCTTCTATGGCCTCAGGCTCTGATCATATCGACCATGTCAAAACCCAGGCTCCTTATGCTGCGGTTGTCGCACTGGTAGCAATCGTGCTCTGTTACATCCCGGCCGGCCTCGGCGCTTCGCCCTTCCTCATGATTCCGGTTTCGATGGTTTTTCTTGGCGGTTTTCTGTTTATTTTTGGACGTGACCCTGAAAAAAGTATACAAAGTGCTTGACTTGCCGGGTGGGGTTTGCTAACATCATAGAACAGCAAGCAGGATTGATTCCTCACCTTAAGCTCAAGCAAAAAGGTTAGCCCCGCAAGGGGTACATGAATCGCAATGTTCATGGAGTAGCATCTTGCTGCTCCATTTTTATTTTTCCGGAGGTATGAGTATCAAAGGTACTGTACGCATCAACAGAAGGATTAGGGTTCCGCAGGTTCGCCTGGTCGATGAAAACGGCGGCATGGTCGGTGTCGTAAACACCAGCGACGCCGTTGTAATGGCTGAAGAGCGGGGCTTTGACCTGGTAGAAGTAGCCCCAGCGGCGAATCCGCCCGTTTGCAGACTCATGGACTTTGGTCAATACAAGTATGAACTTACTAAAAAAGCCAAAGAAGCCAAGAAAAAGCAGAAAGTCATCAAGCTGAAAGAAGTCAAAGTTCGCCCGAAAACTGATGAAGGCGATCTTCAGACCAAATGCAACAACATCAAGAAATTTCTTGATGAGGGTGACAAGGTAAAGGTTTCCGTTTCCTTCAGGGGCCGAGAACGCGCCCATATCGAAGTTGGCTATAAAGTCGTCGAAAGAATGAAAGTTATTCTTGGTGAAGACGCCGATATCGAAAAAGATGCCGCACAGGAAGGCAACGCCATAACCATGATTCTCTTCAGAACCCGGAAGAAGTAGCCATACTGCCATCAGGAGGAAAGTATTATGCCGAAAATGAAAACTCATCGCGGTGCTGCAAAACGCATCAAAAGAACAGGTTCCGGTGCGTTCAGACGTTACAAAGCTTATGGCAGCCACATTCTGACCAAGAAGTCTAGCAAACGCAAAAGAGGCTATCGCCAGTCTGCCAATTGCGAACCGGGCAATGAACATGCTCTGAAAGTAATGTTGCCGTACTCCTGACCCAGTGTCGAGAGTAACTGGGATTAATTAAATTATCAGGAGGTTATCACCATGTCACGTTCCAAGAGTTCAAGTAACGCAAGACGCAAAGAACAGAAGCTTTTCCGCAGAACCAAGGGTTTCTGGGGAGCTCATAATAATGTTAAGAAGGTCGCCAAGCAGGCAGTTCTGCACGCTCTCGACCATTCATTCAGTGATCGCCGCAAACGCACCCGTGAATTTAGACGTCTCTGGATCACGAGAATCAACGCTGCCTGCCGCATCAACGAAATGACATACAGCTGTTTTATCTGTGGTCTGAAGAAAGCCGGAATCGAACTGAACCGCAAGGTTCTTGCCGACCTGGCCGTTCGCGACCCCCAGGCCTTCACTGGCATCGTACAGATGGCCAAAAAAGTAGCCTGATTCTGATCAGACACAACACCCGGGGAACGCACCCGGGTGTTTTTTATTGGGGAATTTAATTGAAGCAGATTGAATCAAAAGCAAATCAGCAGTTCAAATGGGCCCTGAAGGTATTTTCAGGGCGCAGCGACGAGAAACTGCTGCTGGTTGAAGGGCATAAACTTCTTGATGAAGCCTTAAAATCAGGGGCTACCCCTGAAATGGTCTTCGTCGAAGATGCCCGGGCGCTGCGCGACAAGCATGAATTAGAGCGGTTTTGCTATCAGATTGGCCGGGAAATGTATCGCGAGCTATCAAGCGTGCAGAACCCGGCTGAAATAATTGCCTTTCTGGTTCCTCCGCCCTCCGTGGCTCTTGATGAGGCTCTGGGGTCGGCTGGCATGATTCTGGTGCTCGACCGCCTTCAAGACCCCGGAAACATTGGGACAATAATGCGCAGCAGTGAAGCGATGGGGGTCGATCTGCTGGTGATGCTTAAAGGGTGTTGCAGCCAATACAATCACAAGCTGATCAGAGCCGCCATGGGCTCGAGCTTCAGATTGCCGGTGGCCGCTGAAATTGCTGCGCCAGAACTTTTTAAACTGCTGCAAAAAAATAAAATAACCTCAATCTGCGCTGACATGCATGGGCAACCGCTGCCTGATTTCATTTTTCCGCAGCGCTGCGCCCTTTTTCTCGGCCAGGAAGGTCAGGGGCTTGCCGAAGAAATTTTGCACGAATGCAACAGCAGACTTGCAATACCCATGCAAGGACAGGTAGAATCACTGAACGTTGCCACCTCGGCAGCAATCTGCCTGTATGAGTGGGCAAGGGTTCGCCGCCCCAAGGGTTGAATGATCATACAATTTCTGAAGGAGAGCAAATGTCTGAGTCTCACGAAAATCTGTTAAAGCAATACCTCGCCGAAAAGGAAGCCGCCACTACGACTGCCGAACTTGAGGCACTCAGAGTCAAATACCTCGGCAAAAAGGGCGAAGTTACCGAACTGCTGAAGGGCCTTGGCAAGCTCTCGATCGAAGAGCGCAAAACGGCCGGAGCCTCAATCAATGAGCTGAAAAACCATATCCAGGCTTCGCTCGATGAGAGCATGCGCAACCTGGCGCTCAAGGAACAGGAACAAAAGCTGAATGCCGAGAAGCCAGATCACAGCATGCCCGGGATTTACCCGGCTTCCGGCACATTGCACCCGGTAATTCAGGTCGCCCAGGAGGTCGCGGACATTTTTCTTTCGATGGGCTTCTTCATGGCTGAAGGGCCTGAAATAGAGGAAGAATATTACAATTTCGAGGCTCTGAACGTTCCCAAAAATCATCCGGCACGCGATATGCAGGACACGTTTTATCTTGAGTCCGGCCAGGTATTGCGCACCCAGACTTCTCCGGTGCAGATTCGCACCATGGAAGCCCTCAACCCGCCGCTCAAGATGATCGCGCTTGGCAAAGTTTTTCGCAAAGACAGCGACATAACCCATTCTCCGATGTTCAATCAGATGGAAGGTCTGGTAGTCGGCGAAAATATCAGCATGAGTGACCTGAAAGGGACACTGGCGATGTTCGTCGAAAACATGTTCGGCAAAAGGCCGTTCCGGTTTCGCCCAAGCTTTTTTCCTTTCACTGAGCCTTCAGCGGAAATGGATATTCAATGCATCTTCTGCGAAGGCAAGGGTTGCAAAGTTTGCAAGGGCACCGGCTGGATGGAAGTGCTTGGCTGCGGCATGGTTAACCCCAAGGTTTTCGAGGCCGTCAAATACGACACGGAAAAATATACCGGGTTTGCGTTTGGCATGGGCATTGATCGCATTGCCATGCTGCGTTACGGCATCAACGACATCCGCTTGCTTTTCAGCTCCGATATCCGCTTTTTGAGACAATTTTGAGGTAATAACAAGTGAAAGTTCTATTAAGCTGGCTTAAAGACTATATCGATATTAATGAAACTCCCGAGAAAATTGCCGACGCCCTCAATATGACCGGTCTTGAAGTTGAAGAAATCATTCAGCCCGGCAAAAATCTTAACAATGTCGTGGTTGGCAAAATCTTGAGCCGCGACCCACACCCTGACGCAGAGAAGCTTTCGCTGTGCAGTGTCGATGTGAACCGCGGTCAACCGCTGCAGATCGTCTGTGGTGCCAACAATATGAAAGCCGGAGACAAGGTTCCGGTAGCTATGATCGGAGCGAGCCTCCCTTCTGGCTTTGAAATCAGCAAAGCAAAAATCCGGGGCATCGAATCCTCAGGGATGATGTGCAGCAAGAAAGAACTCGGCATCTCTGAAGAGCACGGTGGGCTGTATATTCTTGATGAAAACAGCCAGATTGGCCAGGATATTGTTTCGGCCCTGAGTCTTGATGAGGTGATTTTCGAAATCAGCGTAACCCCGAACCGTGGCGATGCCCTGTCGCATCTTGGTATCGCCCGCGAACTTTCGGCGATCTTCAATCTGCCGCTGCATCGTGACCCGCTTGGCAACGAAGATGGCGAAGGTTCTGTTTCTGACTCTGTCAGTATCGATATTCGCGACCGCGAACTCTGCCCGCGCTACGGCGCCCGGGTCATGCACAATGTCAAGGTGGGCCCTTCCCCTGACTGGATGCGTGAAAGGCTTGAAAAAGCAGGGATACGTTCGATTAATAACGTCGTTGACGTCACCAATTATCTGATGCTTGACATCGGACACCCGATGCATGCCTTTGATTACAACCTGGTGGCCGGCAAAAAGGTCATCGTCAGGCAGGCAGGCAAAGATGAACGCCTCGTCACCCTCGACAAGGTTGAGCGCCATCTCGATTCAACCATGCTCGTCATCGCCGACCAGGAAAAACCGATGGCAATAGCAGGGGTTATGGGCGGTCTAGCCTCATCGGTAACCGACGCTACCACAAGCATTCTTCTTGAAGCCGCTTTTTTTAACCCTACTACAGTTCGCGTGACTTCGAAACGGCTGGGTCTGATGTCCGACTCTTCTTATCGCTTCGAACGTGGCACCAACATCGACAATGTTCCGATTGCCCTGAATGAAGCAGTGCGATTGCTGAAAGAAATGACCGGTGGTCAGCCGGTCAAGGGCATTGCTGATGCCTACCCGAAGCCAGAAGTCTTAAGACAGATCGCAGTCAGAACCAGAAGAGTCAACAGGGTAATCGGCATTAACCTCAGCCCGGCCCAGATCGAAACACTGCTGCTCCGGCTGAAACTCGACACAAAACGAGACGGCGAAGACCTGGTGGTCAGTGTACCACCCTACCGTCACGACCTGTCAATCGAAGCCGACATCATTGAAGAAGTTGCCAGAATGTATGGCTACAACAATATCCCAACGACCTTGCCGGCGATCACCTCGGTTTTGCAGTTACCCACTCCGCTGCAGAAACTTGAAAAACGCCTGCGCAGCCATCTGGTATCGTGCGGTTTCAATGAAATCATGACCTACAGTTTTATTCCGACTGCAATCGATGGCTGTTTCACCGAAAAGAAGCCTTTGATGCTGCAGAATCCGCTTTCTGAAGATTTGAGCGCCATGCGTACCAGTCTCAAATGGGGCATGTTTGATGCCCTGAAGCGCAACATTCTCAACGATGAATTCAATCTCAGACTTTTCGAAATTGGCAAAGCCTTTCATCCGGCCGCCGGCGGCATGAGCGAAGAACACGCACGCCTTTGCATCGGGTTTTCAGGCTCTGCCGATCCGAAAAACTGGCGTAAGAGCAGCGAAACATTTGATCTGTTCACCGTCAAGGGTCTGGTTCAGAATATTGCCGATTTGTTAAAAGTTAAAATTCGCTATGCACAGGGCAGCTGCAGCGTTTTTCACCCGGCCCTGCAGATGGAATTGATGGTTGGCAAGGCACCGGCCGGAGAATTCGGCCAGGTTCACCCCAATCTGCTCGACAACAAGAAAATGCCGAAATGCATCTTTATCGCAGAAATCGACCTGAACCGTTTCGCAGCCGCAATCGAAGGGGCAAGCCGCATGAAGGCGATTCCTGAGTTACCGGCGATTCGTCGCGACCTGGCCCTGATAGCACCGGTTAGCGTCGCACATCGGGATATTCTGAAGGTTCTGACCGGCGAAGGCAAAACCCTGATGGAAGACTGTTACCTTTTCGATGTCTATCAGGGAAAAGGGATACCCGAGAACTGCCGATCTCTTGCCTTTGCCATGACATTTCGCGACCAGAAAAAAACCCTCACCGACGAAGAGATTCAGCCGGTAATCGCACGCATGGTCAGCAGGCTTGAAAGTGAACTGGCTGTAAAACTGCGATAAACAAGGGAACATAGCATGTCAGTATTGTATTCATTGATATCATCTCAGGAGTATGCCGAGGTTTTCACCCTTATTCTTCTGGCGCTCTTTTGCCTGGCCTATGGCTGGTTTATCTGGACAACCGCGGTTAAGCTCGGAACCAAAATGAGCAACTTCGAGCTTGTTCAGTTAGCCGCCATGGGCAGTGTTGTTTTTCTATGCGGCGTGACCATTCTCGGCAAAATAATTTCGCCTGAGGGTTCTGACATGATACTTGATGCGCTAGGTCTCGATACAGTTCTTTACTATCTCACCACGAGGTTCCAGGTGATTGCTCTGACCATACTTCGTGGTCTGATGTAATCATTGCCAACAATTCATCTCAGCCTTGGTGGAAACATGGCTTCCTGAGTCTTTCGATCCCAGACGGCGTCCTGGATCGAAAGATTGGTTGCTTTGAATTCCATCAGGGCTCTGGCGCATTGTTCATCCCAGTATTTTGGTGCGCTGTCGGTTCTCAAAAATCCCAACGTTTTCAATCGGTTAACAGCTATCTGAAAATGCAGGGCATTGCTAAAATCAAGCGTTACCCCTGACTCAAGAATTTTGCCTTCATAATCAGGTTCTTTTCTCCAGGAATTAAGAATATCCATTGCATCGAGCTGCAGATTGATACTGTGTATCTGAAGATCCCAGAAAACTTTTTCACGATCTTCGTTGCTGTATTCATAAAACTCGCAACGGCTGCGCCAGTCTTTTTCGAGTTCTTCGAGCAGTATGGCCTCAGATTTAGAGAGTGACTGAGCCTTCAGATGTGCAAGCCTTTCCTTCTGAAAAATAGCGTGGCGCACTTCGGGAAGGGTCAGTCTGCGGGAATGCGGCCTGAGGGGTGGCTTAAATTCAAGCAAACCGCTGCGGCTTTTGATCGGAGGCTGAGAAATGACGACCTGAGGGACGGGCTCAGGCTCAGGGGGCTTTTCGGCAGGTTTAATGCCGGCTTTAACTGCCTGCAGAATTTCTTTGCGTGTTGCTTCGAGATTTAATTTTCTTTTAACATCCGATTCGGTTTGCAAAATTCCAACACAAGCAATCACAATCAAAATTACCACAACCACCAGCATTACCGAAGAATTACCTGGCTTAACAATCTTGCTGGCCGCGTTGTTTCTCAATTGCAACAGATAATCACGTTCAAAGGTTTCATTAACCAGGGGCAATGCCTTGTCAGCCCAGAAGAGAATAGCGTTTTCATCACCGGCAATGCAGGCTTCATCAATGTTTTTCCAGCAATGATTGCGTTGAAAAAATGCCTGGTTGCGTGCCAGTTCACCCAGCAACCAGCCCGCCGGCCGCGAGGTTTTTACGGTTTCGAGAGCTTTGAGAATAAGATAGGACTGGTTAAAGCCACTGACAGTGTTATTCATCTTTACAGCCAGCTGAAGCATCAGTTCCCAGGGGGCATCGCGTGCCGAAGTATCCTGCAGAACAGCGGCGATGTCAGCAAAACTTCGAAAAAGCTCGCCGGCCCGACCGGGGCCTTCCCGGCAAAAGGAGCCAGAGGCTATTTCTGCTGCCAGCAATGGCAGATTGATGCTTGCCTTTCGAAATTGTTCCTCAAACAGAGTCAACGCCATCAGAGGCTTCTCGGGGGCTGCTTTCAGGCGCAAAGCTTCTCGGGCACTCTGGAGCAGAAGGGTGTCTGGATTTTCGCTGAGCCGTGCTTTTGGGGGCCTGGGAAAATAGAAATGAGGGAAGGTAATGATAGTTTGCGCCAGCAGATTTTCAGCTTCGACTGAGCGGTTATTTTTTTCGAGGAAAGCGTGGAGGCTCAGAAGTCCATTAAAGATCTTCTTTGCCTCGTCAGGGTTCGGTTCAAGTTCAATTGCTTCCAATTCGGCAATGCTTTTAAACAAAGCAGAATAGAGCTCATGAACATCTGGAGACTGGTAGATATCCTGCAAAGCCTTGCTTATAATTTCGTAAGGTTGGTCACGATAACCCATTTTTTATCCTGAGAACATGTTTATTTTTTTGAACAGCGGCTCGCAAACCCGATTTTATTGAGGCTGCGTTTAACTTGATTTTATCGAATACTTAAAGCCCGTCACCATCTTAAAACTGTTTATCGTCAGTCGGCAAGAGATTATTGAATCCTTGAGAAACAAAGTTCAATGGGTTTAACGGTTGGGTCTGTCTGTCAGCCGGGTAGCATTTCATGGAGTTAACAATAATTATTTTCGAGCATGCAAAGCGCTTTTTTTAAATCCGGTTTTGTGTTATGCCGTTAGAAGTTTCATGAACCATTACGGGAGGAAACATGAAAAAGCTTTTTAGACTTGTGCTCTTTGTTGCTTTTTGTCTGTCTTTGTTTGCCAGCGCAGCTTTTGCTGATGGCATGATATTTCCGGTTGACCCAGAAGAACCTAACCCCAGGTTCATTATCAGGCCGCAACCCGCGCCAGTTGGTAATTTTACCGTGCCGCTCTCGGTTACCAAACACCACGTAAAAATCGCCATTAACAATCTGGCGGCCACCACCCAGGTCGATCAGAAATTTTATAATCATGATAACCGCGTCATTGAAGGGCTTTATATCTTCCCACTGCCCCTTAGCGCATCAATAAGCGATTTTGCCATGGATGTCGAAGGGAAAATGACAAAGGGCGAGTTGCTTGATGCTGACAAAGCCCGAAAAATTTATGAAGACATTGTTAGACAGATGCGCGACCCCGGCCTGCTTGAATACATGGGGCAAGGCGTTTTCAAAACCCGAATTTACCCGATCAACCCGCTGAGCGAAAAGAGCGTCAAGCTCGGCTATCAGGAAGCTTTAAAAATGGAAGCCGGCCTGGTTCGCTATGTTTACCCGCTCAACATCGAAAAATACACCCAGGATGACATGAAGGACGTGGCTATTGAAGCCCACATCAAGTCTGATCTGCCGATCGCATCGGTTTATTCACCGACCCATAAAATTTCCGTCAGCCGCAAGAATGATCGGGAAGCTGTGGTCGGCTTTGAAGCCGACAAAATCAGACCAGATAAAGACTTTGTTCTTTATTACTCAGTGGCAAAAAAAGATATTGCCATCACTTCGCTCTGCCATCGCCCCGACCCATCTGAAGACGGCATTTTCATGTTAATGCTGGCGCCGGCACTGAAAGATCAGGAAACCAGAATTCCAGCCATTGATGTTGCTCTGGCTATAGATACTTCAGGCAGTATGGCCGGCAAAAAGATCGAGCAGGCACACAAAGCCCTTGAGTTCTGCATAAATTCACTCTCAGAAGGCAGCAATTTTCTGCTGTGCAATTTTTCTACTGAGGCTGAGGCCTATAAAAGCGGTTTAACCAGACTGTCTGCCGAAACCCGCGAAGGGGCACTCAGTCATATCAAAGACCTCGAGGCCATGGGCGGCACCAACATTTCAGAAGCTCTCGAAATGTCGATCAGCGCGTTGAATAAAAGTGAATCAAAAAATCCAAAATTCATCGTCTTTATAACTGATGGCAAGCCGACAGCCGGGCAGACTGACCCTGAAGAAATCCTGAAGATTGCTGCCGGCAAAAATACTGCGGGCATTCGCATTTTTACTTTTGGGGTTGGCGATCAGCTGAATGCCGAGTTGATTGATAACCTGGCCGAACAGAACGGCGGGGTTTCTGATTACGTTTCTGAAGAAGAAGACCTGGAAATTAAAGTCTCTTCGCTGTTTGCAAAGCTGACTTACCCAGTGCTTTCAGACGTTGGTCTGCAGTTTAGCAATGTTGAAACCGCTCAGATTTACCCAAGAAAAATGACCGATGTTTTTAAAGACAGCAACATTCTGGTTCTCGGGCGCTACAGCAAGCCTGGCTCGGCGTTGATAACCCTGACCGGCAGCATCAGGGGTACGCCGGTTAAAATGGAGTTTGAAGCTGATTTTCCGGCTCGTGAGAACGAAAATGCCTTTGTTGCAAAAATCTGGGCCACCCGCAAAATCGGGTTTCTGCTCGACCAGATCAGAAAAAATGGCGCAGATGAAGAATTAAAGAATGAAATCATCACCCTGGCCAAACGCTATGGGATTCTTACCCCATACACATCTTATCTGGTTCTTGAAGACAACGACCAGCACGGGCCGAACCTTCGCCAGACGATGATACCTGATTCGATGCCATCAGCAGCCTTTGAAGAAGGCAAAGCAAAATTCTCGATGGAACGCCTGCAGGACCTGTCAGACGGGGCAGACGCGGTTGGTGCTTCCCGCGAGATGAATTCGTTAAAAGCTGCTGCGGCCCCACAAAGCATGGCCCGACCTTCATGGCAGAATGAATCAAAGGGCAGCGGCAGTTCTGCAACTCTTAAAGCCCCCGATCAGAAGGAAATAGATGCCAAAACTTTTTATCTGATTGATGGTTGCTGGGTTGACAGTGAAATCAAAGGCAATAAAGACAGAATCGTCGTCAAAGCCTGGTCAGAAGCATACTTCAAGCTTTGCCGCCAACACCCTGAACTGGCACGCTATTTTTCGGCCGGCGAAAAGGTCGCGGTGAAATTCTCGGGCAAAGTGATCGAAGTCAGCCCTGATCGTGGTGAAGAAACCAGCGTCGATCTGTAATAGCGCAGTCACCGTAGACGCAGAGGCCCGGCAATGGGTCTCTGCGTTTTTATTTGTCAATGTTTCTCTGTGCTTTTTCTGGTTGGTTGTGGTATTATTCTGGCCAATTAGAATCATGAGGAGCGCAAGGAATGAACGAATATATTGCCAGTTTAATCGGCGTGATTGTGCAGATCGGCATTTGTTATGCGTTGTCAACCAATCGCAAAAAAATTGACTGGAAACTGGTCGGCTGGGGCATTGGTCTTCAAGTTGTCTTCGCAGTATTAATTCTGAAAACCGTACCAGGCCAGCAGTTATTCGCGGTATTGAATGATGCCGTGGTCAAAATGCTCAGTTTTACTGAAGCCGGCGCCAGTTTTGTTTTTGGCAACCTGGTTAAATTTACGGTTCCGGTCAGTGCCGGAAACCCTGCGCATGCACCAGAACTGGCCAACCAACTTTCGGGCATGCAGTTAAATGCCGCGACCGGTTCATTCTTCGCGTTCAACGTGCTACCGACTATCGTATTCTTTTCGGCCCTGATGGCGCTTCTTTATCATGTTGGCATCATGCAACGCCTTGTCTACTATGTTGCGTGGGTAATGCAGCGCACCATGAAGACCTCGGGTGCCGAATCGCTAAGTGCAGCCGCCAACATCTTCGTCGGGCAAACTGAAGCTCCACTGGTAATTAAGCCTTACGTCGATAAGATGACTAACTCTGAGCTGCATTGCATCATGACCGGCGGCATGGCTACCATCGCTGGTGGTGTCATGGCTGGTTACGTTGGCATGTTAAAAGATGCAATCCCCGGTATAGCGGGCCATCTGATAGCTGCTTCGGTTATGTCGGCGCCGGCTGCCCTGGTCTTCGCGAAGATACTGGTTCCTGAAACCGAAGTTCCGGAAACGAGCGGAAAGCTTGAACTCAAAATTGAGTCTATCGATCAGAACGTCATCGATGCCGCCGCCCGGGGCTGTTCTGAAGGCATGGCGCTTGCTATCAATGTTGCCGCGATGCTGATCGGCTTTATTGCCCTGATTGCAATGGGCAACCACTTCTGGAGCATAATTGCCGGCTGGCTTGGCATGACGAGCTACAACACTCTTGAAGCCCTTCTTGGCCTTATCGCGACCCCGTTTGCCTGGATGCTTGGCGTTCCAACCCAGGATCTTGCTATCGCCGGCGAACTGCTCGGCAAAAAAACCATTCTTAATGAATTCGTTGCCTACGCTGATCTGGCGAATTATCTGAATGGCAAAACCTTGATCAATGGTCAGATTGCCGAGATGACCATGCGCACCCGGGTCATTCTCAGTTATGCTCTCTGCGGCTTTTCGAATCTTGGTTCAATCGGGATTCAAATCGGTGGCATCGGTGGCATTGCGCCGTCAAGGCGTGGTGACCTTGCCAAGCTTGGCCTCAGAGCACTCTTAGCCGGAACCTTCGCCTCATTTCTGACTGGCAATATAGCCGGGATGCTGATCTGATCAAGTTTTCTTTCGAACACAGTTCTTGATCAAGCATGTGCAACCGGGCGCATCACCCAGAAGGTGATGCGCCTTTTTATTCGCGTCACCAGCCGGTCTGTGCTATGATACAGCCGTTAAAATTAAGCATTCAGGAGCAGCAGATGAAAATCGGATTAGCCGGCCTGCCTATGTCAGGTAAAACCAGTGTTTTTAACATGGCCACCCGGGCGAAAGCGCAGACCCGTGATTACCTTGCCCAGACCGATGAAATCAATAATGGCATTATCAAGGTGCCAGATGAACGAATAGATCATCTGGTAACCATTTTCAAACCCAAGAAAACCACCTATGCAACCGTCGAATTCACCGATATTCCGGGCATCAGCAATGCCGAAAGCAAGTCAGCCAGTAAAACTCTGGCCAACATCCGAAGCTGTGATGCAATCATGCTCGTTATCAGGCTGTTTGCCAGCGAAGAAATCCCCCACATTCACAACAAGATCGACCCGGTGGCTGACCTTGAAGAACTGTGCCTTGAATTCATATTCAGCGATCTGGAAATGGTCATCAACAAGATTGAACGCCTCAACAAAGAAATGAAAGCTGGCAAAAAACCAGAACTGATCAGGGAAATGGAGCTCATGGAAAGCCTGCAGAAGCTTCTGGAAAGCAATCGCTTTATCTCTGAGTTCACGATGACTGATGAACAGGCACACAGCTTGCGCGGTTACCGATTTCTAACCCAGAAACCCCTTCTTCTGGTTGGCAATTGCTCTGACGATCAATTCAAATCAGAGGCAGACCCAGCTGTAAAGGCCTTTAAAGAAGCATGCAAGCAGCGAGGCTGGTCTCCAATGCTCATTTCAGCTGCCACCGAAATGGAAATTTCTGCTCTCTCACCCGAAGAAGAAGCGATCTTTCTTGAAGAATACGGCATCAAGGAATCGGGTCGCAACCGCCTGATCTCTGAAGCTTATCGTCTTCTCAACTACATCAGCTTTCTCACGGTCGGCGAAGACGAAGTGCGTGCCTGGCCCCTGCAACGCGGCACCAGCGCTCAGAAGGCCGCCGGCAAAATTCACTCAGATATCGAACGTGGTTTTATCAGGGCCGAAGTTGTCGCCTATAAGGATTTTCTCGCCAAAGGAACCATGGCAGGGGTCAAGGCTGCCGGGCTCGCCCGACTTGAAGGCAAAGAATACGTGGTCGAAGACGGCGACATTATCAATTTCCGTTTTAACGTCTGACATCAATGAAATGAGGCCCCGATGAGCCTGCAACGGCGCCTGGCCAGAGGTATTCTCGCGGTTCTGGCCTTAATCCTTGTGTTCTTCGGGCTGACTTCGATGTCCTATTGGGATATCGAAGGCTTTGTTACCCAGATACTGCCGGTTAATATAACCATCGCTCAGACCTACGAAAACGTTGCGGCACGCTGGACCCAGCTCGGTGAAATAATGAATGAAAGCGCCAAAAACGATGCAGTTGGCAACGACGTCGATTACAGCGCCAGGATTCTCGAAATAGAAAAATTCATAACCCGCATCGAAGAAATAATCACAGATCGGGAACGCCTGGAGAACATCAGGCAAGTCAAGCTGCAGTTCGCCGATTTTAAAAAGCAACTGAATGCCTTTGACCTTCTGATTAAGAGTCGCAACCGCATCTTGCGGAAAAATGCCAGCCGACGATCAAAAGCCGCCGAGGGCCTACGGGCTGATGTGATTAACCTGCTCGAGCGCTTTAAAAGCATGATGGTCGATCTGAATACTACCTTAAAAAACCCTGACTTTCAGGCTTCTCTGGGCAATACCTCGTCGCTGATAGACAAAATTTCGAGAATTGAAAAAGATCTGGTCCTGGCAGAGACAGAAATTGCCCTGTATCTGAGCGTCAAAAAAGACAAGGATTCCACAAAGGGTTCGGGAAAATCTTCAGCAGAGCGGGTTGAAAGCCGTTTCCGCGCCATCATGTTTCTGCTCGACCGTTCGGTGCAGGAAAGTACTACAACCCTTCACCGCCGCGTTCTGTCGCAAGTCGGCGACAAAGTTAAAGGCTTTTTTGATTCATTTCTTAAACTGCGCAATATTCTTGAAACTCCAGAAAGCGACCTTCTTGAAACTGAAGACCAGATCAGCCGCCTGCAGGCAAGCCTCAACACCCTTAAACAACAGGGTGTCACCGCTGCGACCAGCGAGGCAAGATTCTTCTGGAATCTGATTTCATCAGTCAGCGATCAGCTGATGGCACATGCGGGTCGCAATTACCGGCTGATTCAGGCCTTTCTTGCCATTGTAATGCTGACCGGCATATATTTGAGCATTTCGTTTCCGAGAAGGGTTGGTGGCCCCCTTAAGACACTCAGCAGCTTGATTTCGCAGTTCAGATTCGGCAATGACACGCTTCAGGTGCCGGCATCTGACATCTCTGAGATCGACACCCTCGGCAAAAATTTTCAGAAGATGGCAGAGAAGCTGAAATCGCAGGCCGAGGTTAATCATGTCTTTTTGAATTCAATCAGTGGCCTGGCCAAAATATACGTTGAAATGCACCAGACCGAAACCCGCCTCGACAGACCCTGGGCCAGGCGTGAAAGTGCCGTCGACAGCATTACCCAGTTGCTGATCGATCATTGCCCTGAAATCGACCTGGTTAAAACCATGGTAATTGAAAGCCGTTCAGAAACTGACGATGATAAGAAAAAGGGCGAGGCAGCCCGTTATTTTATCAGACTTGGAGATGCCAGATTCAGTGATGATTTTGTTCGCAGCCCTGAAATGAGACCATATCTTGAGTCGGTTGGCGTGAATCCAGATTTCCCGGAGAAAATCCCCCTTGGCGCAGGCCTGACGGGCTGGTATTACGAAAACAGCGATGAAATGAAGCTCGACGAAGATGACAGTTATTTTTATGATTCAAGATACCCCCCCCACCGAATCAGCATGAACCCGATTTTAACTTCACGGGAGCATGAGAAGGGTTTAAGCGGCAGTCTGATAACATTCAATCTTGTGGTTCCGGGCAAAAATGACGACGAACAAAAAACCCGGGGCCTGCTGTTTGTCTACTTCATGGACCCGAAAATTAATCTGCCCGGGCAAAAAGTCTCTTTTATCAGAATCATCGCGCATCAGATCGCTTCGATCATAGAAACCGATTCGCTGCTTGAGGATCACGATGAAAAAAGAATCATGGACGATCAACTGAACATGGCCAGAGAAATCCAGGAAAACCTTCTGCCGCAAAGCATCCCTGTAGTGCCCGGCCTTAAGATCAACAAAATTAACAAGCCTGCTGCCATGGTTGGTGGCGACTATTTCGATTTTTTTGACCTGGGCGGCAATCGTCTCGGTGTCGTCATTGCAGATGCTTCCGGCAAGAATGTTCCGGCGGCGATCATCATGACTGTTTTCAAGACCACACTTTCGACCATGGAACTTGGAAATATGACTGCAGGAGAAGTTCTCTCGCGAGCCAATCGCATCATCGCAAAAAATATTACCAATGATCGTTTTATTACCGCGATGTACGTTATAATAGATGCGTCATCTGGCAATGTTGAACTGGCAAGCGCCGGGCACAACCCGGCTTTTGTGACCAGCGGCCGGGGTCATGATCTGATTTTGCGTGAAAAATCAATCAAGGGTCTCCCGCTGGGTATCCTCGAAGATTACCAGTATCAGAATATTAGCTTCTCACTCGCCAGAGGTGACTTGCTTTTGCTCTACACCGACGGGGTTACCGAGGCCAGAAATGTTGATGAACACGAATACGGAGAAACCCGATTGAAGAAATTTCTGACCAAGTTACGTGGCAAGAACCCCGCCGAAGACCTTCTCAAGGAAATTCAGGAGTTTTCGCGGCATGCGGAACAGCATGATGATATTACCGCGGTTACCGTAGAATACGATGGGAGCGCCAGATGAACAATCAGATTGAAACTCAGGCCCGCACCTACTGGGAAAAAACCTGGAACCGCTTTCTGAAGTATCACGGAATGATCGCTCCGTCAGCAAAACTGGTACAGCACCTTTTTAATCATGTACCCCGTCATGGCGTAATTCTTGATCTGGGCTGTGGCGAAGGTCGTAATAGCCTGTATTTAAGCCAGGTTGGCTTCAGCATCATCGGGGTTGACCTTTCTTTTAAGGCCAGCAGAGTGATGAAGAACAATTTTTTCGAAGAAGAACTTAAAGGTCTGGTGCTCACTGCTGATGCAAGAAATCTGCCCATCGCCTCAGACAGCCTTGACGGCATTCTTGCGCACCATCTGTTTGACCATCTTGACCAGCACAGCTTCACGGAAGCTGTTGATGAAGCTTTCAGGGTTTTGAAGCCTGAAGGGGTCATGCTTCTGACCATGGACAGTTTTTCTGAAATGGCTGGCGACAATAATGCCATCGTTACCGATGACGGTTCGATCATCTACGTCAAGGGCAGCAAAAAGGGTATGTTGGTAAGGCCTTACCGCGAAGATGAACTCGCTCATCTCGAAGATAAGGGCTGGCAATTCATCAAAAACGAGATAACCCCTCGACGCAGCAAAATAATGCTATTACGCAAATGTCGGGCGGTAAGCTGAAGATACGCGATCTCAACCAGCATTAAAAATGCGGCAACGCGGTCAGTCGGCTTCTCTGCTTGTTTTTGCCGGAGCGGCGGTAACCTGGTTGCGGCCATGTTCTTTAGACCAGTACATTGATACGTCGGCAGCCTTGATAAGGGAATCCATGTCGTCAGCGCAATCAGGAAACACCGAAACACCGAAGCTGGCGGTGACTTTTAAAACAACCCCGCTGACTTCGAGATAATCATTTTCTATAGAACGTCTGATGCGCTCTGCAACAGCAACAGCACCAGTCATCTCAGTTTCTGGCAGCACCAGGGCGAATTCTTCGCCGCCATATCTGACGGGCAGGTCATGGGTGCGCACGGCCCGGCGAAGAATCGAAGCAACATGCTTCAACACTTCATCGCCAGTCTGGTGCCCGTAATTATCGTTCAACAATTTAAAGTGATCGATATCAACCATTATCAGAGCAAGATTGCGTTTAAACCGTGCAGCACGTTTGATTTCATCAAGTAGACGCTGTTTAAAATAGCGGTGCAGATAAAGCTTGGTCATACCATCGGTAATCGCCTGTTCATAAAGCTGGGCGTTTTTAACGGCCGCACCGAGCTGAACGGCAAAAACCTTAATGAGCCTGATATCACGATTGGTAAAGCCGCTGGCGCCTGAAGTCGCACAAAGGTGCAGCAGACCAAGAAACTCACCCTGATTAAGAATTGGCACCACGACAAAAGATTCGCCAAAAACTTTCTCATCGAGTCTTTTCAGTTCGGCTGGCAGACTCTTGCCTTTCTGATATTCGAAAGATTCTTTCTTTTCTTGAGCCTGTTGAAGAATGTCTGAATCTTCGAGGGCAAGGTTTTCGGGTAATTTGCTGGCATCGCCGAGATGGCTCATCAGATTGAACTGCCGGTGCTCTTCTTCGTAGAGCCAGGTTGTACCCCTGTCGATTTCAGTAATTTCGGAAATGGCACTCATAGCCATGTCGAGAAGAGCCTGCAATTGCAGTTCTGATGAAATCATCTGCGAAGCCTGATAGAGAATGCTCACTTCTTGAATCTTTTCGTCAAGTCGAACATTAGCTTCTCGGAGTTCAGAAAGCAGCAGGAAATTATTGATCGCCACCGAAATATTACGTGAAAGAGTCTTTAAAAAACTGACTTCTTTATCAGAAAGAGGTATTTCTTTGAGTTTATGACCGACAACCAGAAACCCGATCAGCTTTTCTCGAACCTTAAGAATGGAAATGCAATCGAGGTTGTCTTCTGCAAATGCCTCAAGAACACCGCGCAGATACTTAAAATCAGCTGCCCGGTAGGTAATGTCGTTTGAATCTGCTTCGAGGCCGGCTATCTCTTCATGTGGGAGGTCGTAGTCAAAGGTCTTGTGGACGAGTTTCCATGAGCAGCGCATCGAAACTTTTTTGTTATAATTATCGAAAAGGAAAATGCCGCCCTTGCGAACCCCGAGGGTACCAAGAAGCAGGTGCAGGAGCGATTTAAGCTGGGCATCAAAACTGCTGACCCGGCAAAGCTCGTCTCCGATGTCGCTGAGAGCCTCAAGAACATACTCATAGCGCAGCACCTGCTGCTGCATTTTTTGTTCTACCGAAGGCGTCTGTTCTGATTCAGACATGAAAGGTTAACCCTTATACTTAGTTACGGCTTCTTCCTCTTTGTCAAAGGGTTCTGCAAACTGCAACAAACCCATCATTTCAAAAGTTTTGCGGTTGGTGGGAGTCAGGTTGGTAAAAGCAAGAGCCCCACCTGATTCTTCGATCGCTTCGATAACACCAATAAGAATTGAAATGCCGATACTGTTAATCAGAGGCGACTGTTCAAGATTGATAACTATTTTATTGACCGACTTCTCAAGATGTTCAGAGCAGATCTCATCAACCTGTTCAGCACCAAGATCATTTAAATAACCCTTGGTTCTGATGACCAGCACCGGGCCGTCAACCTGATGCGTTAGAGAAAATTCTTCTGACATAATCGTTTATTAAGCTCCTCGGAGACTTGAGCTCTCTCTCCTGAGTTATCGCTTGAACTCAGTGAAAGATACAACACGAAATTACATTAACACAAATAATTCTGATTAACAACCTACAAAAAAAATCGATGTTCAAATGCCCCTTGATTTTTCTTAAGCCTTGCATATATTGCTTTCCGCATGTGGAAGTATAAACGTCAGATTCTGGTTAGATACATGAGTTTTCTGGGTGGCCTGCTGTTGCTGGCCGTTGCCTATCTTACTGCCGGGGATCTACAACCCGACCTGACCTCCAAGACCAGTATCAAAAATTGCCTCACCTCT